>NZ_JACCFP010000001.1:1200000-1500000 GCF_013410655.1 Nocardioides thalensis
CATCAGCCGCAGGAGCACCTCCTGCGTCTCCGGCGGGAGGTCGGCGATGAGGTCGGCGGCGTCGTCGGCCGACATCTCCTCGAGGACGTCGGCCGCACGCTCGGAGTCGAGCCGCTCGAGGATCCCGACCTGGTCCTCCTCGGGCAGCTCCTCGAGCACGTCGGCCAGGCGCTCGTCGTCGAGGGCGAGCGCGACCGCGGTCCGCCGCTCGACGGGGAGGTCGTGCAGGATGCTCGCCGCGTCGGCGGGACGCATGTCGTTGAGGGCCTCGACGAGGTGGGTCGCGCCCTGCTTCTCGTCGGTGCGCGCCAGTCCGCGCACGTCGTTCCACTCCACGACGTGGGTCTGGCCGCGCCGCCGCAGCGCCTTGGAGGGCTCGCGGATGGCGACCCGGCTGAGCACCCAGTCGCGGGTGCGCGACCGCTCCATCGCGACGTCGTAGACCGTGCCGGACACCCCGCTGCTGATCACGGTGACCGTGCGGTCGAGCATCTCGCCGATCACCAGCGTCTCGGTCGAGCGCTGCTCGAACCGCCGCATGTTGAGGAGGCCGGTCGTGTAGACCTGCCCGCTGTCGATGTTGGTCACCCGGGTCATCGGCACGAAGATCCGGCGCCGGCCGAACACCTCCGCGACCATGCCCAGCACGCGCGGCTGCGCGGACTCGCTGCGCATGCTGACGACGAGGTCGCGGACCTTCCCGACCTGGTCGCCCTGCGGGTCGAAGATCGGGAGGCCCACCAGCCGGGCGGCGTAGACACGCGACGGGGTGACACTCACGAGGGCAACGGTAGTGGGAGACGTCCGTCCGGCCGCGCACCCCGCGCCACGCCCGGGGGAGCGTGACGCAACCGATTGACGGTCTAGGACGTCATGCTCTTAGTGTGGCAATGACCCGAACCGGATGGAGGGGACCGTGCGACGGACCGCTGGGACCGCGCTGGCAGCGGCGATCCTGACCTTGCTCGCCGCCTGCGGCGACGACGAGCCGACGACCGCGAGGGACCCGTCGGCCGAGCCGGACCAGTCGGCGTCGGAGCCCACCGAGGGTGAGACGACCGAGGTGCCCGACTGGCCGTCGTGCGCCGAGGTCTGGGTCGCCGAGGCCACCCTGCCGCAGGGCTACAAGGGGTGCCTCGACGGTGACACGGCGGTCAAGGCCGACCGTCAGATGTGTTCGTCCGGTCAGGTGCTGGTGACCTACGACGAGCTCTTCTACGCCGTGGTCGGCGGCCCGGTCAACGAGACCGAGGGTCTTGCCCAGGATTCGCATTACCGTTCGGCCAAGCAGTCCTGTTTGGCATGATCAACCCCGATGGGGGACCTGCCGCAGGCATGCCGCGGCTCCGGCGCGCACGCGTCGCCCCCCGAACGCGCGACACGATGAGTGCCGAGTCGAGGAGTGGTGAAACGCAATGAGGAAGTACGTCGCCGCAGTGGTGACCGCGGCTGTGCTGGCGACGCCGGCACTGGCCGTTCCGGCCCAGGCAGGCGCACCGACGCCGATCACCGAGGAGCGGGACCGTGACGAGTCCGGCACCCAGAGCTTGCGGAGCGAGGACAGGGACCGGAGCGGCGACGGCCGCAAGGGCGACCGGACGGGGGACCGCGACGGCCGCGAGGGCGACCGGTCCGGTGACCGCGATGGCCGGAAGGGCGACCGCGACGGCCGCCGGGCGAGGTTCCGCCTGGCGCCGGGCGTGACGTTCAACAGCCCCTTCGGCAAGCAGTACCCGATCAAGAACAAGATCAGCCGCGCACTGCGGCACACCCCCAAGGGCGAGAAGATCCGCGTGATGAGCTGGAACTTCAGCGCCGTGGGGCTGACCAACGACCTGATCGCGGCGCACCGCCGCGGCGTGAGCGTCCGGGTGTTCATGGCCCGCACGCTCGTCAACCACGAGTTCCGTCGGCTCACCGACGCGCTCAAGGCCGGCAACCGCAAGCGCCCCAAGGCGATGCGCAGCTGGACCCGCACCTGCAGCAACTCCTGCCGCGGCAAGGGCGGCGCGATGCACTCCAAGTGGGTGACGATCAGCAAGGCCGGCCGCAGCCGCAAGATCGTCATGCAGGGTTCGGCCAACCTGACCGGTCCCGCCTCGGTCAACCAGTGGAACGACTGGTTCACGACCGTCGGCAGGAACCGGATCTACGAGGCCTACCAGCGGATCTTCCGCGAGTCCGCACGGGACCGCAAGGCTCCTGCGTTCACCGTGCGCGAGGGCGACACCCTCGCGTGGTTCGCTCCCCGCGGTGGTCGAAAGGACCTGGTCCTGGACATGCTCAACGACGTGCAGTGCAAGGGCGCCCGCGACGCCGGCATCCGCGGCCGCACGGCGATCCGCATCGCCTCCGCGGTCATCCAGAACAGCCGCGGGCAGCGGATCGCTCACAAGATCAAGGACCTGCACAACCGCGGTTGCAACATCCGCATGGTCTACACGCTGTCGACCAACGAGGTCATGGGCATCCTCCAGGGCGTCCCGGTCCGCCACCTCGCCTACGACGGTGACGGCGACGGTGCCTACGACAACTACCTGCACATGAAGGCGATGACCATCAGCGGCAACTGGCGCGGCGACCGCAGCGCCCGGGTCGTCTTCAACGGCAGCGCCAACTGGTCGACGATCGGCACGATCTCCGACGAGCAGGGCATGATCGTGCGGCGCAACAGCCTCGAGAAGAAGTACGGCAAGTGGATCACCGGCCTCTACAACGGTGCTCCGCGCGGCCGCCTGGTGACGACGGAGTACCTCCGTCGCCAGGGTGTCGAGAACCCCTACGCGGGCCTCGAGCTGGAGCTGGGCCACCAGGGCTGACGCTCTCACCTCACCGCAGCGACGAAACGCCGGGTGGGCCGAATGCGGCCCGCCCGGCGTTCGTCTTCTTAGGATCGATGGCGGCCAACCGATCTCTTCCCCGATCTGTCTGGAGGCCCCCGTTGTTCTCGCTCGCGCGCGTCCCGGCCGCACTCGCCGCCGTCCTCGCCGTCGTGCTCTCGGTCGCTGCGGGCGTGCCCGCTGGGGCCGACGAGGCCGACCGCTACGCCCGGAAGGGGCCGGCGCTGTCCGGCTACGACCGGATCTCGGCGGGAGGTGAGTACACCTGCGGCATCATCGGCGGCTCGCTCTTCTGCTGGGGGCGCAACACCTGGGGCCAGGTCGGCACGGGGGAGCGCACCGAGTCGGTCGACGAGCCGACGCGCGTCGGTGACCGCACCAACTGGCGCAGGGTGGCCGCCGGCGGCGCCACCACCTGCGGGATCCGCGGCGACGCCGGCCGGCTGTTCTGCTGGGGGCTCAACAACCGCGGCCAGGTCGGGGACGGCACCCGCGAGGTCCGGGTCAACCCGCGCCGTGCGCCCGGTCGGGACTGGCGCGCCGTCGACGTCGGCTGGTTCCACGCGTGCGGCATCCGCGAGGGCGGCGCTCTCTACTGCTGGGGCGACAACCAGTACGGCGAGCTGGGTCAGGGCAACACGAAGCAGGACCTGAAGCTCCACCGCGTGCGGGGCCGGTGGTACTCCGTGCGCACCGACGGCTGGACCACCTGCGGCATCAAGCACGACCGGTCCCTGTGGTGCTGGGGCCGCAACCTCCTCGGCCAGGTGGGCGACGGCAGCTGGGCCGACCGCACCCGCCCGGTCAAGATCGGCGGCGACGCCCGCTGGTCGCAGGTCGAGATGAGCTGGACCAGCGCTTGCGCGCGCCGCGGCGACGGATCCGTCCACTGCTGGGGCCGCAACGACCGCGGCGGCGTGGGCGACGGCACCCGCGACGCGCGCAACCGCCCGACCCCGGTCCTGGGCGGCCACCAGGCGAGCCGGATCTCCGTCTTCGAGGGAGGCGGCTGCCTGCTGGACACCGCCGGCAAGACGTTCTGCTGGGGCGACAACCGCTACCACCAGGTGGGCGGCACCCAGGGCTCCTACACGAGGCCGCGCCAGCGGCCCGGCACCTACCGCGAGCTGAGCGCGGGTTGGCTGCACACGTGCGGCCTGCGCGACGCCGCCGTCGTGTGCTGGGGCAGCAACGAGCGCAGCCAGCTGGGCCGCCGTACGGCGTACGTCCGGCCCACGAACGCCGACGGCCCGCTGCCGGGCCGGCGCGGCGCCGCCCTCTCGTTCCGGATCGCGACGTTCAACGCCCTCGGCGAGCACCACTCCGGGCCCTACCGCGACGCCGACCGCTTCGCGCCGAGCCGGCTGCGCGCGGAGTGGATGGTGCAGGGGATCTTCAACCAGAAGCTCGACGTCATCGGGGTCCAGGAGGCGTCCGGCGGCCAGGTCGAGGCGATCCTGCGGGCGGGCGACGGCCGGCTGGCGTCCTTCCCCGACCCGGCCGTGGACCCGCAGCACACCGAGTCGACCCTGTTCTGGAACAAGACCCGGTTCGAGGCGGTGAAGAAGAAGGTCATCCGGACCATGTTCATCTCGCGGGAGCTGCCACGGCCCTACGTGAAGCTGCGCGACCGGGCCACCGGCCGGGAGTTCTGGGTGATGGCGATCCACAACGCCGGCTGGGACATGCAGCGCAAGCGCAACATGGCCGTCCGCGAGCAGATCGCGAAGATCAAGGAGCTCGAGGAGTCCGGCCTGCCGGTCTACTACATCGGCGACTTCAACGAGAAGCGGACGATCTTCTGCAAGGTGCGCACCCGCACCGGGCTCGAGGCGGCGCACGGAGGCCGGATCACCAGGGACGGCGAGTGCCGCCCGCCGCGGCTGATGCGCGTCGACTGGCTCTTCGGCTCCCGCAAGACCGACTGGAGCAACTTCCAGTTCAGCAAGGCGCCGATGGTCCGGCTCACCACCGACCACTGGGTGCCCATGGCGACCGTCCGGGTACCCTGACGCGCGTGGCGAGTCGGCTGGTCCTGCACCTGGGTTCGATGAAGTCGGGAACCAGCTTCCTGCAGAACGTCCTCGGGCGGCACAAGGACCAGATGGCCGAGCGCGGCGTGCTCTTCGCGGGCCCCCGGTGGCGCGCCCAGGTCACGGCCGTGCGCGACCTGATCGCCGCGGGCGGCCCGGGTCAGCCGCCGCTGGCCGACGACGGCCCCTGGCGCCGCCTGGTCCGCGAGATCGACGCGTGGGAGGGCACCGCCGTCATCTCGATGGAGTTCCTGGCACCGCGGTCGGAGGCCAAGATCGCCCAGATCCTCGCCGACTTCCCCGACACCCCCGTCGAGGCGGTGCTCACCTGCCGCGATCTCGGGCGCAACATCCCGGCGATGTGGCTCGAGGCCGTCCAGAACGGCGGCGTCACCCCGTGGGGGCAGTACCTCGACTCCGTGCGGCAGCGGAAGTCCGGCGACCGGGTCGCCCGCAACTTCTGGAAGCACCAGGGCATCCCCGAGATCGCCTCCCGCTGGGCCAAGAGCCTCGGCCACGACCGGTTGACGCTCGTGACGCTGCCGCAGCCCGGTGCCGGCCCGGACGTCCTGTGGCGGCGCTTCTGCGAGGCGATTGGCATCGATCCCGAGGGCTACGACCTCGACGTCCGCGCCAACCCCTCGATCGGGCTGACCTCGGCGCTCGTGCTGCTCCGGCTCAACCAGGCCTACCACGAGCAGTACGGCGCGATGCCGCCCATCTACGACACCTACGTCAAGCACAAGCTCGCCAAGCGCGGCATGGTCTTCCGCAGCAAGGAGGAGCCCAAGCTCGGGCTCGACGCCTCCTGGGTCGTCAAGGCGGGGGAGAGCCAGATCGAGCGGCTGCAGAAGGCCGGCCACCGTGTCGTCGGCGACCTGTTCGACCTGCGCCCCGTGCCCGTCAAGGGTGTCCACGCCGACAAGGTCTCCCAGGCGGAGGTCCTCGACGCCACCGTCTCGGCGCTGGCGCGGTCGCTGGACTCGTGGGCAGAGTCCGACCGGGCGCACCGGCGCCAGGGCCGCGGCCGTCGCGAGGCGGACGGATGAGGCTGCGCACCCCGTGGGAGCGGGGTCCCCGCCGCAACGGCGACGCACACCATGCGGAGGCCGCGGCCGCCGTACGGCAGCGGGAGCCGGGTGAGCTGCCGCTGGTGGCCGCCATCACGATGGCCCGCGACGAGGGCCCGATGATCCGCCGCTGGGCCCAGCACTACGCCGGACAGCTCGGTGCCGAGAACGTCTACGTCATCGACGACCACAGCTCCGACGGGTCCACCGACGGGCTGCCGGCGACCGTGCTCCGCTACCCCTACCTGCGCAAGTACAGCTTCGAGGTCTCCCGCCTCGGCATCCTCAACGGACTCGCGCACAGCCTGCTCTACGTCTACGACGCAGTGCTGTTCGCCGATGCAGACGAGTTCGTCGTCGCCGACCCCGCCCGGCACGCCGGTCTCCGCGAGTTCGTCGCCACCACCGAGGGGCGCGCCGCCGTCGGCGTCATGGGCTACAACGTCGTGCACGACCTCGCCCGCGAGGCGCCGCTGCGCTTCGACCAGCCCCTCCTGCGGCAGCGACAGTTCGCGAAGTTCGTGCCGCTCATGTGCAAGCCGAGCCTGAAGTGGAGCCGGGTCGACTGGGGCCGGGCCTCGCACGGCATCAAGTGCCCCTACGAGATCGATCCCGACCTCATCATGTTCCACATGAAGTTCGCCGACATGGACCAGCTGAAGGCGAGCGCCGCGAACCGGCATGCGCTCAACCAGGACGAGAACCGGGCCCCCGGCACCAGCTGGGAGCAGCCCGGCGACGCGATGGTCGAGATCCTCACCGAGGTCAACAAGGGCCTCGACCCCGACGCGGTCATGCGCTTCCGCCCGAAGGTGTCGAAGCTCGAGAGCATCGTCGAGATCCGCGGCGAGATGTGGAAGGCGACCGGGGACGGCCAGGTGCTGGCGATGCACAAGCGGCCGTTCACGAAGATCCCCCACCGGTTCGCCGACCTCGTATGAGGGGGGAGGTGTGCCCTCGATGGACGAGGTGATCATCCGGCTCGACAAGGACGGGCTCACGGTCAGCGGTCGACCCGACCAGGCGCTGGACGTGCTCTTCGACGAGCGCCGCGTCTGGTCCTTCCGCGCCGACCAGGTGGGGACCCTGCGCCCGGGCGGCCGCAAGGGTCGCGACGAGTGGGCGGTGCCGTGGCCCGACCAGCTGCGCCGGTTCCTCCACGGCTCCGCGGAGGTGACGGTTCGCGACCCCGGCCGGACCGTGCTCGCCCAGGAGGAGATCCGCTTCACCTCCGCCGACACCCGGGTGCGGGTCCAGGACCGCGAGGGTCGGCTGCTCGTCCTCGACTCCAAGGGCCGGCTCTCGCTGCCGTTCGAGGCCGACACCGAGTCGACGACGGCACTGCTCGACGCCACCCACACCGTGCTCGACCTGCTCGAGAGCCGTGGACTCGAGGGCTTCCTCGCCTACGGCACCCTCCTCGGGGCCGTGCGCGAGGGCCAGTTCATCGGACACGACAACGACGTCGACCTCGGCTACGTCAGCTCCAAGACCCAGCCCGTGGAGGTCGTCCTCGAGTCGATCAGGCTCGAGCGCGCGCTGGTCCGCGCCGGCATGCACGTCGAGCGCTACAGCGGCGCCGGCCTCAAGGTCTTCGTCGAGGACGCCGTCGGGGTCCGGCGCGGCCTCGACATCTTCGGCGGCTTCTGGCACGGCGACCGGCTGGCCTTCCTCGGCGAGATCTACACCCCCTTCGAGCGGGAGTGGATCACCCCCCGGTCGACGGTCACGCTCGCCGGCCACGAGTTCCCGGCGCCGGCGGCTCCCGAGCGGTTGCTGGAGCAGATGTACGGCCCCGGCTGGCGGGTGCCCGACCCGACCTTCGCCTTCGACCCGGAGACGACGGCGCGGGACGTGCTCGGCCGCTGGTTCCGCGGCGTCCGCGAGGGTCGCAACCGCTGGGACCGGTGGTACTTCTCGATCCGCAACGACCGCCCCTACCTCAAGCCGCACCACATCGCGCGGCTGGTCCACCGCGCCGAGCGCGGCGCGACGATCATCGACGTCGGCTGCGGGCGGGGGCAGGACGTCTCGTTCTTCGCCAGCGAGCGTCACCCGACGATCGGTCTCGACTACTCGCTCAAGGCGATCGATCACCACCTCGAGCGCGCCGCCGTGCACGGCTGGCCGCTGACCGTGCACACGGTCAACTTCCTCGAGCTGCGCCACTCGCTGTCGTGGGGCGCGCGGCTCGCGCGGGAGATCGAGGGCCCGCGGGCCGTCCTCGCCCGCCACTTCGTCAACGCGACGCCCAACCGCGGTCGCGAAGGCCTGTTCCGCTTCTCGTCGATGGTGCTGCGGGGCGGCGGCCGTCTCTACCTCGAGTTCTTCGACAGCGACGATCCGCGCCAGTATGACCGCGAGGACCTGGTGTGGGAGGTCGACCACCGTGACATCGTCGCGCTGGCCGAGCGATACGGCGGCACGGTCGAGGACATCAGCTGGTTCGACCCGAACTGGTTCGAGCTGCCGTGGCTGACGGGCGGATGGGACCCGAAGCCGCGAGGATGTCGGATGACGGTGAGCTGGAGGTGAGGAACGAGCATGGCAAAGGCTGACAAGGACGAGCAGCTGACCGGGAGCCGCTACCTGCTGGCGGGGACGTTCCGGCGGATGGTCGGGCTCAAGCAGCTCGAGCAGCGGATCGCGACGCTGGAGGAGGAGCTGCACAACTACCAGACGACGCACGTCAGGCTGGCCGAGGTGATCGACCTCGTCCAGGAGCTGTTGGTGCCCATGGCGCAGCAGGACACCGCGAAGGTCGACGAGCTGGTGCGACGCTTCAGCGACGAGCTCGGCGCCGACGAGCGATGAGCGAGAAGGTCTTCGTCCACATCGGGCTCCCGAAGACCGGCACGTCCTACCTGCAGTCGATCATCTGGCCGCACCGGGGGCGGCTGGCCGAGCTCGGCGTCCTGGTGCCCGGCCGCGAAAAGCGCGACCACCTGCTGTCCTCGCTCATCGTCCGCGGTGACGACGCCGTACGGCGCCGCGGCCCGGGCGCGGAGGAGGCGTGGGACGTCGTGCGGGCCCAGGTGGCGGCCCACCCCGGCACCTCCGTCATCAGCCACGAGTTCTTCTGCTCGGCGAGCGCGCAGCAGTGGCAGCGGATGGTCGACGACCTGGCGCCGGCGGAGGTGCACGTCGTCGTCACCGCTCGCGAGCCGCTCGGCCTGTTCACCTCCAGCTGGCAGGAGTCGCTGAAGAACAAGAGCACCACCCCGATGGCGGACTACGGACGGTCGGAGTCCGACGACCCCCGGGAGATCTGGGACTGGCGCGCGCTCGACCTCGGGCTGGTGCTCGAGCGACTGCGCGGCGCCGTACCCGACGAGCGCGTGCACGTCATCGTCGGGCCCGGGCCCGAGGACCCGCGCGACGAGCTGTGGCGCCGGTTCGCGGGCGTGATCGGGGTCGACCCCGACGCCGTACCCCACGAGCACGCGTTCCCGAACGCCTCGATGGGCGTCGTCGAGGCCGAGCTCCTCCGCCGCCTCAACGCGCACCTCACCGACGTCCGCAGCGCCCGCGAACGCGCGCGGTGGATCCGCACCTTCCTCGCCGACGGGCTGCTCGTCACCGACAGTGCCGAGCGCTACTGGCCGGGCGACGACCAGGTGGCCGACGCTCGGCGCCGGGGCGACCGCGCGTTGGACCTGGTCGGAGCCGGCGGCTACGACGTGGTCGGCGACGCCGAGCGGTTGCGGGTCCCGGCCGACCTGCCACCGCGCCGGCACCCCTCCGACGTGACAGAGGCCGAGGTCCTGGCGGCGTCGGTGCGCCTCAACGCCCGCCTGGTCGAGGAGGTACGCCGCCGCACCCTCGACGCCGAGGCCGCGCGCCACCAGCCGGCCCCGCCGCGCCTTCGCCACCTGCTCGCCCGCCGGCTGACCGGCCGCGACGTCAGGCGGTGACGACGTGGCAGGTCAGGCAGGCAGTCACCGCGCCCCGGCGGAGCAGTCCCCGCTGCTCCTGATCCTCGGGTTCGTCCTCGTCGCGGGCCTGCTGTTCGGGCTGTTCAAGGTGGTCGACCCCGGCGGCGGCGACGCCGAGCCGACGGCCGCGATCGTGTCGGAGACGACGACCTCGGCCACGACCACGGCACCGACCACGGAGCCGGAGGCCAAGGTCCAGCAGGGGCTCACCCTCGAGCCGGTGCCCGCCCCGGTGTGCGAGGACGTGCAGGTCGAGACCGAGATCACCGTGCTGTCCTACAACATCAAGTCGGCCCGGATCGGGGGCGGCATCGGCGCCTACCTCGGCGTCATCGCCAACTCGGGCGCCGACGTCGTGCTCCTCCAGGAGGTCGACAAGTTCCGGCACACCTCCAACCAGATCGACCAGGCCGGCTGGCTCGCCGACAACCTGGGTGGCTGGTACGACGCGTTCGGCGCCAACGTCGACTACGGGGGCGGGCTCTACGGCACCGCGATCATCTCGCGCTACCCGATCCTCAGCTCGGAGAACACCCACCTGCCCAACGGCCCCGGCGGCCAGCAGCGCGGCCTGCTCCACGCCGTGATCGACGTGGACGGGGTGGAGGTCAGCCTCTACAACACCCACCTGCAGAACAAGATCGACTACCTGAAGGTCGCTCAGGCGCGGGCGATCGCCCCGATCATCGCCGCCGACGACCGGCCGCGGATCCTCGGTGGCGACTTCAACTCGATGGTGGGCGACACCCCGCTCAGCACGATCATCGGGGGAGCGGGCATGACCGACACGTGGGGAGCGGTCGGCATCGGCTCCGGCCTGACGCACCCGTCGTCCAACCCGCGCGGCCGCATCGACCTGCTGCTCCACGGCGGCGACGGCATCACCGCGATCAGCTCCGACGTGCTGCCGGCCACCAACTCCGACCATCGGGCGGTGCGGGCGACGTACGCCGTCGACGGGGTGGCCGCGAAGGTGTGCGGGGACCTGTACGGCTGAGGGGGTTTAGCTCTTTAGCTTGTCCACGACCGACGCGGCGAGCGCCGTCTGGGCTGCCCGCGCGATCAGCGCCACGTCGACCTCGGCGGGTGTGATCCCGGGCACGTCGACCGGGTCGAGGTCGGCGAGGTCGCCGACGACTCGGACGCCGAGGTTGCCCACCTCGGCGACCGTCGCCTCGGTCTGGGTGCGCACCCAGTCGGCGACCTGGAGGCCGAGGCGCGGCTCCTCCTTCGCGAGCGCGGCGAGCGCCGTCTTCGCGATCACCTGCTTGCGGAGCCGCTGACCCTGCGGCCAGGCCAGGTCGTGGGCGTCGAGCGCCTCGTTGAGCTCGCGGAGCACCAGCGCCGAGGCCAGACCGAGCGACTCGTTGGCGCGGGGGACCGGCAGGCTCGGGTCGATCGGGAAGCCGGTCGCCTCCGCGAACCGCTCCGTCAGCGTCGACGACGGCGCGCCCGGGTGGGGGAGCGTCACCAGCGTGACGTTGTCGGTGCCGACCCGGTCGGCCCAGTCGCCGAGGATCCGCACCAGGTGCTGCTGGCGCCAGAACGTGCCGGCAGGGGTGGCCCGGTCCTCGTGGCCGCGGTCGCTGCCGGGGGCGGCGTCGCGCGCGGCGGCGTAGTAGTCCTCCCAGGTCCAGCTGCGGCCGTTCTGCACCGTCTCCTGCCAGAGCGAGACCAGCGTGCGGTTGAGGTCGCGTGCGGTGACGACGATCTCGACGGGCGTGCCGGCGAACGGCTCGAGCACGCGGGCGGCGGCGGGCGGCCGCGCCGGGCCGAGGAACTCCATCGAGATGACCGCGTCGCCCGGGTGGGCGTTGATCTCCGCCGTCATCGCCTCCCAGTGGTGGCGCGGGCCGCCCTTCGAGATGGCGTGCTGCACGGCGGCGACCTGGTCACCCCAGACCTTGCCGGGCACGAGCACGCCGGCGGCGGCCAGGCGCTCCTGCTGGGCGAAGAGCATCGCCTGCAGATAGCTGGTGCCCGACTTCATGGTGCCGACGTGCAGCACGACGCGCTTGGCCATCGCTCGATCCAGCCTTACCGGAGCTTGTAGTCCTCGAGGAGGCGGCGGCCGATGATCATCTTCTGGATGTCGGACGTGCCCTCGCCGATGAGCATGAACTTCACCTCGCGCATCAGCCGCTCGATCTCGTACTCCTTGGAGTAGCCGTAGCCGCCGTGGATCCGGAAGGAGTCCTCGACGACCTCGTTGGCGTGCTCGGCGGCGACCATCTTGGCCATGCCGGCCTCGACGTCCATGCGCTGGCCGGTGTCCTTCAGGCGCGCGGCGCGCACCATCATGTTGTGGGACACCTCGACCTTGGTCGCCATGTCGGCGAGGCGGAACAGGATCGCCTGGTGCTGGGCGATCGGCTTGCCGAACGTGTTGCGCTGCTGGGCGTAGGCCACGCCGAGCTCGAAGCCGCGCCACGCCAGACCGCAGGCGCGCGCCGCCACGTTGACGCGGCCGACCTCGACGCCGTCCATCATCTGGAAGAAGCCCTTGCCCGGCTCGCCGCCGAGGATCTGGCCGGCGGAGATCTTGTGGTCCTCGAGGATGAGCTCGGTCGTCTCGACGCCCTTGTAGCCCATCTTGTCGATCTTGCCGGGCACCGTGACGCCCTGGGCGGTCTCGCCGAAGCCGGCTTCCTTCTCGACGAGGAAGGTCGTCATGTTCTTGTAGACCGAGTCGGCGCCCTCGTCGGTCTTGGTGAGCAGCGCGACCAGCGTCGACGTGGCGCCGTTGGTCAGCCACATCTTCTGGCCGGTGATGCTGTACTCGGCCACGGTCCCGTCGGCCTCGTGGCGCGAGACCGTCGCCTTGGTGGAGACCGCCGACACGTCGGAGCCGAGCCCGGGCTCGGACATCGAGAACGCGCCGCGGACCTCGCCGGTGGCCATCCGGGGGAGGTACTTCTGCTTCTGGTCCTCGGTGCCGTGCTGCATCAGCATGTAGGCCACGATGAAGTGGGTGTTGATGACGCCGGACACGCTCATCCAGCCGCGCGCGATCTCCTCCACCACGAGGGCGTAGGTCAGCAGCGACTCGCCGAGGCCGCCGTACTCCTCGGGGATGGTCAGGCCGAAGACGCCGAGCTCCTTGAGGCCCTCGATGATCTCGGTCGGGTACTCGTCGGCGTGCTCGAGCTCCTGGGCGACCGGGATGATCTGCTCGTCGACGAACGTCCGGACGGCCTTGAGGATCTCGGTCTGGTCCTCGTTGAGGCCTTCGGTCTGGCACAGTCGCGACATCGCGCTCCTCTTTCCGCTTCGGGACAACCGGGCCGACTCTACCGGCGAGTACGACGTAAACCCGTCGCGATCCGTTGGGCGGGAGTGACAAGGTGGTGTGGACCACATCTTGCTCTCGAAGGGACTGCTCATGGCTGCCGGGAACGACTCGACCAACGAGGACCTCAAGGCCAAGATGCGCGAGGCGCTCCAGCGCAAGAACGACAAGGAGAAGGGCGTCCACCAGGACGGCCCGGTCCACGAGAAGGCCCACGGTCCCGAGGTGGTGGGCGGCGCTCCGAAGATGCACCGGCGCAAGGCCGGGGGCGGCGGCTCCTGACGCTCGGGCAGAATGGCGGCCCGTGAGCAAGACGAATGCGGGCAACTTCTTCGAGGACTTCACCGTCGGCGAGGTGATCGAGCACGCGACGCCGCGCACGATCACCGAGGGCGACCGGGCGCTGTACGGCGCCCTCTACCCGACGCGGTTCGCGATCCCCTCGTCGGCGGAGTTCGCCGAGTCCGTCGGCCTGCGCCCGGCGCCGGTGGAGGAGCTGATCGCATTCCACGTCGCGTTCGGCAAGACGGTGCCCGACGTCTCGCTCAACGCCGTCGCCAACCTCGGCTACGCGGAGTGCCGGTTCCACCGGCCGGTGGTGCCCGGTGACACGCTGCACACCAGCTCCGAGGTGATCGGCCTCAAGCAGAACTCCAACGGGAAGACGGGCGTCGTCTACGTCCGCTCCACGGCCACCAACCAGCGCGGCGAGGTCGCGCTCGACTGGTGCCGCTGGGTGATGGTGCACAAGCGCGACACCGAGGCGCCCGCCCCGGAGACGGTCGTTCCCGACCTCGCGCCGGTCGTCGCGGCCGAGGACCTCGTCGTCCCGGAGGGGCTCGACTTCAGCTCCTACGACTTCACCGCCGCCGGCGAGCCGCACCGGTTCGACGACTACGAGGTCGGCGAGAAGATCGACCACGTCGACGGCGTCACCTTCACCGACGCCGAGCACATGCTGGCCACGCGGCTCTGGCAGAACACCGCGAAGGTGCACTTCAACACCGAGGCTCGACCCGACGGCAACCGGCTGATCTACGGCGGCCACGTCATCTCGACGGCCCGCGCGCTCTCGTTCAACGGTCTCGCCAACGCCCAGCTGATCGCGGCGATCAACGGCGGCTCGCACGTCGCGCCCGCGTTCGCCGGCGACACGGTCTACGCGTGGTCGGAGGTGCTCGACAAGGCCGAGACGACCGCGCCCGGCGTGGCCGCGCTGCGGCTGCGACTCGTCGCGACCAAGGGGCGCGACGAGTCGATGACGCTCAAGGTCACCGAGGACGACAAGCAGAAGTACGCCGCCGGCGTGCTCCTCGACCTCGACTACTGGGCGTTCATCCCGCGCTGACCTGCACCCGGCGCACGATGTAGGTGATCTCCTCGTCGACCATCCGCTTGTCCTGGTCGACGGAGACGCTGCGCGGGTAGTCCTGGCCCTCCGGCCAGGTCACGTCGACCTCGGCGGCGTCGGTGTCGTTGGCCGCGTCGATGACGTCGTTGATCGTCTTGCGCATGAAGTCGGGGGCCTCGTCGCCCTTGGTCAGGCCGTGCCCGCCCTTGGTGTAGACGGCGGAGGCGACCTCGCCGCCCTCGACGGTGACCTCGACCGGCCCGGTCAGCGGGCAGTAGCAGATCACCTCGAGCACGTAGCTGTAGTCCTCCGGCGCGAATGCGGGGAAGCCGCCCGGCTCAGCCGTGGAGCCGTCGACCGGCGTCGACGACTCCGCCGTGGTCGGGTCGTCGACCGGGTCCTCGGCCGTGCTGGTGTCCTCGCCGCCGCACGCGGCGAGGACGGTCAGGGCGAGGGCGGCGGCGCCGGCGGCGAGCAGGTTCTTCATGGTGGTTACGACGATGCCGCATCGTGGCCGGTTCCGCGAGCGACGCGCGCTCGGTCCCGACGCACTGGCAGGCTGGTGCCATGCACGAGGCGACCCACGGGAGCGAGCTCTGGCTGGTCCGGCACGGCCCGACCGAGTGGAGCCGGGCGGGCCGGCACACCTCCGTCACCGACCTGCCCCTCCTGGCCGACGGCGAGCAGGACGCGGTCGCGGCCGGCAAGCGGCTCGCAGAGGTGGACTTCGCGCAGGTCCTGACCAGCCCGCGGGCGCGGGCGCGCCGTACGGCCGAGCTGGCGGGGTTCGCGGACGCCGAGGTCGACGAGGACCTGGTGGAGTGGGCGTACGGCGACTACGAGGGGCTCACGACTCCCGAGATCCGCGCGTCGGTGCCGGGCTGGACCGTGTGGACGCACCCCTCGCCCGGAGGCGAGACCGCCGCCCAGGTCGCGACCCGGCTCGACCGGGTCGTCGCGCGAGCGCGGGCCGTCGACGGCCGCACCCTGGTGTTCGCCCACGGGCACTCGCTGCGGGTGCTCGCCGCGCGCTGGCTGGGCCTCGCCCCGTCCGAGGGCAGGCTGCTGCGCCTCGACACCGCGACCGTCTCGGTCCTCGGTTTCGAGCGCGAGACGCCCGTGGTGCTGCGCTGGAACAGCTGACCCCCGCGCGGTTGCTTGACGTGGGCCGCGTCCGCGAGCACGGTGGCAGGCATGTCGCTCCGCGTCGGCTGCCCTCGGTGCCCGACCCCCGTCGGCGAGACGGGGACCGGCGGCTGGGCGTGTCCCGAGCACGGGGAGATCGTCCCGCTGTGGCAGCCGGTGACCTCGTCGTACGACGAGTTCGCCGCCCACCTCGGGCGCGCCGGCTCGTTCCCGACGTTCCTGCCGTGGCCGCTGGGGCCGGGCTGGACCGTCACCGACTTCGCCGCGGTCGCGCCGAAGGACGGCACCGCCGTCGCCACGATGACCTGTGTGTCGGGCACGAGCGTGCTCGACGGCCCGGTCGACGTGATCGTGGTCAGCGAGGAGGTCGGCACCGGCCTCGGCGCCCGGGTCGCGGGCCTGACCGACCGCTCCGACCCCGGCGACGAGGTGGGCGTCGGCCCGCCCTCGGTGAAGGTGCGCCTGGAGGCCCATGCCGCCGGCCTGTGGCCGGTCTCGGTCAGCACGTCGCCGGGGGAGTGGGACCGGTCGGTGCTCGCCGGCGAGGCGCAGGGGCGCTGGCTGTGGCTGGTGCTCCGGCCGGCGTCGGCGATCCTCCTGCTCCGCGACGAGTGGATCCTGCGCGACGTCTCCGCGACCGGCCCGCAGCTGCTCGCGCTGCCGTTCGGCGGCCCCGGCCCCTCGTGGTGACCCGGACCGGGCCTCGTTCCCACTAGCCTTCGAGGGTGCGGATCGACCTCCATACCCACTCCTCGGCGAGCGACGGCACCCAGCCGCCGGCCGAGGTGATGGCCGCCGCGGCTGCCGCAGGCCTGGACGTCGTCGCGCTGACCGACCACGACTCCACCGCAGGCTGGGACGAAGCAGCCGCCGCCGCGGTCAGTGCAGGTGTCACGCTGGTGCGCGGCATCGAGATCAGCACCCGCTTCCGCGGGTCCGGCGTCCACCTGCTCGCCTACCTTCCCTCGGGCGACGACGTGCCCCTGATGACCGAGCTCGCCCGTGTCGTGGAGGGCCGGGAGGCCCGGGTGCCCGCGATGCTCGCGCGACTCCGGGAGCTGGGGATCCCCGCGACCGAGGAGGCGCTGGCCGAGATCACCGGTGACACCGCGGCCACCGGCCGCCCGCACGTCGCCGACCTGCTGGTGCGCCTCGGGGTCGTCACCGATCGTGCGGAGGCGTTCGACCGGTTCCTCCGGCCGGGGCGGCCGGCGTACGTCGACCGCTACGCCGCCGACCTGGTGGCGATGCTCGAGCTGGTCACCGCTGCCGGCGGCGTGCCCGTCGTCGCGCACCCCTGGGGACGGGAGAGCGCGGGCGTGCTCGACGCGGCCGCGTTCGGGCTGCTCGCCGACGCCGGGCTGTTCGGCATCGAGGTCGACCACCTCGACCACGACGCGACCCAGCGGGCGGCGCTGCGCGCCCTGGCCGACGACCTCGGGCTGGTCGTCACCGGGTCGAGCGACCACCACGGCCTCGGCAAGGTCGACCACGACCTCGGCTGTGAAACGACCTCGCCGGAGGCCTACCGCCGGATCGTGGCGCGCGCCGCGGAGCTCGGCTCCTCCACGACCGTGATCGGGGACGCTGCATGAGCTTCGTCGACACCGTGCTCGTGGTCGAGGTCTTCGTGACGCTCTTCGTGATCATGGACCCCGTCGGCACGGTCCCGATCTTCCTGTCACTGACCGCCGGACGCAGCGGCGCGACCGCGCGCCGGGCGGCATGGCAGGCCGTCGCGGTGTCGTTCTTCGTGATCACCCTGTTCGCCTTCTTCGGCCAGCAGATCCTGAGCTACCTGCACATCTCGCTGCCGGCGCTGCAGTGCGCCGGGGGCCTGCTGCTCCTGCTGGTCGCCCTCGAGCTGTTGACCGGCAAGGAGGACGAGATGGCGACGGCCAACGCCGACGCCAACATCGCGCTCGTGCCGCTCGGCACCCCGCTCCTCGCCGGTCCCGGCGCGATCGTCGCCACCATGCTCTTCGTCGAGGAGATCGACGACGGCCCCGAGCTGGCCGCCGTCGCGCTGGGCGTCGTCGGGGTCCACGTCACGCTGTGGCTGGCGATGCGCTACTCGCTGCCGATCCTGCGGCTCATCCGCGACAGCGGCGTGCTGCTCGTCACCCGGATCGCGGGCCTGCTGCTCTCGGCGATCGCGGTGCAGCTGGTGGCGGATGCGGTGCGGGCCTTCATCGCTGGCGAAGGCTGACCCGACGCGGGCCGTGGCGCCCGGGAGCCGGCGGAGCCGAGCGGGCCGCCTTCCCGGCGATTTCGCGACGACGCGCCGGCGCCCCGACCACAGCGGCGCGCGACCACAGAGCGCCGCTGCGCGGCGGAGCGAGCAAGCCGGGAAGGTGGTCCGGTCGGCGCAGCCGGATGCCGGGCACCCCTCGCCGCTACTTACGACCCAAGGACTGGAACCGCTGTTGGACCGACCCCGGGATCACCCGGGTGGCGCCGACGATGGCCTTGTAGCGCTTGCTGGGGACCGAGAGTGGCTTGCCCTTGTCGAAGTCGGCGAGCGCGTCGCGCACCAGCCGGTCGGGCTCGAGCCACAGCAGCCGCGGAGCCGACTTGTCGCGGTCGACGCCGAGCCGCTGGTGGAACTCGGTCTTCACGAAGCCCGGGCACAGCGCCATCACGGTCACGCCGCGGTCGCCGTACTCGTTGTGCGCCCACCGGCTGAAGCTGTTGACCCACGCCTTGGCCGCCGAGTAGGTGCCGCGGGGGAGGAAGGCGGCCACGCTCGACACGTTGATGATGCCGCCGCGCCCGCGTTCGGTCATCCCGCCGAGGGCGGCGTGGCTGAGCCGCAGCACCGCGCGGACCAGCACGTCCTGCTGGGCCTGCTCGGCGTCGATGGGGTTGTCGAGGAACCGCTCCTTGAGCCCGAAGCCGGCGTTGTTGACGAGCAGGTCCACGGGTCGATCGCGGTCCGCGAGCCGCGCCTCGACGACGGCGAGCTGGTCGGGCACGGTGAGGTCCGCCACGAGCACCTCGGCCGCGACGTCGTACGCCGACCGCAGCTCGCCCGCGACCTGCTCCAGACGTGCCTCGTCCCGCGCGACGAGGACGAGGTCGTCGCCCCGGGAGGCGAGCTGGCGGGCGAACTCGTGACCGATGCCGGCGGTGGCGCCGGTGACCAAGGCAGTCGACATGCCGCCCAGTCTTCCGCACCGGGGTGGTGGGTACGGCATGATGACCTCTGACATGAGCGTGAACAGCCGGCGGAGCCCCGACGCCGACACCACCGTCCTGGCCGTCGCCAACCAGAAGGGTGGCGTCGCCAAGACGACGAGTGTCGCTTCGGTCGGTGCCGCGCTCGCGGAGCAGGGGCAGAAGGTGCTCCTCGTCGACCTCGACCCGCAGGCCTGCTTGACGTTCTCGCTGGGCATCGACCCCGAGGACCTCGAGCTGTCCGTCCACCACGTGCTCACCAAGGGCACGGAGGCGGGCGAGGTGATCCTCGAGACCGACGACGGCGTCGACCTGATGCCCGCGACGATCGAGCTCGCGCGCGCCGAGGCCGACCTGCTCACCCGCACCGGCCGCGAGCAGGTGCTGCGTGCGGTCGTCGACGACATGGCTGCAAAGGGGCTTCGGTACGACTGGATCCTCCTCGACTGCCCGCCGTCGCTCGGGGTCCTGACGGTCGCCGCGCTCACGGCGGCGGAGGGCGTGCTGATCCCGCTCCAGTGCGAGACGCTCTCCCACCGCGGGGTGGGCCAGCTGCTCGACACCGTCCACGACGTCCGCCGGTTCACCAACCGCGACCTCGAGGTGTGGGGCGTGCTCCCGACGTTGTACGACGGCCGCACCAACCACGCCCGTACGGTGCTCGAGACGATCTCCGAGACCTACGACCTCGACGTGATCGAGCCGCCGATCCCGAAGACCATCAAGTTCGCCGAGGCGCCCGCCGCGGGGCGGTCGATCCTGGCCACGAGCAGGAGCAGCAAGGGCGCGCAGGCCTACCGCGAGGTGGCCGGCAACCTGCTGGCCCGGTCCGGGCGATGAGCCGGTGAAGCACCTGCCGCCGCAGCCCGGGCGCCATCGCCCGGAACCGCCCGGTCGTCGTCGACGCGTGCCCGAGCCCGGCCGCCGCAAGGCCGTCGAGCCCGGACCCCAGCACCGCGGGGTCGTCAAGCCGCGCTACGGGCGGATCGCGGTCGCGCTGTCCTCCGCTGCGGTCACCGCGGTCGCCGTGCTCGGCGGCTTCGGCGTGCTGATGCCCGAGGGCGACCCGCAGCTCGCGGTCGCCAACGCCGGCATCGAGCCGGGTGCCGACACCGACTCCGCCTCCGAGGGGCCCCGCGACGCGCCGCAGGAGCGCACGCGCGACTCGGTGGACCGTGGCCGGCTCGACCAGCGTGGCGACACCGGCGGGCCGACCACAGACGCGACCCGGGAGCCGGAGGAGGAGGCCGAGCCCGAGACCACCGACGATCCCGGCTCCGCGGAGGCGCCGCTGCCGGTCGGTTCCGGCGAGGGACGGCGGGTGGTCTTCAGCGAGTCCCAGCAGCGGGTGTGGCTCGTCGAGGACGACGGCACGGTCGTGCGGACCTACCTGGCGTCCGGCAGCGTCTACGACAACCTCGACCCCGGCACCTACGAGGTCTTCTCCACCTCGCGCTACGCCGTCGGCATCGACGACTCCGGCACGATGGAGTACTTCGTGCGCTTCACCCACGGCGACGAGGGTGCGGCCATCGGGTTCCACACGATCCCGGTCGACGACGGCGTGCCCGTGCAGACCCGCGACCAGCTCGGCACCCCGCTCTCGCACGGCTGCATCCGGCAGGCGGAGGCCGACGCGATCGCACTGTGGGACTTCGCTCCGGTCGGCACCACGGTCGTCGTCACCCCCTGACCTGATTTGCGGCCGCCCCGGGTCCTCTGCCTAGGGTGCCGGGCATGCTCGGGAATCTCGGAAAGCTTCGCCCTGCCCTGCTCGCGCCAGTGCTCGCGCCCCCGATCGCGCCCCTGATCGCGCTCGGCCTCGCCCTGACCCTCGTCTCCGCGACCCAGCCCACCGGGGCCTCCGCGGCCGAGGAGCGGGAGCGCGTCCGCGGCTTCGGCGCGCGCGTCATGTCGTTCAACATCCTCAGCAGCGCCATGGCCTCCGGCGGTCTCGACCGCGCGCACCGGGTGGCCGACCAGGTCCAGCAGACGCGCCGCAACGTGATCGCGTTCCAGGAGGTCGCCGGCGACCAGCTGCGCGTCCTGCGTGACCGGCTGCCGCGCTATCGCTTCTTCCCGGGTCGCACGCTCGGCCCCTACAGCTCCGCCATCCAGGTCGCCTGGCACACCGGCGACTTCCGGGTCAAGAACCAGGGCGCGATCTACCGCCCGTTCCTCGGCAAGGAGCGCGCGATCCCGTGGGTGAAGCTCGAGCACCGCGGCACCGACCGCACGTTCTTCGTCGTCGCGATCCACAACGCGCCCGGGGGGCACGAGGTCGAGCGGGACATCTCGACCGCTCGCGAGGTCGACCTGGTGCGTCAGCTCGAGCGCCACAAGGGTCGCCCGGTGCTGGTGCTCGGCGACATGAACGAGCGCGACGAGTTCTGCCGCACGATGGCGCGCGAGACCGACCAGATCTCGATGGGCGGCACCAAGCGCCGCCCGTGCCCGGTGCCCCACCACGGCGGCCCCGACTGGATGCTCGGAAGCTGGAACGGCACCGACTACTCGAGGTACCGCAAGGTCTACAACCACATCAGCGACCACCCGATGCTGCTGGGCAAGGTGTGGTTCAACACCGACGGGCGCTGACCCGCCTCTACGCGTCGGCGGGCGCCTGGGCCTCGGCCGACGTGCCCTGTGCATCGCCGCCCTGACCGCCGGAGCCACCCGAGCGGCGGCGACGGCGGCGCCGGTTGCGGTTGGCGCCGGCGGGACGCTCGCCGTCGGCGGCCGGTGCGGCGTCGCCCTGGGCCTCGCCACCACTGGCCGCGGCGGGCTGACCGCCGCGGGTGCGCGTGCGGTTGCGGTTGCGGGTGCCGGCGGGGCGGTCGCCCGAGCGCCGCTCGCCACGGTCCTCGCGCGGCTTGCGCTCGACCGGAGCGGGCGGGACCACGCGGCCCTTGGTGCCCGGCGGGATGCCCTGGTCGTGGAACAGGTGCTCCGACGTCGAGTAGGTCTCGACCGGCTCGTCGAACGGCAGGTCGAGCGCCTTGTTGATCATCTTCCAGCGGTGCACGTCGGTCGCGTCGACCAGCGTGATCGCGATGCCGGAGGCGCCGGCGCGGCCGGTGCGGCCGATCCGGTGGACGTAGGTCTTGTCGTCCTCCGGGCAGGAGTAGTTGACGACGTGGCTGACGCCGGCGACGTCGATGCCGCGGGCGGCGACGTCGGTCGCGACGAGCACCTGGATCTTGTCCTCGCGGAACTTCGTCAGCGCCTTCTCGCGCGCCACCTGCGCCATGTCGCCGTGCAGCGGGCTGGCCTTGAAGCCGCGCTCGACGAGGTCGTCGGCGACGCGCTGGGCCTGGCGCTTGGTGCGGGTGAAGACGACCATCTTGCCGACGTCCTCGGCCTGCAGGATGCGGCCGATGATCTCGGGCTTGTCGAGGTCGTGGGCGAGGTAGATGAACTGGGCGGTGGCAGGCACCGTCGCGTTCTCGTACGACGACTCGGCCCGGATGTTCATCGGGTGGCGCATGTAGGTGCGGGCCAGCGCGACGATCGGGGCCGGCATCGTGGCCGAGAACAGCATCGTCTGCCGGGTCTCCGGGGTCATCCGGATCAGCTTCTGGATGTCGTCGAGGAACCCGAGGTCGAGCATCTCGTCGGCCTCGTCGAGCACGAGCGCGTGCACGTGGGAGAGGTCGAGCGCCTTGCGGTTGGCCAGGTCGATCAGGCGGCCGGGCGTGCCGACCACGATGTCGACGCCGGTCTCGAGCGCCTCGAGCTGCGGCTCGTAGCCGACGCCGCCGTAGACCGTGAGGACGCGCAGGCCCCGGTCGCGGCTCGCGACCTCGAGGTCGCCGGAGACCTGGAGCGCGAGCTCACGGGTCGGGGCGACGATCAGCGCCTGCGGCTTTCCCTGGGGCAGCTCGCTGTAGTCGGGGTCCTTCGGGGAGACGCTGCGCTGCACCACCGGGATGCCGAAGGCGAGCGTCTTGCCCGTGCCCGTGCGGGCCTGGCCGATCAGGTCGGTGCCGAGCAGCGCGACGGAGAGGGTCATCTCCTGGATCGCGAACGGCGTCGTGATGCCCGCGCGCTCGAGCGAGTCGCAGATCTCGGCGTGGACGCCGAGGTCGCGGAACGTGGGCTTGGTTTCGGTCGTGGTTTCCGTAGACAGGGTCTTGTCGCTTTCGTGAGTTGTCAGCCGATCTCCGATGCGGCTGACAGCTCAGCCGCGCACATACACGGAGGGGCCCGCCAGGTGCTGGGCCGCGCTTCCAAGGTCCATCGTATCGGTACGCTGCCTCCGTGGCTGAATCCTTCGACGCTTCCGTCGCGTTCACCGACCCGGAGTACCGCCAGGCGGTCGTCGATCTGCTCGGCGTGATCGCGTACGGCGAGATCTCGGCCTTCGAGCGCCTCGTCGAGGACGCCAAGCTCGCGCCGACGCTGGAGGACAAGTTCGCGCTGGCGACGATGGCGTCCGCGGAGTTCAGCCACGTGCACGGGCTGAACGACCGGATCCGCAGCTTCGGAGGCGACCCGTTCGAGGCGATGGCGCCGTTCCGGGAGGCGATCGACGGCTTCCACGCCCACACCGCCCCGGCCGACTGGTACGAGGGCCTGGTGAAGGCGTACGTCGGCGACGGGCTCGCGAGCGACTTCTACCGCGAGATCGCGGCCTACCTCGACCCCGACACCCGTGACGTCGTGCTGAGCGCGATGGACGACACCCAGCACTCGGTCTTCGTCGTCGACCGGGTGCGCAAGGCCATCGGCGCCGACCCGCGGCTCGGCGGCCGGCTCGCGCTCTGGGGCCGGCGCCTGATGGGGGAGGCGCTCACCCAGGCCCAGCGGGTCGCCGCCGACCGCGACGCCCTCACCGCCCTGCTCGCCGGCGGCGTCGACCGCCCCGGCCTCGACCTGGCCGCACTCGGCCGGATGTTCGCGCGGCTCACCGAGCGCCACTCCAAGCGGATGGCCGAGCTCGGCCTCGACCCCTGACGCACCTGGCATCCCGCCTGGCTGCGCCGGGCGCCAGGCACGTCAGGTGAGTACGGCCGACTACCTGAGCGGGGTCGGGCCCTTGCCGTTCATGTCGAGGGCGGACACGATCGCGGCGTGGTCGGAGGCCACCCGCACCTGGCGGTGACTGGCGAGCTCGACGCCCGGCTGGAAGAACAGGTACATCACGCCCGCGTCCTTGGCGTACTGGTAGCCGGCCGCGCGCATCTTCGGCGCCGCCGCCCACGAGCCGCTGCCGGGGTGGGAGTTCATGTCGCCGCCCACGATCACCGGGCCGAACTGGGCGAGCGTGTCGCTGAGCGCGAGGAGCACGTCCATGCCGCGGGCGTACTGCCCGGCGCGGCTCAGACCGGGGTTGCCGTGCTGCTTCGGGTACTTCCCGGGGTTGGTCATCATGTGCGTCGAGATCACGGAGACCACGGCCCGGTCGTCGCGCTGGAGGATCGCCCACGTGGCGTAGCGGTCCCAGGTGAACGGGCGCCCGTGGTGGAAGCCCTGGTCGTTCTCGACGAGCTTGACCCGCCCGCCGTCGACGAGGCGCCACCGATCGGCCCGCCACATGACCACGTTGTTCATCGACTGGCCGGCGCCGCCCGCACCTCGGTCGGGAGCCGGGTCGCGGTAGACGTCGTAGCCGGGGGCGGCCGCCCGGATGCCGTCGCTGCTGTGGCGGCTGACCTCGTTGAGCATCACGAAGTCCGTGCCGGGGCCGGTCAGAGCCCGCAGCGACGACACGAACCCGGAGTTGCCCGTGCGGTTGGGGATGTTGGCGACCGCGGTCGTCACGGCGCCCTGCACCGGCTCGCTCACCGGCGCCTTGATGTCGGGGATGTCGCCGAGCGCCAGCCCGGTGCCGACCCGGCCGGTGCGGCCGGGCTCGACGAGCGGGACCTGCTCCTTCTCCTTGCGCTCGGGCCGCATGGACAGGGCCTCGCCGGGCTGGATGTCCTCGACGTCGCCGCGCAGGTCGCGGGGCTCGGACTCCTCCTCGTCCGGTGCCGCCGACGTCGCGCCGGACGTCGCGCCGGGGGTCGTGCCGGTCGTCTCGGGCTCGTCGCCGCGCTCGACGAGCGTGAACACGCCGAACAGCAGGGCGGCGACCACCGCGAACGCGCCGACGAGCAGAAGCGGATTCTGCTCGGGACCCGGTCGGCGCTCGTTCACGGCGTGGAGTCTAGGCTGCCGTGCGACAGCACCCCCGGTTTCCCCAGGAGCAGACAGTGGCAGCCATCGAAGCCGTCGGAGCCCGCGAGATCCTCGACTCGCGCGGCAACCCCACCGTCGAGGTCGAGGTGCTCCTCGACGACGGGTCGTTCGCCCGGGCCGCGGTGCCCAGTGGCGCGTCCACCGGCGCGTTCGAGGCGGTGGAGCTGCGCGACGGCGGCGACCGCTACGCCGGCAAGGGCGTGCAGCAGGCCGTCGAGGCCGTCATCCAGACCATCGGCCCGGCCCTCGAGGGTCTCGACGCCGCCGACCAGCGGCTCGTCGACCAGACCATGCTCGAGGCCGACGCCACGCCCAACAAGGCCAAGCTCGGCGCCAACGCGATCCTCGGGGTCTCCCTCGCGGTCGCCCGCGCCGCGGCCGACTCGGCCGACCTCCCGCTCTACCGTTACGTCGGCGGGCCCAACGCCCACGTGCTGCCCGTGCCGATGATGAACATCCTCAACGGCGGCGCCCACGCCGACACCAACGTCGACATCCAGGAGTTCATGATCGCGCCGATCGGCGCGGCCAGCTTCCGCGAGGCGCTGCGCATGGGCACCGAGGTCTACCACGCGCTCAAGTCGGTGCTGAAGAGCCGCGGCCTCGCCACCGGCGTCGGCGACGAGGGCGGCTTCGCGCCCGACCTCGAGTCGAACCGCGCGGCTCTCGACCTGATCGCCGAGGCCGTCGGCAAGGCCGGCTACGAGCTCGGCAAGGACATCGTGCTGGCGCTCGACGTCGCCGCGTCCGAGTTCTTTGAGGACGGCGGCTACACCTTCGAGGGCGTCAAGAAGTCGTCCGGCGAGATGATCGCCTACTACGCCGACCTCGTCGCGTCGTACCCGATCGTCAGCATCGAGGACCCGCTGAACGAGGAGGACTGGGACGGCTGGAAGGCGATCACCGACCAGCTCGGCTCGCGGACCCAGCTCGTCGGCGACGACCTGTTCGTCACCAACGTCGAGCGCCTCCAGCGCGGCATCAGCGGCGGCCAGGCCAACGCGATGCTGGTCAAGGTCAACCAGATCGGCTCGCTCACCGAGACCCTCGACGCCGTCGAGCTCGCCCACCGCAACGGCTTCCGCAACATGATGAGCCACCGCTCGGGCGAGACCGAGGACACGACGATCGCCGACCTCGCCGTCGCCACCAACTGCGGCCAGATCAAGACCGGCGCGCCCGCACGGTCGGAGCGGGTCGCCAAGTACAACCAGCTGCTCCGGATCGAGGACGAGCTCGGCGACGCGGCGCGTTATGCCGGATCGGGCGCCTTTCCCCGGTTCAATGGGTGAGTGAGCAGATCGCAAGGACCTGACGAGCGCCGCAGGCGGCGGCCGGGCAACGGCCCCGGCCGCTCCCGGCGCAGGCAGGTGCAGCGCGAGCGCGTCGCCGCGGTCGCCGCCGTACGGGCCGAGGAGCGTCGCCGCTCGCGCCTGACCGGGCGTGCCGCGATCCTCGTGCTGGTCCTGGCCGTGCTCGCCGTGTCGTTCGCGTCGTCCCTGCGCGCCTACCTCCAGCAGCGCAACCACATCGACGAGCTCGAGGCGACGATCGCCGAGCGCAAGGCCGCGATCGAGGAGCTCGAGGACGAGAAGAAGCGCTGGCAGGACGACGCGTACGTCGCGCAGCGGGCCCGCGAGCTGGGCTACGTCGCCGTCGGGGACGAGCCGTTCATCGTCATCGGCGAGGACGGCGAGCCGCTCGGGACCGCCGCCGAGCTGTCCGACCCCGCCAGCGTGGGCAGCGGGGAGGAGCGCACCTGGATCGACGACCTGTGGGCCTCGACCCGGGTCGCCGGCAACCCGCCGACCAAGATCCCGCCCCCGCCCAGCGAGCACCTGACCGACACCGGTGCAGAGTAGGCCTGTGAGCGAACCCGTCACCCCCGCCGACGAGGCCACCATCGCGGCCCAGCTCGGGCGGCCCCCGCGCGGCATGCACGCGATCGGCCACCGCTGCCCGTGCGGCAACCCGGACGTCGTGACCACGGAGCCGCGGCTGCCCAACGGCACGCCGTTCCCGACGACCTACTACCTCACCTGCCCGCGGGTGAACTCGCGCATCGGCACGCTCGAGGCGTCCGGCCTGATGCGGGAGATGGAGGAGCGGCTCGCCACCGACGAGGACCTCGCCGCCGCCTACCGGGCGGCGCACGAGTCCTACCTCGCCGACCGCGCCGCCGTCGGGGAGGCCGTCGGCGCCGTCGTGCCCGAGATCGAGGGCATCTCGGCCGGCGGCATGCCGGTGCGCGTCAAGTGCCTGCACGTGCTCGCCGCCCACGCCCTCGCCAAGGGGCCGGGAGTCAACCCCCTGGGAGACGAGGTGCTCGAGGCGCTGGGCGAGTTCTGGGCGACCGGGCCATGCGCGTAGCGGCGATCGACTGCGGCACCAACACGATCAAGCTGCTCGTCGGCGACCTCGAGGCCTCGCCCGACGGCTCCACCGGCATCACCCGGGAGAGCCGGATGGTGCGGCTCGGCCAGCGCGTCGACTCGACCGGCCGGCTCGCGCCGGAGGCGCTGGCGCGGACGTTCGCCGCCATCGACGAGTACGCCGCGATCATCGAGCAGGCGGGCGTGGACCGGATCCGTTTCTGTGCGACGTCGGCGACCCGGGATGCTGAGAATGCCGCCGACTTCACCGAGGGCGTCAAGGAGCGGCTCGGCATCGTGCCGGAGGTGCTCACCGGTGACGAGGAGGCGCGGCTCGCGTTCTCCGGCGCCGTGCGGTGGCTGGCCGACGACCTCGCCGACCCGGTGATGGTGATCGACATCGGCGGAGGGTCGACCGAGCTGATCGTCGGCGATCCGCGCGGCGGCCCGACGGCCGCGCACTCGATGGACATCGGGTCGGTGCGGCTGCACGAGCGCCGCCTCGGCGGCGACCCGGCGACCACGGACCAAGTCGCGGCGTGCGTCGCCGACGTCGACGCGGCGCTCGATGCCTGCCCGGTCGACCCGGCCGGCGCCGCCTCCGTCGTCGGCATCGCCGGCACGATCACCACCATCGCCGCCGGCGTGCTGGGGCTCGATGCCTACGACCGGTCGCGCATCGACCGGCAGGTGCTCGCGGTCGCCGACGTGCACCGGGTCGCCGGTGAGCTGGTCGCGATGACCGTCGCCGACCGGCGCGCGCTCGGCTACATGCATCCCGGCCGCGCCGACGTGATCGACGCCGGCGCCCTGATCCTCGACCGGATACTGCGCCGTACGGCGCTGGAGACGATGACCGTCGCGGAGACCGACATCCTCGACGGCATCGCTTGGAGCCTGGTCTAGACCATTCGCCCGGTCGTCTGGGCCAGTTGCGGCAAATTCGTCACATCTTCCGGGCGATCGATGTTTCCTGTGGGCACTGCTCCCCATGGAAACCAGGCCCCCATGAACAGGTTCCCCATGCGGCCCACCACCCTGTCCGGTCGCGCGCTCGCCCATCTGGTCGCCCTCGTCGTGCTGCTCGCCGGTGCCGGAGGGCTCCTCGCCGCGCCGGCCAGGGCCGCGGGCGACGGCGTCCTCAACCTGACCATGACGCCGGTCGACGCGAGCAACGGCAACTCGCTCGTCACCGACGCGCGGAACGGCGCCGGCCCAGCGGGATACGCGACCAACAACCGGATCACCTATCTCGTGCAGTACAGCTGCGGCGTGGTTGCCTGCGACAACACGAGGGTGCAGATGTCCACGCCGCCCTCCGACCCCCTCGGCCTCTTGCCCAGCGGCCAGTTCATCCTGCTGTACGACGCGTTCGCAGCCGGGTCGTCGGGCGGCACGATCTCCGGCACCGACGCGACCGGCAAGGTGGTCAGCCTCGGCAACCTCGCGGCCGGCACGTCCGGCACGTTCGCGGTCACCTACCGGTACCAGTCGACGTCCAACCGCGAGGTCCCGAACGGATCGTTCTACCCCGAGGGCTTCGCGATCGACATGTCGGCGGTGATCTCCTCCGACACTGCGACCGGACCGGTCACTGCGAACGCCGCCGATGTCACCTGGCACCTCGACTCGCCGAACGGCGCGGCGCCGTACGGCCCCACCGCGGTGATGGGTCCCGCCGGCGGGACGTTCCGCCCGGGCGTCCCCGTGAACCTCCAGGTCGCCGTCAACGGCGGCAACATGGTCGTGAACCCCGGCTCCAACGTCGCGGGCAGCGCTGATCGCTACGCGGTCGGCAACTACACCATCACCTACCAGGTGCCGCCCCAGGCGACGATCGAGGCGGTCACGCTGATGGGGAACCCCGACCCGACGGCGGTCATCGACAACGTCAACCACACGGTCACGTGGACCAAGGGGACGAACCCCAACCCGGTGTACGGGGCCCGCGGCACGTGGGGGATCGCCTCGCTCGGTGGCTTCAACAGCGGCGGTCCGGGCGTGAACAACGGAGCACACCCGGATTCGCAGGCGTTCTGGAACCCCCGCTCGGTCCGGGTCACGTTCGACGGTACGCAGTTCCCCGGCGCTGACGCGACCGGCTGCAACTTCCCGACCGCGGAGGTGCAGAGCTCGCTCGACGTGTCGGTGACCTACGTGGATCCTGCGCGGACCACGAAGACGATCAACGGCCAGAAGATGAACGCGAAGGTTGCATGCGTCTCGCCGTTCGGCGGGCTGGGGGTCGACAAGCGCGTCGCCGGCGGCCTCGCGGGGCAGTTCGCGTTCGGCGACGGCAACCTCGGCGGCAACCCGGCCGTCTACGCGACCAACGTGCCGGCACCGGGCGAGCCGCCCGTGGTGCGTAGCTGGCAGGTCTCGGCGTTCAACCACGGCAACGTCCCCGGGGTCGCGGTGATCGAGGAGCCCGACCTCGTCCACGACCACATCAAGGTCAACCAGATCACCCCGACCGGCATCTCGGCGGCGGGAGCCCCGACCAGCGTCGGCGCCAGGATCGAGTGGTCGGCCGTCGACGGCAACGGCAACATCACCAACGGCAGCGACTACCGCGCCAGCGGCGCGCCGCTGAACGCGCCGCCCGGCGGGTGGTTCACGAGCGCGACCGCGACGACGGACCCGATCGCACCCGGCCGGGTGCTCCCCACGGACAACACCCAGGAAGGTGCTGTCGTCAGCTTCCGGTACGCCGTCGACGACGGCGCGATCCCGTTCGTCGGCCAGCGGCGCACCAACACCGCTCACATCACGATGACCTATCCGGGCTACGGCAACGACCCGGGTGAGCAGCCGATCAGGACGCTTACGGGAGCGCCCATGGACGTCGAGCCGAGAGGCGACGCCGTGCGGACGGTCCAGTACACCAAGCCGTCACCGGTCCTCCTTGCCGCGTTCGACGGGAACCCCGTCGTCGCGGGCGGCGGCTCGCTCACCGCCGTTGCTCCCGGCACCGAGGTCACGTGGAGCATCAACGGGTCGACGAACGACGTATGGCCGGGCACCCAGATCACACCACAGCTGATGTTCGTCGCTCCCGCCGGCTGGACGATCAAGCCGGGGTCGGCCGTGATGGGCGGCAACGCACCCGGGGGTGTGCAGCTGCAGTACGCCACCCGCACCGTGGACGGGGTGCAGCGCGAGGTCGTGATCGCGACCTGGCCCGGGCCGGTTTCGCCGAGCACGACGGTCCGCGACTTCTTCGGCTCGATGAGCGTCACCGCCGTACCCCTGCCGACGGCGCCCGCGGGCGTGCAGGCCGTCGCCGCGGCCGTCGCCGGTGACGCGAGCGGCACGTGGACCGACGCTGTCGGTGAGGGCTACCTCCTCAACGACAACCAGTTCCGGGCATCGACGGTGATTCACGTCGACGCCGGGGACCTCGACCAGGACAGCAAGCTGACCGAGGAGTTCGCACGGACCAACAGCACCTCCGACGTGCGCGTCACCGCGCTGCCCGGCTTCACCGTCTCCAAGGAGATCTGCGACCCGGATCCCGCCCTGCCCAGCGGCTGCGAATGGGTCGTCGCCGGCCCGACCGACCCGGTGGCGCTCCCCACGGACGAGGAGATCAAGTACCGCGTCACGATGACGAACTCCGGGAACGTCAACCTCACCAACGCTGTCGCCGTCGACGTCCTGCCGTACGACGGCGACGGCCGAGGCTCCGAGTTCGACCAGACCTTCGCGGGTTCCACGGACGTGGGTGCGGGGATCGTGCTGAGCTACTCGACCTCGCGGACACCTGGCGCGGGTGACTGGACCGCTCCCGCTGCGGGAGCGGCCGCCGTCCGGCTCACCGCCGCCAGCCTGCCGATCGGCGCTTCCCGATCCGTCGTGCTGACCACGGACCCTGTCAACGGGGCGGCCGGTGACCTGAGCTGCAACAACCTGACCGTGAGCAGCGCGCAGACCATCGCGGCCACCACCACCCGACGGTGCGCGGAGCTGTTCGCCGTCACGCCGCCCGACCCCGAGCTCGCGCTGGTGAAGGAGGCCGAGCTCACCACCGACGCAGGCACGACCGGCGTGGCGGACGCGGGGGACGTCATCACCTACACGTTCACCGTCGACAACCTCGGCCCGAGCGCGGCGGCGGACGTGTCGATCGACGACGACCTGCCGGGGCTGTCGGCGATCAACCCGGCGTCGGTCGCGATGGTCGCGGCCGGTACGGATGCCGAGTTCACCGCGACCTACACGGTGACCGACGCCGATATCGAGGCTGGTGCGGCGATCGTCAACACTGCGACCGCGAGCGGCACCGGGCCCGGCGGAGTGGTCACCAGCCCGCCGGACGCGACCGAGACGCCGGTGGCTGCCATCGCCCCGGAGCTGACCCTCGAGAAGACCGCCGACCTCGACGACACCGACGGCAACGGAGCAGCGGACGCGGGTGAGGTGATCACCTACACGTTCCTGGTCACCAACTCGGGCAACGTGACGGTCGACGGTGTGGACGTCGACGACCAGATGACCGGCCTGTCCGCCATCACTCCGGCAGGACCGGTTTCCCTCGCGCCCGGCGACCACCAGGAGTTCCAGGCGACCTACACCGTCACCCAGACGGACGTCGACGAGGGCGACCCGATCGACAACACCGCTATCGCTTCTGGTGACCCGGTGCGCGGGGAGCTGGACCCGGTCCAGGACTCCACGAGGACTCCGGTCGCTCCGGCGTTGCCGCAGCTCCAGATCGACAAGTCCGCTGTCCTGGTCGACGCCAACGACAACCGCCGGGCGGACGCAGGCGAGATGATCACCTACTCGTTCACGGTGACCAACAACGGCAACGTGACGATCGACGACGTCGCGGTCGACGACCCGAAGGTCGCCGGGATCACTCCCTCCGCCGTGACGCTGGGACCCGGTGACAGCCAGACGTTCGCGGCCGAGCCGTACGTCGTGACGCAGGCGGACGTCGACGGTGGCCAGCCGATCGTCAACACCGCCACGGCCGACGGCACCCCCGCGCGCGGCACCCTCGAGCCGGCCAGCGACACGGCCACGACGCTGATCGCCCTGCCGACGGGCGGCCTGGTGATCGTGAAGACCGCCGACCTCGACGACACCGACGGGGACGGCTACGCAGACGTCGGCGAGCGGATCAGCTACTCCTTCGTCGTCAGCAACAGCGGCAACCAGACCCAGCGGGACGTCAGCGTCACCGATGAGCGGGTCACCGGAATCGCGCCGGCATCAGTTGCATCGCTCGCCCCCGGCGCCTGGCAGGAGTTCTCCGCGGCGACGTACACCGTCACCCAGGCGGACGTGGACAGCGGCCGGGTGCGCAACGTCGCCACGGCCTCGGGCACCCAGCCCAACGGGGCTCCGCTGACCTCGCCCCCGGACGAGGTGGTCGTGCCGGTCGAGCCCGCCGAGCCGGAGCTGTCGCTGGTGAAGACATCCGACATCACGACCGACCGTGATGACGACGGGAAGGGTGACGAGGGTGACGTGATCACCTACACGCTCACCGTGACCAACGCGGGCAACGTGACCCTGACCGACATCACGGTCATCGACGCGCTGCCTGGCCTCTCGGGCATCACGCCCGCACCGCCCGCGGTCCTGGCTCCGGGTGCGTCCGCGACGTTCACCGCGACCTACGTGGTCACCGCGGACGACGTCGACGCCGGTGACCCCATCGTCAACCACGCGATCGCGACCGGGACGCGCCGCAACCAGGTCGTCGAGGACGACGCGAGCACCGAGACGCTGGTCGACGACGATCCCGACAAGGACGGGGTGCCCAACGAGGAGGAAGAGGACAACGGGACCGACCCCGACGACCCCGACACCGACGACGACGAGATCGACGACGGCGAGGAGATCGAGGGTCCCGGCTCGTGCACCGGCGGGACCGACCCGCTCGACCGCGACACCGACGACGACGGCCTCTCCGACGGCGACGAGGTCGACGGGATCCGGGTGCGCCAGGTGGTCTACACAAAGGTCGGGCACGGCAACGGGCGCACGCGGATCGGCCTGGTCCGTCCCAACCCGTGCCGGGCGGACACGGACCGCGACGGCCTCCGTGACGATCGCGAGATCGCCGGCTTCTCGATCGGGCAGCGGGTCCTCGTGTGGCCCGAGTACGGCGAGAGCTACTGGCTCGGGCTGCGTCGAACCAACCCGGTCGACAGGGACACCGACAACGACGGGCTCACCGACAAGGACGAGGTGACGGGCCGCAAGAACAAGCGCCACGACCGGCACAGGTCAGACCCGGCCCACGTCGACACCGACTACGGCGGTATCCGCGACGGCCGCGAGGTCGCGTCACTGTCGGACCCGTCGGTCGTGTACTCAGGACCGAGCAACCCGTCGGGCAACAAGCGTGGAGGTGCGCTCGGCGGCTGACGCGCCTGCGAGGATGGGGCTCGTGAGCACCGACCTCCACGCCGTCACCGTCCTCGGGCACGACCGGCCCGGGATCATCGCCGAGACCACCGCCGCGCTCGCGGGCCTGGGCCTCAACATCGAGGACTCGACGATGACGCTGCTGCGCGGGCACTTCGCGATGATGCTGCTCTGTCGCGGGGCCGCCGAGCGCGACGCGGTCGAGGCGGCGCTCGCGCCGCTGACCGCCGGGGGTGACCTCGACGTGGCTGTGCGGCCGGTGACCGACCGGCCCGAGCACGCGGCGCCGGGCAGCTCGTGGGTGCTGACCGTCCACGGAGGCGACCGGGCCGGGATCGTCTCCACGGTCGTGGGCGCGGTGGCGTCGTACGGCGGCAACATCACCGACCTCACCACGCGGCTCGCGGGCGACCTCTACCTGCTCGTGGCCGAGCTCGACCTGCCCGCGGACGGCGACGCGACCGCCGTGGAGGCCGCGATCAAGGCCGCCGCCGAGCAGGTCGGGGTGACGGCCACGCTGCGTCCGGCCGAGGCCGACGAGCTGTGAGCCTCAGCCCCGACGAGCAGGACTTGTTGGACGGCTCTGCCCGCGTCGCCGCGTGGACCGAGGCCGACCTCGGCGTCGACGGCAACGTGCTCGAGGTCGTGCGCGCGCCGGCTCCAGTGCTCGCGACCGTCGGCGACGCGGTCGACCCCGTCGCCCCGGAGACCGTGCAGCTGGCGGCCGACCTGGTGGCCACGATGCGCGTCAGCCCCGGCTGCGTCGGCCTCGCCGCCCAGCAGGTCGGTGTCGCCGCCCAGGTGTTCTGCGTGGACGTGACCGAGCACGCCAAGGCCCGTACGACGCACGGCACCTTCGTGCTCTGCAACGCCGAGGTGGTCACGGCGAGCCGCAACGACAAGGCACGCGAGGGCTGCATGAGCGTGCCCGACTTCACCGGCGACGTGAAGCGGGGGAGCCGCCTCGTGGTCCGCGGACAGCTGCCTGGCACCGGCGAGGGGGTCGCGTTCGCGACCGACGCGTTCGAGGCGCGGGCGCTCCAGCACGAGATCGACCACTGCCAGGGGCTGTTGTTCCTGGACCGGGTCGCCGGCACGCACGCCATCTACCCGCGCCAGACCTACTTATAGGGGCATGCTCGTGATCACGCCCCCGTATCCCAATCGGCAGAGGAAGGCGCCTTAAAAGCGCTGCAGTCTGGGTTCGAGTCCCAGCGGGGGCACTTCGGCCGGCTCAGCCCGGGTGGACGAGCTCGAGCGTCCCGTCGCGCCGCTGCCACAGTCCGGCCACGTGCGGGCCGCGCAGCGAGCCGATCCGGCCGGGCGCCCAGGCGTGGTAGAGCAGCCGCAGCGTCTCGCCGTCGCGGAACGCCGACGCGCCGCCGGGCCCGAGCTTGCCGGTGCTCGCGGTGGTCAGCAGCGGGGCGCCGTCGCCGGGCCGGACGCACGGCCCGGTGGGGCCGGCACAGATCGCGTAGCCGGTGGCGTAGGACGGGGTCTTCCACGAGTTCCCGGAGTAGAAGAGGTAGGTGACGCCGCGGAACTGCACCATGCTCGGGTTCTCGATCGTGCGGCCCTCCCACGCCAGCGAGCGGGTGAGCAGCTCGGTGGTCTCCGCCCCGTCGGCGAACCCGGTGCCGTCGGCGGAGAGCTCCCGGATGAAGATCCCGGCGGGCCGTTGCCCGCGGATGCCGGAGAACTTCCACAGCAGCCACGGCGTCCGGTCGTCGTCGACGAACACGTCCGGGTCGATGACGCCGAGCAACGACTGGCCGTAGCAGAGCGGCTCGCCGACCGGCTGGTAGGGGCCGGTGGGGGAGGCGGAGCGGGCGAGGCCGATGCAGTTGTGCCGCTCGCCGCCCAGGGTGCCGCCGGGTGCGGAGTAGGCAGCGGTCCAGCCGTCGCCGACGCGCGCGATGCTCGGCGCCCACAGCCCGCCGGCGGAGCGGCGTACCCACCCGGCCATCGCGGGCAGGCCGTTGCCCGCGACCGACCAGTGGCTGAGGTCGGTGGAGGTGAGCACGGGCAGGTTGGCGCCGCCCGTGTTGGTCGCGACGGCGTACCAGGTGCCCTGGTGGAACGCGATGTCCGGATCGGCGAACACGCCGCCGTAGCCGACGTCGACCGGCGCCGGACGGCTCTGCGGCGGGACCTCGCCGGCGATGCGCTCGGCCTGCTCCGCGAGGTTGGCCGCGTCCTCGGTCGACAGGGCGTCGGACGGCAGCACGTCGTCGGGCAGCTCGGTCGGCAGGTCGCTCGGCGCCGGGATCAGCGGCGCCTCGCTCGTCGTCGCGTCCGCGCGGGGCGCGGCGTCGCGCGGCTGGGCGTCGGAGGAGCACGCTGCGAGCACGCCGAGGGCGGCGATCGCGACGGACGCCGCGGCGCGTCGTACGCCGACGCGAGATCCGGGTGCTCCCACGGCTCCCCCTTCCACCGTTGGCAAAAGGGTAGGGCAATCACGCCGCCCGGGCTTGCCTTCAGGTCAACCTGAACCGGCAGAGTTCCTCCCATGGCCCACCAGCACCAGCACGGACACCAGCACGGACACCAGCACGGACACCGTGACCACGACCACGAGCCGACCCTCGAGGAGCAGCGCGAGGCGCTGACCGCCGAGTTCTGGGATGAGCGGTACGGCGGCAGCGAGCGGGTGTGGAGCGGCAACCCCAACCGGCGGCTGGTCGAGCAGGTCGCCGACCTCCCGGTGGGCACGGCCCTCGACGTCGGCTGTGGCGAGGGTGCCGACGCCATCTGGCTCGCCGAGCAGGGGTGGCAGGTCACGGCCGTCGACGTCTCCGAGGTCGCGCTCGAGCGCACCGCTCGTCACGCGATCGAGAAGGGGGTCGACGAGCGGGTCGAGGTCGGCTTCTACGACGTGCTCGGCGAGCGGTCGCCCCGCAAGCCGCACGGCCGGCCGGGCTTCGACCTCGTCAGCGCGCACTTCATGCACGTGCCGGAGCCCGACTTCGCCGGCGTCTATCGGCGGATCGCGGCCGCGGTCGCGCCCGGCGGGCGGTTGCTGGTCGTCGCGCACCACCCGTTCGACGTCGAGTCGGGAGCCCGCGAGTCCCACGGCCCCGGCCTGCTCTTCGGCCCGGACCGGGTCACCGACGTGCTCGGGACCGACGACTGGGAGGTCGAGGTGGCAGAGGTGCAGCCCCGCGAGCAGGCGACGCCGGACGGGCCGATGGAGGTCAAGGACACGGTGGTGCGGCTCCGGCGTCGCTGATCGCGACTCGCGGGAACGTCCCGAGGGGTCGGGGCGTTGAACCTGACACGAGCATCCCTAGGATGGATGCAGGTGGTGAGCCGCCAGGGAGGCGGCCACCTCGGCCTCGGAGGAGACCATGCGGAGCAACAACCCTGTGTTCAGTCGCTCGGAGGAGTTCAACCGAGCCAACGCCTACGGCAACATGACCTACGGCGGCAACGGCGCGCCCTACCAGGGCTACGGAGCGCCGCAGCAGCCGGTCAACGAGTACGGCGCCCCGGTCGCTCCTCCGGCCCAGAAGACCGGCCGGATGACGATCGACTCGGTCGTCCAGTCCACCGCCATCACGCTCGGCATCGTGCTCGTCACGGCCGCGGCGACCTGGATCCTCACGCCCGCCGTCGAGAGCGAGGAGGCCGTCGGCACGCTGACGCTCGCCCTGCTGCTCGGCTCCGGCGCGGCGTTCATCCTGTCGCTGGTCAACTCGTTCAAGCGGATCGTGAGCCCCGCGCTGGTGATGGCCTTCGCCGTCGCCGAGGGCGTCGCGCTCGGTGCGCTGAGCAAGTTCTACGACGCGGTCTTCGGCGTCGAGAACGCTGACTTCGGCGGCATCGTCGTCCAGGCCGTCGTCGGCACGTTCGCGGCGTTCGCGGGCACGCTGGCGGCGTACAAGTTCTTCAACATCCAGGTCGGGCAGAAGTTCCGCACGTTCGTGATCGCCGCGATGTTCGGCATGGTGGCGCTCAGCCTGATGGAGCTCGTGCTCGGCCTGTTCGGCAGCCAGCTGGGCCTCTTCGAGTTCGGCGGCCTCGGCCTGGTGTTCTCGATCGTCGGCCTGGTGCTCGGCGTGTTCATGCTGATCCTCGACTTCGACTTCATCGAGCAGGGCATCCGCAACGGCCTCCCCGAGCGGGAGTCGTGGCGGGCGTCGTTCGGCCTGCTCGTCAGCCTGGTCTGGATCTACACCAACCTGCTCCGGATCCTGGCGATCCTCCAGCAGGACTGATCGACCCCACCTGATCGAGGGGCCCCGGAGCGATCTGGGGCCCTTCGGCATTTCTCCGGGCGTCGTCGTGGGGTAGGGAAAACTCCACCCCACGAGGCTGCCTGGGCCCATCGAGAGCGGGCCCGCGCTCCGGAAGTGTCGGAGGCACCAAGCACACCGACACAGGAGACACGCCATGCGCACACCAGCACTCGAGGTCCAGGGGCTGACCCGGGTCTACGGCGAGGGCCCGACCGCGGTCACCGCCCTCGACGGCCTCGACCTCACCTTCGCGGCCGGCACGTTCACCGCGGTGATGGGCCCGTCCGGGTCCGGCAAGAGCACCTTCCTGCACTGTGCCGGCCTCCTCGACGACCCCACGAGCGGTCGGGTCGTCGTCGACGGCCAGGACGTCACCGACCTCGGCGAGACCCGCCGTACCCGGCTGCGGCGCGACCGCATCGGGTTCGTCTTCCAGGGCTTCCACCTGATGCCCTACCTGACCGCCAGCCAGAACGTCGAGTTGCCGCTCCGGCTCGCCGGGCGCCGGCCCGACCGCCGCCGGGTCGCCGACCTGCTCGACCGGGTCGGGCTCGCCGATCGCGCCGGCCACATGCCCGGCGAGCTGTCCGGAGGCCAGCAGCAGCGGGTCGCGATCGCGCGAGCGCTCGTCACCGACCCGGCCGTCGTGCTGGCGGACGAGCCGACCGGCGCCCTGGACTCGCACACGGCCCAGTCGGTCCTCGCGCTGCTCCGCAGCGTGGTCGCGGAGCTCGGCGCGACGGTCGTGATGGTGACCCACGACCCGGTCGCGGCGTCCTTCGCCGACTCCGTCGTGTTCCTCGTGGACGGCCGCGCCGCGGGCCGGATGGACCACCCGACTGTCGAGGCCGTCGCCGGCCAGATGGCCCACCTCGACGAGCTGGTCGCCGGGGTGACGTCGTGACCGGCCTGGCCCTGCGCTCGCTGCGACACCGTCCCACCGCCGCGACCGCGACCTTCCTCGCCGTGCTCCTCGGCACGGCGCTCATCGGTTCGTTCGCCATGCTCGCCGAGACCGCGTTCCACACGTCCGGCGACGACCGCGAGAGCCTGATGATCATGGGCACCGTCGTCGGTGGCTGGGGCTCGGCGATCGTGCTCTACGCGGTCGCGTCCACCGCCGGCATCACCGCCACCCAGCGCTCGGCGGAGACCGGGTTGCTGCGGACGATCGGGGCGACCCCTCGCCAGGTGCGCCGGCTGATCGGGCGCGAGTCGTTCGCTGTGTCGCTGGTCGCCGCGGTGCTGGGCTCCGGCATCGCCCTCGGCGGAGGACGGGCGCTGTTCGCGCTGTTGCGCGAGGGCGGGATGGTGTCCGCCGCCACCGATTTCGACGGCGGTCTCATCGCGCTCTCCGCCGCGGCGGTCCTGGTGCTTCTGGCCGCGATGGCCGCGACGACGATCGCCGGGCTGCGCGCGACCCGCGGGTCCGCCCTCGCCTCGCTCCGCGAGGCCGACCTCGAGCCTCGGCGCATGCACTGGTGGCGGATCGTCGTGGGCGGTCTCCTGGCCGCGTACGGCGTGGTGACCGCGGTGATCACGGTGACCGTGACCGGCGACTCCGAGGACCCGTACGCCGCGATGGCGACCTCCGGCGCCGCGTCGATCTACGCCGGTGTCGGCCTCGCGGTGCTGGCCCCCTGGCTGCTGCGCCGCCTCGCGGCGCCGGCCGTCGCGCTCGTGGGCTGGACGCCGAGCGGACATCTGGCAGCGCACAACGCCGTCCGTCGCTCGCACCTGCTCGCCGGCGTGCTCGCGCCGGTCATCGTGCTCACCTCGGCCGCCGTCGGCACCCTGATGCTGGTCGGGATCGACAACCGCACGATGCACGACCCGGCGCAGAAGGAGGCCGGTGAGCTCATCAACATGCTCAACTACGTGGTCACCGGGATGATCTCGCTGTTCGCCGCGATCATGGTCGTCAACGCGTTCGCCGCGGCGATCGCCCACCGCAGGGCCGAGCTCCGCCGGCTCCGGCTGGCCGGTGCGAGCCGGGCCCAGGCCCGTGGCTCGATCGTCGTCGAGGCGGGGATCGTCGCGGGTGTCGGCATCATCGTGGGCCTGCTCGCCTCGCTCACCACGATCGTGCCGTTCGCGATCGCGCGGGACGAGGGCGTGGTGCCCGACGGCCAGCTCTGGCTGCCGCCGCTCATCGCGGCCGGGATCGCCCTGCTGACCCTCGGCTCCGCGCGCGGCGCCGTACAGAAGGTCACTCGCGGGACCGCCCTCCAATGACACACTTCGACGCGATGACCGACTGGTCCGCGCCCATCGGAGGCCTCCGACCCGAGCCGCTCGACGTGCCCACGCTCGTCGAGCGGCTCCGGCTCACCGTGTTCTCGGCCGGGTACGCCGCGGCCGCCGTACCCGCGCTGGCGCTGGCGATCGTGACCCTGGTGGCGATTCCCACCGGGCTGGCCGGTGTCGGCGTCCTGCTCGCGCTCGCCGCCGTGCCCGCGACCCAGGCGCTCACGACCGCCCACCGCCGCGTCAGCGGCCTGCTGCTCGACGACGAGATCACCGCCGCCTACCGCGACACCAGCGACCTGCCGGTGCTCGCCCGGCCGTTCGTCTGGCTGCGGGACGGCGAGCGGTGGCGGGACTTCGGGTTCCTCTGCTTCTCGGCGACGGGCGGTTTCGTCCTCTCGCTGCTGCCTGCGGCGCTGGTCGCCGGCCCGGTGACCTACGCGATCGGTCTCGTCGTCGACACCAGCTGGGCGTGGTTCTGGCTGGCCCTGCTCAGCGGGCCGCTGCTGTTCGTCTGGTGGGTCACGACCCCTGCGCTGGTGCGCGCGCGGGCGCTCGCGGAGCGCGGCATCCTCGGCCGGTCGCGGCTGGAGGCCCGGCTGGAGGAGGTCGAGGAGAGCCGCGCGGAGGTGGTCGACAGCTCGGCCGCCGAGATCCGCCGGATCGAGCGCGACCTCCACGACGGCGCGCAGGCGCGGATCGCCGCGGTGGGCATGAACGTCGGCCTCGCCGAGAAGCTGATGGCGACCGACCCCGAGGCCGCCGCGGCACTGCTGCGCGAGGCCCGCGAGACCACGGTGTCGGCGCTGGAGGACCTGCGGTCGGTCGTCCGCGGCATCCTGCCGCCGGTGCTCGCCGACCAGGGGCTGGCGGGCGCCGTCGAGGCGCTCACCATCGGGCTGCCGCTGCCGGTGACCACGACGTTCGACGACGTGCCGCGGCTGCCCGCGCCGATCGAGTCCGCCGCCTACTTCGCCGTCGCCGAGTGCCTCGCCAACACCGTGAAGCACGCGCAGGCCACCCGGGCGTTCGTGCGCGCGACCCACGACGGCGAGCGGCTGCGGATCGCGGTCGGTGACGACGGCAGGGGCGGCGCCGACCCCGGCGGGTCCGGGCTGACGGGGGTGCACAAGCGGCTCGGCGCCTTCGACGGCACACTGGCCGTCACCAGCCCCGCGGGTGGGCCGACGACGATCACGATGGAGGTGCCGTGCCCGACGCCCTGAGGGCAGTGCTGGCCGAGGATCAGGCGCTGCTGCGCGTCGGGCTCGAGCGGATCCTCGCCGCCGGCGGCATCGAGGTGATCGAGTCCGTCGACAACGGGCCGAGCCTCGAGCGCGCGCTCGAGCGCGACGACTTCGACATCGCCGTCACCGACGTACGGCTGCCTCCGACGTTCACGACCGAGGGCCTGGCTGCGGCCGTCGCTGCCCGCTCACGGCGGCCTGCGCTGCCCATCCTCGTGCTCAGCCAGTACGTCGAGCCGCTCTACGCCCGCGACCTGCTGGCCGATGGGCGGGGGGCGGTCGGCTACCTGCTGAAGGACCGGGTCTCCGACGTCGACGAGTTCCTCGCCGCCGCACGCCAGATCGCCGGGGGCGGCACCGTCCTCGACCCCGAGGTGGTCGCGAGCCTGGTCACCCGCCGCGAGCGCCCGCTCGACCGGCTCACCGAGCGCGAGCGCGAGGTGCTCACGCTGATGGCCGAGGGCCGCTCCAACGCCGCCATCGCGGCACGCATGTTCGTGACCGAGAAGGCCGTCGGCAAGCACACCAACAGCATCTTCACCAAGCTCGACCTCCCGCAGGCCGCCGACGACAACCGGCGCGTGCTCGCCGTGCTCGCCTGGCTGAACGGCGAGTAGGGGAGCAGGGTCAGGCGTTCTCGCCGACCGGGTCGCTCGGCTCGGGGGCCTCGGACGCCGACGGGGCCTCGCCCTCGACCTGCCGGCGGCCGCGGCGGTGCCGCAGCTCGACCCAGAGGCCGCGCACTCCGGCCCGGCGACCGGCGATCTCGGTGCCGTCGAGCTCCGTGCCCGGCTGGTTGACCGCACGTACGGCGGCGCGGGTGATCGGCAGCACGCCCTCCCCGCGGTAGGCCTCCAGCGCGGCCTCCTCGTCGGGCACCTCGCCGAGCGCGGCCAGCGCCGACGGGATCAGCACGTTGGCGAGCGCGCGGTAGCCCTCGGCGGACGGATGGAACTGGTCGGGTCCGAACAGCAGTGCCGGCGCCGCGGCGAACTCGGGTCCGAGGATCGACCCGAGCGAGACCGTGCGCGCGCCCTCCTCGATGACCGCGATCGTCTGCGCGGCCGCGAGGCGTCGCGACCAGGCGCGGGCGACCTGCTTGAGGGGAGGCGCGATCGGCTGCACGGTGCCGAGGTCCGGGCAGGTGCCGACGACCACCTTGGTGCCGGCGGCGACCAGGCGGCGCACCCCCTCGGCGAGGTGGCGCACGGACTGCGACGGCAGCACCGTGTGGGTGACGTCGTTGCCGCCGATGAGGATGATCGCCAGCTCCGGCTCGATCGGCAGGGCGCGGTCGACCTGGGCAGCGAGGTCGGACGACTTCGCGCCGACGACGCAGAACTCGCGGAGGTAGGTGCGGCGCTCGGTGTGCTCGGAGATCGCGGTCGCGACGAGGGCGCCGGGCGTCTCCTCCACGCGGTCGACGCCGTAGCCAGCGGCGCTGGAGTCGCCGAGCAGGGCGATCCGGATCGCCGGCCCCGGGCGGCCCCGGCCGTACCAACCGGTGGCGTCGGGCGGCGGATCCTCGAGCACCGGGCCGATGGTCTTGCGCGCCAGCTTGGCCTCGCCGACGAGCACGCCGTACAGCCCCGCACCCGCGACGGTGAGCCCGCCGCCGCCGTACAGCGCAGCGGCGGCCAGCTTGCGTGCAGCGGCGGCCTTGGTCACGCGGTAACTGTACGGAACGGGCCTCGGGCGTCGTGCGGGTATGGGCACTACGGTGAGGGCATGGAGTACGTCGACTCGCTTCTGGACCTCATCGGCAACACCCCGCTCGTGCGGCTCTCCGACGAGGTCCTCGGGACCAGCGGCAAGGGGCCGGTCGTGCTGGCCAAGGTGGAGTACCTCAATCCCGGCGGGTCCGTGAAGGACCGCATCGCCTCGCGGATGATCGAGGCCGCCGAGGAGTCGGGTGAGCTGCAGCCCGGCGGCACGATCGTCGAGCCGACCTCCGGCAACACCGGGGTCGGGCTGGCGATGGTGGCCCAGCAGAAGGGCTACAAGTGCGTCTTCGTGTGCCCCGACAAGGTGAGCGAGGACAAGCGCAACGTGCTCAAGGCGTACGGCGCCGAGGTCGTCGTGTGCCCGACGGCGGTGCCGCCCGAGCACCCCGACTCCTACTACAACGTCTCCGACAAGCTCGCCTCGCAGCCCGGCGCCTGGAAGCCCGACCAGTACTCCAACCCGCACAACCCGCGCTCGCACTACGAGGAGACCGGGCCCGAGATCTGGCGGCAGACCGACGGCAAGATCACGCACTTCGTGACCGGGATGGGCACCGGCGGCACCATCAGCGGCGTCGGGAAGTACCTCAAGGAGCAGAACCCCGACGTCAAGGTGGTCGGCGCCGACCCCGCCGGCTCGGTCTACTCCGGCGGCACCGGGCGGCCCTATCTCGTCGAGGGAGTGGGCGAGGACTTCTGGCCGGACACCTACGACCGCAACGTCGCCGACCGGGTGATCGAGGTCTCCGACGCCGACTCGTTCGCCTACACGCGCCGCCTCGCCCGCGAGCAGGCGCTGCTCGTCGGCGGGTCCTCCGGCATGGCGGCGTTCGCCGCGGCGCAGCTCGCGCGCGAGCTCGACGGCACTCCCGAGGGCGAGAACGCCGTGATCGTGGTGCTGCTGCCCGACTCCGGCCGTGGCTACCTGACGAAGGTCTTCAACGACGACTGGCTCGCGACCTACGGCTTCGCGACGGGCGCTCCCACCACGTCCCGGACGGTCGGCGAGGTGCTGCGCGGCAAGACCGGCACCCTGCCCGACCTGGTGCACACCCACCCGAGCGAGACCGTCGCCGAGGCCATCGCGATCCTCCAGGAGTACGGCGTCTCGCAGATGCCCGTCGTGCGCGCCGAGCCGCCGATCGTCGCGGCCGAGGTCGCCGGGTCGGTGTCGGACCGGGCTCTTCTCGACGCGCTGTACGCCGGGCAGGCCAAGCTCACCGATGCCGTCGAGAAGCACATGTCCGACCCGCTGCCGACGATCGGCTCGACGGAGGAGGCGCGCGATGCCGTCGCGCTCCTCGAAGGCGCGGACGCCGTACTCGTGCAGGAGGACGGGAAGCCGGTCGGCGTGCTGACCCGGCAGGACCTGCTCGCGTTCCTCGCCCGCGGATGACCGCCGTCGAGCTGCCGCCCGGCATCCGCGTCGCCACCGCCGACGACGTTGACGACATCCTGCGGCTCATCCGCGAGCTCGCCGACTACGAGCGCGAGCCGGCGGAGACGGTGAAGAACACACCCGAGCGGCTGCGCGAGTGGCTGTTCGGCGAGGACTCCGTGGCGTCGTGCCTCGTGGCCGAGAGCGACGGCAAGGTGGTGGGGATCGCGCTGTGGTTCCGCACCTACTCGACCTGGACCGGTGTGCCCGGGATCTACCTCGAGGACCTGTTCGTCGAGCCCGGCCAGCGGGGGAGCGGGTTCGGCAAGGCGTTCCTCGTGGCGCTGTCGCGGATCGCCCTCGCGCGGGGCTACCAGCGGGTCGAGTGGGTCGTGCTCGACTGGAACAAGCCGTCCATCGAGTTCTACGAGGCGCTGGGCGCGCGGCCGATGAAGGAGTGGCACACGTATCGGCTGACGGGGGAGGCGCTCGCCGCCCTGGGTTCCGGGGTGGTCGAGTAGCCCACCGGTGGTCGAGGAGGCCGTCCACGGCCGTCACGAGACCCCTCCCGGTGGTCGAGGAGGCCGCCCACGGCCGTCACGAGACCCTGCCCGGTGGTCGAGGAGGCCGGCTACGGCCGTCACGAGACCCCTCGCTGCCAGGGCTTACAGATTTACGGCTCTCCTGACTGATCCGTGGGTCAGCGGCGGCCGGGGAGGACCGGGCGGTGGCCGCCGAGGTTGAGCATCGCGAGGGCGATGAGCGCGTCGGATGACTTGAAGCCGAAGGCCATGCGGGTGATGAGCCGGATCTTGGTGTTGACCGACTCGATGAGGCCGTTGGACAGGCCGTGCTCGATCGAGGCCAGGATCTCTGTGCGGTAGTAGACGATCCGGGACTGGAGCCGGACGGACGATTCGATGCGGGACCGCCGCGCCCAGGCGACCCACCGGTCGAGCGCGTCAGCGGCCTCGTCGGGCTGCAGCTTGAATACGGTCCGCAGGCCCTCTTTGAGCAGGTAGGCGCGGTAGAGCCGCGGATCGGTCTTGGCGATCCACTCGAGTTTCACCCGCTGTCGGTCGGTGAGGTTCTCCGGGTTCTTCCACAGCGCGAACCGCGCGTGCTTCAACGCCCTGGCATTGCCGGTCGCGACCGTGACACGACGCCCGTCGGCCCAGCCGCGGTTCCTCCTGTTACCGGCTCGCCGCGCTTCGTTCCAGGCGTCGCGACGGACCGCGTCCAGGGCGTCGGTGGCCCAGCCGACGACGTGGAAGGGGTCGGCGCAGCGCACTGCGTTCGGGCATCGTTTGCCGACGACGTCGGCGATCCATTCAGCGCCGTCGGCGGTGACGTGGGTGATCTGGGCACATCGACCTTCGCCGGATTCCTCGAGCGCGTCGAAGAAGGCATGGACGGTCGCACGTTCTCGTCCGGGGCTGGCCCACACCAGCCGACCAGTGTCGTGGTCGACCACGACAGTCAGGTACTTGTGGTGACGCTTGTAGGAAATCTCGTCAATCCCGATCCGGCGCAGCCCAGCGAAGGCGTCGATGCCGGCCGCGGTGTCGGCCCAAATGCGGGCGACGATCGCGCCCACGGTGCGCCAGGCGATCCGCATCAGCTGGGTGATCGCTGTCTTGGAGCACTGGGTGGCCAGCCAAGCGACCTGCTGGTCGAAGGTGTGGGTGTGCCCAGCGCCGTGCCGAGCCCACGGGACCTGCCGCACCGTTGGCCCATGGATGGGGCAGTTCACTCGCGGGGCGCCGGCTTCGAGGAACACCGGGACCATGCCCATGTCGAGCCCGCGCCACCTGCGCCGTCCTTCGCCACGGTCGTACCAAGAAGCTCTCGACCCGCAGCTTCCACATCGACCGTGGCCTGAGCGCCGCGGCCGGACATGGGCCACGAAGACCTCGGCTTCTTCGTCGTACTCGACGTCCTCGACCACGGTGTTCTCGACGCCCAACAGGGCGCGCCATACGCTGGCGTTTCGCACGCCGTTCTCCGCTCTGCAGTTTCTGACCTTCGACAAGCCAGAAACCTAGGCTGGGAGCGGCGTGTGGTCGTTCAGGCGCGATCAGCGACCCACGGAAGAGTCATTGGAGCCAGATTTACGTGGTCGCGCGCCGCTTGGGTCGCGGTGCTTGGTTGCTCTACTGCGCCGGCTTCAGGCCGTCTGCGGTCGACGTTCTGTGGTTGCGGTTACGACGGACACGGGTAGTCGGTGGTTGAGGTGCGAGGCCGGCCACGGCCGAGCCTCGAAACCACCGATCCAGGACGATCGAGGAGCCGTCTCCAGGGTGGTCGAGGAGCCGTGTTCAGGGTGGTCGAGTAGCCCGAGCCGCTAGGCGAGGGCGTATCGAGACCCACTTCCCCTCCACAGCCCAGAATCGAGAATCCCCTGTCCACAAGCGGGTTCCCGACGTTCCTCGATGTCGGAACCGAGTGCTTGAATTCTCGTATGGATCTCGGGACGGCACCCCTCTTCGACCTCCCGGCCGCACCCGCGGCCGGAGCCGTCGACGTGCCGTTGACCGAGGCCCCGCTCTCCCGCGCCGACCAGCTCCTTCGAGACATCAAGGACAACCGCGCCGGCATCAACGAGCGGATGCTCGGCGAGGTCAAGATGATCGCCGAATGGGCCCTCGAACACACCGTCGCCGTCCCGGAGGACGCCTCCACCCTCACCGAACGCGGCCTGGACACCGGGCTGCCGCTCGCGGGTGAGGGTGCGCCGTTGATCTCCGACTTCGCCGTCCTCGAGCTCGGCGCCATCCTCTCCCGCGGCATCGACTCAGTCCGCAACTACGTCGGGCAGGTCGTGGAGCTCTCCCACCGCCTCCCCCAGATCTGGGCCCGCGTCCTGGACGGCCACGTGCCGGTGTGGAAGGGCCTGCGGATCGCCGACTGCACCCGCGACCTCGGCGTGGAGGCGGTGGGGTTCGTGGATCAGCATCTGGCTCGGTTCGCTGCGACCTGCTCCTGGGCCCAGGTCGAACGCCTCATCGACGAAGCCATCACCCGCTTCGACCCCGACCTCGCCGAAGCCAGACGCGCCGCCGCGGCGGAGACCCGGCACTTCGACATCGACTTCGACCGCGCCGGCACCAACGGCACCGTCCCCCTGCACGGCGAGGTCGACCTCACCGATGCCCTCGACGCCGAACAAGCCCTGCGCCACCGCGCCCGCGAGCTCGCCGAGCTCGGCTGCACCGAACCCCTCGACGTACGCCGCGCCATGGCCTTCGGCGAGATGGCCCGCTGCGACCTCACCCTCAACTACCTCACCGACCCCACCGACCCGGTGGTCGAGGAGACCGGCCACGGCCCTCACGAGACCCCATCGCCGGCCCTGCCGCACACCCCGCGCGGTCGGACCGTGGACCTCACCGTCCACCTCTCCCAAGCCGCCGTCGAAGGGTTCGACGCGGTCGGCAGGCTGGACAACACCCGCTCACCGGTCACCGCGGAACAAGTCCGCGAATGGTGCGCCGCCGCGGGCACCATCATCGTCCGGCCCGTCCTCGACGTCGCCGGCCACGAACCCACCGGCGCGTATGAGATCGCCGAACGCCAAGCCCGCCAAGTCCTGCTGCGCGACCAGACGTGCGTGTACCCGCACTGCAATCGTCCCGCCGAGGCCTGCGACCTCGACCACGTGATCCCGCACGCCAAGGGCGGCGTGACGTGTCCGTGCAACCTGGCCCCGGTCTGCCGCGGCCACCATCGCTTGAAGACCCATAGGGCCGGCTGGGCGTATCGGGTGCTCGCGCCCGGGGTCTACTACTGGCGCGGCCGCACCGGTCACCAGTGGCTGGTCACCCCCGGCGGCACCTACACCCTCGACACCCACCCCTGCCCCGGGCCTGTTAAGGCGGCTGACCCGCCACCCGACTAGCTCCCACGCCCCGCACCCCGCCGAACCCCACCACCGGCGGGGGCACGGGCATGCGTGGGTCCGACCAGGAGCGGGCCTCGAGCGCGACCCGAACCGCGTCCAGCCCGGCCGCTCGCCCCCTACGTCGCCGACGGTCTACAGGAGTCGTCGATCAGCCCATCTGGGAATCGACCGTGACCTGGTACGAGACGAGCGTCGACCTCGAGCTTCCGACGCCGAAGGTGACGGTCACGTCGACCCCTGCATCCACCCACCTGCCTCGCATCCACCGCCGGCTGAACCAAAAGCGCTGCAGACCTGCCTCGGTGAGAGCGGCGTCGACAGCCGCGACCACCTCGCGTCGTGAGCCGGCGATCGACGTCTCGACCTCCCACTTCCTGTATTCGCGCGCGACCGCCTCGACGTTCCCGGCGAAGGCCTCCGCGGGCAGCGGCACGTCCTCGATCGTGTGGGACTCGGGCGGCTCGCCGAAGTGGGGCTCTCGGGCCGCCTCGGGATCCTCGGCCGAACAGGCGGCCGTGCCGATCGAGAGCAGCAATCCAGCGGTGAGCAGGCCCCACCTGTCGCGACGTCCCATCCGCGCTCCGTTCGGTCCGAACATCTCGTGCGGCCGTCGCTCGAGGTAGCGCATCGTAGGGCGCCCCGACCGCCCGGGAGCGTCGGTCCCATCTAGGAACCGCCGAGTGCCGTGGCCGAGCCGGTCAGCGCAGGTGGTCGGCCAGCGATCCCTGGGGACCGAACAGGCGCTCGGTCCAGACGCGGAGCAGCTCCTCGTTGTCATGGTCGGAGGGGTGGAACCCCTCGCGCCAGTAGTCCGCGAGGCTGCGCCTGACGTCGGCCTGCAGGAAGGGCGACCGTCGCAGCCGCCACACGCTCCGGGCCAGGCGCACCGGGTTGTACGTCGCGCGGTCGCGCAGCATGGAGAGGACCGTCGCGATCAGCACGGTGCCGAGCAGCCCGACGGTCTGGATCGCGAAGCCGAGCCGCCGTACGCGCTCCGAGCCGCCGATCGTCCGGTAGACGTCGAAGGCGACGGCCTTGTGCTCGGTCTCCTCGAGGGCGTGCCAGAGCAGGATGTTGCGCACCTCGGTGTCGCCGAGCAGCTGCTGCGCCTCGGGCTTGGTGAGGAGGCACTCCGCGATCGTGGCCGTGTAGTGCTCGAGCGCCGCGGTGTAGGCGAGGCAGAGCCGGGCCGGGGCCCGCTTGGTGGCCGAGGCGAGGGAGGCCTTCACGAACCGGCTCACCCGGTGGGTCGGGTAGCCCATCTCCTGGAGCCGCCGGTTGAGCTCGCGGTGCTCGCGACCGTGCGTGGCCTCCTGGCCGATGAACCCGCGCACCTGCTCGCGCAGCACGGGGTCGGTGACCTGGCCGGCGTAGTGCCGCACCGACCGGATGAAGAAGTCCTCGCCCGGTGGGAACGTCGCCGACAGGACGGCCACGACGTGGCTCATCATCAGGTCGTCCTCGACGTAGTGCCGGTGGAGCGACCCTGCGGGGTAGCGGAAGCGGATCCGGCGCACGGGGAGCGCGCGTTCCGGGCGGTCCATCCGTCGAGGCTAGCCCGGAGGGGTGAGGTAGCGACAGGTGTGGTGCGGCATCAGCCCGAGCGCGTCGTACAGCGCGATCGCGGGTGCGTTGTCGACCTCGACGTGCAGCCACACGGTGGTGGCGCCCTGCTCCGCGCCCCACTCGAGGAGCTCGCCCATGACGGCGGTGGCGAGGCCCTGGCGCCGGTGCGCGGTGTCGACCTCGACGCCGTGCACCCCGAGCCAGTCGCCGTCGATCGCCGCCTCGCCTTGCGCCCACGTCGCCGAGCCGTCGCCGACCGTGACGACCGCGCGGGTGCCGTCCGTCGACGCGAGCTCGGCCATCCCGTCGACCGCGCGCAGGCGGCGCCGTACCTGGGTCAGCGAGGCGAGCCGGAGATCGGCGTCCCCCGTCGGGTCGACGGTCCAGCCGAGGTCCCGGAAGGCTTGCTCCTCGGCCGAGCCGAGCTCGACCTGGACGTACGTCGGCCGCCGGCGGCCGTCGTAGAACTCTCGTACGGCGGCCGCCGCCTCGACGTGCGGCAGGCCGGGGTCGCCGAAGGCCAGGCACGAGTTCGCCCGCCGGCGGAGCCGGCCCACGGGGGCGACGTCGGTGCGCAGCAGCCACTCGCCGAGCGGCGTCGTCTCGACCGTCGCCCAGAGGGACGCGGTGTGCAGCTCGGCGTCGCGCGCGGAGACCCGGTGCCGCACAGACGGGCGGGGCGGCACCGGCTTGCCGGAGACGATGTCGGCGATCGGGATGGTGACCGGATCGCCCGACTCGGGGTGGAGCACGCAGACGCCGTCAGCCCACGCGACGCACACGCCGAGCAGGTCGGTCAGCGCCGGCCCGCCGGTCGGTCCGGTCTCGCCGCGGACGAGGCGGCGTACGACGACCCGCTGGCCCACGACGTGCGGGCCGAGGAGGTGGCGTCCCGGATCCTGAGGGTCGTGCGCGTCGCTCACGGCCGGGATACTAGGCTGGCCGCCGACACGAAAGGCTTTCGTGTCCCCGAGCACCCCGTACCGCAGCCCTGGTCCAGGAGGAACACACGATGACCTACGTCATCTCGCAGCCGTGCGTCGACGTCAAGGACAAGGCGTGCGTCGACGAGTGTCCCGTCGACTGCATCTACGAGGGCAAGCGGATGCTCTACATCCACCCCGACGAGTGCGTCGACTGCGGTGCGTGCGAGCCGGTCTGCCCCGTCGAGGCGATCTTCTACGAGGACGACACCCCGGAGGAGTGGAAGCAGTACTACGACGCCAACGTCCACTTCTTCGACGACCTCGGCTCGCCGGGGGGCGCCGCGAAGATGGGCGAGATCGACAAGGACCACGAGTTCATCGCGGCCCTGCCGCCGCAGAACCAGGACTGACGCTGACCGTCTCCGGCCGGCTTCCCGACTTCCCGTGGGACAAGCTGACGTCGTACGCCGCCACGGCGCGCGCGCACGCTGACGGCATCGTCGACCTGTCGGTCGGCACGCCCGTCGACCCGACGCCGGAGGTCGTGCAGGAGGCGCTCCGCGCTGCGGCGGACGCGCCCGGCTACCCGCTGACGATCGGGCGTCCCGAGAGCCGCCAGGCGGTCGTCGACTGGCTGGCGCGCCGCCACGGCGTCACCGGCCTCGACATCAGCAACGTGCTGCCGCTGATCGGCTCCAAGGAGCTGATCGCGTCCGCGGCGCTGCACCTCGGCGTCGGCCCGGGCGACCTGGTCGCCTACCCCGAGCTGGCCTATCCGACCTACGAGGTCGGAGCCGCCCTCGCCGGCGCCCGCGCCGTGGCCACCGACTCGCTGACGGCTCTCGGCCCCGAGACGCCGCGCATCCTCTGGATCAACTCGCCGTCCAACCCGACCGGGCGGGTGCTGCCGAAGGACCACCTGAAGAAGGTCGTCGACTGGTGCCGCGAGCGCGGCGTGCTGCTGATCTCCGACGAGTGCTACATCGAGTGCGTCTGGGAGGGGGAGGCCCTCTCCGTGCTGCACCCCGACATCTGCGGCGGCAGCACCGAGGGCATCCTCGCGGTCCACTCGCTGTCGAAGCGCTCCAACTTGGCGGGCTACCGCTGCGCCTTCGTCGTGGGTGACCCGGCCGTCGTGGGCGAGCTGCTCGCGGTCCGCAAGAACCTCGGACTCCAGATGCCCGCTCCCCAGCAGGCCGCGATGATCGCGGCGCTCGACGACGACGAGCACGTCGCGGAGCAGCACGCGCGCTACGCCGCACGACGGGCCAAGCTGCTCACCGCCCTCGAGGCCGCGGGCTTCTCGATCGAGCACTCCGAGGCGTCGCTCTACCTCTGGGCGACCCGCGGCGAGGACTGCTGGTCCACCGTGGCCTCGCTCGCCGAGCGGGGCATCCTGGTCGCCCCCGGCGCGTTCTACGGCGCTGCGGGCAGCAGCCACGTGCGGGTCGCGTTCACGGCCACCGATGAGCGGGTCGACGCCGCGGTGGCACGCCTCTCCGCGATCTGACGCGGTCCGGGCGCGTCCGCAGGTACCGTCGGCGCGTGCGCTGGCTGTGGGTGATCGGGCTGCTGTTGGTCGTCGCGTGCTCTCCGGACGAGGAGGTGGGGAGCGGTGGCGAGTCCGGCCCGACCGCGTCGCCATCGTCCGCCGTGGCGACCGAGGCGGCGGAGGACGACCTGCTGCTCCACGTGCCGCCCGGAGGCGAGGGCAAGCGGCCATTGGTGCTGCTCTTCCACGGCACGCCCGGGGCGCCCGAGCAGCTGGCGCAGGACACCCGCTTCAACCGACTGGCCGACGAGGAGGGCTTCGTCGTCGCCTACCCCGATCCCTACCTCGAGATCGGCGCGCTCCGCGACCTGATCGACCGCCTGGTGGCCGAGGAGGGCGTCGACCCGCGGCGCGTCTACGCGGGCGGGTTCTCCCGCGGGGCATCGCTGGTCTACGACCTGGCCGTTCGGCTTCCCGACCGGATCGCGGCGTTCGCACCCGTCAGCGGCCTCCCACCCAGCGACTTCTCGCCCCGCCGCGCCGTACCCCTGATCACCTTCCAGGGCGGCCGCGACAACCTGGCCGCCGGTTTCCCGTCGACCAACAGGACGTGGGCGAAGGCCGCCGGCTGCGAGCAGCCGGAGGTCGCCGAGATCCGGATGTACGGCGGACCCGCGCGCCGCTCCATCGCCCAGTGCGACGACGGGGCGGTGCACGCGGTCTACGAGCTGCCGCGGATGGGCCACGAGTGGCCGCGGGAGGCGACGGGGCTGATCTGGGAGTTCTTCGAGGCCCACCGCCTCGGCGGCTGACTCACAATCCCGTCTCCCAGTAGATGAAGTCCCCACCGCCGCTCGGCAGGTAAGAGATCCGCTCGAGGTCGATGCCCTGCGGCGCCATCAGGATGGTGCACGCCTCGACGGTCTCGCCGGCGCCGATCTCCTCGGGCACCCCGGCGCACTCGGTGAAGGCGGGTCCGCCCATGTCGATGACGACGAGCGGGCTGATCAGGTTCTCGTCGGCGTCCTCGCCGCTCGGGCGGCCCGGGGCCACGGGGGAGTCGCTCTCGTTCTCGAACGTCACGTCGACGTAGAACACCTGCTGGCCCTGCTCCTCGGGGTCGAGGCTGAAGCCGCCGGCCTCGAGCTCGTCGGTCGAGCCGGTGCGCACGTCGGTCACGGCGACCGTGCCGAAGTCGACCTCCGCGGCGGTGCCCAGGGAGAGCTCGTCGGAGCCGGAGCAGCCGGCGAGGGCGGTGGCCGTCGCGGCGATGGCGAGGAGGAGGGGGATCGGGTGGCGGGAGGTCATCGGTGTGTCCCTTCAGGAGAGAGCCCCGAGACCGGACATCTCACGATGCCCGGTCCCGGGGTGTGCCGCTAGTGGCCGCGGCGGGTGATGTGGTTGACGGTCATCGGTCAGCGGACGGCCTGGACCGTCGGGCTGAGGTCGCGGGCGCACGTGGTGGTGGCCTTGACCTTGGCGTAGAAGAAGCCCTCGGTGCCGGTGTTGCCGGTGTTCCAGCTGCCGTCGCTGTCGGCGGTGTCGGACGCGAACTTCACGTCGTCGCCGCCACCACGGCTGCCGACCTGCTTGATGACGATGACCTTGCGGCCCTCGACACAGGCGGGGTTGCTGCTGGTGACGAAGCCGGACAGGTCCGTGCCCTCGGCCTGGATGGTCACCGTCGTCCGGGAGCCGGCGGCGTGGGCGGAGGTGGCGGTGCCGGCGACGACCGCGGTGGCGGCGCTGGCGGCGAGGACGGTGGCGGCGATGCGGGTGATGGTGTTCATGACGTTTCCTCTCGGGGGGTTCTGGAGCGCGGTGTGCGCTTATGCCAGGTGTGATGCAGCCGCCGCCAGGAAAGTTCTGGCGATCTCGAACTAATTCCGGATCCGCCAGGTCCAGGTGGCCGAAGTGGCGTCGCGGTTGCCCGCGAGGTCGGTCGCCCGCACCCGGAAGACGTGTCGGCCGAGGGCGAGCCGCGCGTAGCTGCGAGGCGAGGTGCACGCCCGCCAGGCCCGGTCGTCGAGCTTGCACTGGAACGTCGACCCGTTCTCCGTCGCGCTGAACGAGAACGCCGCGCTGCGGGACCTCGTCGGCGAGGCCGGCCCGGCCGTGATCGTCGTGTCGGGAGCGGTGGCGTCGGGTGCGCCGAGCTCGAACGACAGGGAGACGTCGCTCAGGTAGCCGGAGTGCGCGGCGAAGTCGTCGTTGATGTAGACCTTCCAGTCCCCGTTGGGGTTGGTGCCGTAGAGCGACCGGAGCAGCCCGGTCGAGTACGGCCCGGCCGGTGCGGGCGCCGGCATCACGTCGCCGGGCTCGTAGGCGGTCGGGGCGAAGTTGATCCCGCCGCCGCCGGCCCCGCCGAGGTTGCAGTTGCCGTTGTCGGACATCGCCGGGTCGCGGTCGTTGAGGCGCCAGGTCTTCCCGAGCGGCGGCGCGAAATGCCCGCAGGCGTCGGACATGAGCCAGATCTTCTGGCCTCCGGGCGCGACCAGCAGGATGTCGAGGTCGTCGGGGCGGGAGTGCCCGATGCCGTGCAGGTTGACGGCGACGTCCTCGATCACGCCGGACCTTCCCGACACCGGGATGGTCAGCGGGTACGGCGTGGCGGGTCCCTCGCCGTCCGCGTCCGCGGGCACCACGATCGACTGGCTCGCGGTCTCGATGATGACCCGGAAGCCCTGCAGCACCACGCCGTGGTCGGCGCCGTTGGGGAACCGGTTGGTGTCGTCGTGGACGAACAGCTGCCAGGTCCCGTTCGGGTTCTCGCCGTTGAACGCCGACAGGCTGTGCTTGAGCGACAGGGGCGCCGGGGCGGGGAGGATGTCGGGGGTCGGGAAGAGGCCGGGGTTGCTCGGCTTCCAGGAGCCCGAGGCGCACTGGGAGCCGGGCAGCTGGCTGGCCGCCTCGTCGTCGATCGTCCAGTAGTTCTGGATGACCGGGCCCGCGCCGCACGAGTCCGACACCAGCAGCACCGCGGTGCCGGCCGGCGACTTCAGCACGATGTCGAGGTCGGAGCCGAAGCCGTGGGTCACCTGGTTGAGGTCGACGTTGACGTCGGTGATCGGCCCGTCGATGCCCCACATGGTGGTCGTCGACGGGTAGTGGTTGGCCTTCTGCGCCGTGTCGGCGTTGGTCGGCGCGTCGATGATGATGGCTTGCGGGTTGCCGGGCGCAGAGACCGCGTTGTCCGGCGCGGCGGTCGCGACGCCGCTGAGCGTCGCGCCGATGGCGAGGGTGAGCGCCGTGGCGCTCCGGGAGCGGTGGGTGGTCTTCATGCTTCGACGATCTGCTCGCGCGGACGGACGCGACCAGTCGACGATCGATACCCGGCGGGTCCAGATTCGTGACCGCGCGCTCATGACGGGACCGTGGCGAGGACGCCGAGCATGTGGTTCATCACGGCGAGGTGCTCGGCGGCCGGGCTGAACAGCACCAGCTCCGCGTCCTCCTCGACCCGGACCGAGTGGCCGGCGGGCCAGTGGAAGACGTCTCCGGTCACGTCGGTCTCGCTGGCGCCGTCCGCGAAGGTGACGACGACGCGGCCGGCGAGCACGTAGCCCCAGTGCGGCGCGAAGCACACGTCGTCGTCGAGGCCGCGCAGCAGCGGGGCGATGTCGACCCCCGCGGCGAGGCTGAAGTACTCGGCGGCGAGCGGGCCGTGCGCCGTACCGAAGTCGGGCAGGTGGCGCGCGACGGCGCCGAGGGCGTTCATCTTCACGGGGAGGTCGTGCTTGGCGATGTGCATGGTGGTGCTCCTCTCGGGGTTTGCCCGTGAGGCGTGACATCCGCTGTCACACTGTGACAATGGCCGGCTCCCTGCCAGATCCGGAGTCCCCCGAGGCGCTCGCGGAGCGAGCCGAGGAGGCCTACCGCGACGGCCGGATGGAGGCGGCGCTCACCGCCTGGGAGCAGCTGTACGCCGTGCACGTCGCTGCCGGGCGCCGCTCGGACGCGGCACTCGCCGCGGCTCTGGTCGCGCTCAACCTGCTGTGCGAGACCGGGCTGATGGCGCCGGTGCGCGCGTGGGAGACGCGGGCGCGCCAGCAGCTCGAGAGCGAGCCGACGGGCCCGGCGCACGCGATCCTGGCGATCACCCGCACGTACGAGCGCATCCTCTCCGGCGACCCGGAGGGCGCGGCGGCGCCCGCGCGCGAGGCGGTCGAGCTCGGCACCCGGCTCGGCGTCGACCCCGCCCGGGGGCTCGGCCTGGTCGCCGCCGCCCGGCTCGCCATCCATGCCGGCGAGGTCGACGACGCGATCGACCAGCTCGATCGGCTCGCGGTCGCCCTCGCCGCGGGCGAGTTCGACCCGCTGACCACCGGCAACGTCTACTGCGAGCTGATCTGTGTGGCGCAGTGGCTCGGCCGCCACGACCTGGCCCGGGCGTGGACGGAGGTCATGGAGCGCTGGCGCCACGGCACGGCGTACGGCGCCACGCACGGCCGTTGTCGCGTGCACCGCGCCGAGCTGCTCCGGATGTCCGGGCCGGCCGCCGCGGCGGAGGCCGAGGCGGTCGCGGCCTGCGACGAGCTGCGCCCGTGGATGCGCCGGGAGTACGGCTGGCCGCTGGTCGAGCTCGGCAACATCCGCCTGCGACGTGGTGACCTGGCCGGCGCGGAGGAGGCGTTCCTCGAGGCGAACGCCCGTGCGTGGTGTGCTCAACCGGGGCTCGCGCTGCTCCGGCTCGCCCAGGGAGAGGCGGCCGAGGCCGCCGAGATGATCCGGGCCGAGCTGAGCCACCCCACCGACGTGCCGTGGAAGGAGCGGCCACCGTTCGGCGGGCTGCGCGCCGTGCCCCTGCTCGCGGCACAGGCGCAGGTCGCCGAGCACCTGGGCGACGCGGCCACCGCGGCCACCGCCGCGGCCGAGCTCGCCGCGGTCCATGCGGCCTACCCGAGCGACGGTCTGCGGGCGACGGTCCGGCTCGCGGAGGCACGGGCCGCGCTACTGGCGGGCGACGCCGACCGGGCGATCGGCGTCGCACGCGAGGCCGCTGCACTCTGGATCGACCTCGACGCGCCGTACGACGCCGCGCTCGCGCGCACGCTCACGGGTGACGCGCAGCACCGCCTCGGCAATGCCGACGTGGCGCGGCTCGAGTGGCAGGCGGCGCGGCGTGGGTTCGAGGCGTTCGGCGCCGAGTTGGCCGTGCAGGTCGTCGACCAGCGGCTCGGAGTCGCGGCCGTGCGGCCCGACGCTGCTCCGGCCGCGAGCGGAGGTGTGGCGGAGCTGGTGCGCGACGGCGACCACTGGCTGGTGCGGTACGACGGCCGGGCCGTGGTGCTGCCCGACCTGAAGGGCATCGCCTACCTCGCCAGGCTCCTCTCCGCGCCAAGCCGCGAGCACCACGTCCTCGACCTCGCCGGCGCCGGAGCGGTCGCTCCCGGCCTGCCGGTGCTCGACGACGAGGCGAAGGCGTCATACCGCCGTCGTCTCGCGGAGGTCGAGGCCGACCTGGCGGAGGCCGAGGCCGACCACGACGAGGCCCGCGTGCGCCTCGCCGAGCGCGACCGCGACTACCTCGTGGCCGAGCTGACCGCTGCTGCCGGGCTGGGTGGGCGGGCGCGCACCACCGGCGGTACCGCGGAGCGCGCCCGGACGAGCGTCACCCGGTCGCTGCGCTACGCGCTGGCGCGACTGTCCGAGGTCGCCCCCGACCTCGGCGCCCACCTCGACCGCACGGTCCGCACCGGCACCTGCTGCTGCTACGAGCCGGACCCCGTCGCCCGGCTGGAGTGGAAGGTCACCGGCTGACGACCGTCGCGGCTCAGCCGAAGACGTCGACGTGCACGTGGTCGCGGTGCTCGAGCACCGCCTGGTCGCCCGAGCGCGACGGCGGGTCGTAGTTCTCCCAGCCGTCCTGGCCGGCGACCCAGATCCGGTCGTCGAAGATGACCGTGCGCACGTCGAGCCGGGCCGCGTTGGCGACCAGGTAGTGGGCGAGCGCCCACCCCCGCGTGCGGTTGTCCTCGTTGATCGGCCGGAAGAACACGTCGACCGCGCGGCCCTCGTAGTGGGCCGAGCCCTCCATGTGGCCGTCGGTGACGCCGCCGGGCGCGAACCCGCCGAGCGCCAGGTCGCCGAACCGGTCGAGCAGGTCGCGGCGTACGGCGTCCGCACGCGGCGTGAGCCCGGTGTCGAGCAGCGCCTCGTCCGCCGAGGGGGCGCCCCCGTCGAGGTCGCAGGAGAACGTGGCGGGGGAGTAGCCGGTGAGGGCCGAGGCCAGGGCGCGCGCGTCGGCCTCGTGGTCCGCGTAGGCGTCCGGGAAGCCGGAGCGCTGCACCGTCTGCGCGGCGACGGTGATCTCCATGCCCTCGTAGCCGTCGACCTGCTCGAGCGCGTCGTAGAACGCGTTCGTCGCGTAGGCGGGGTCGAGCAGCTGCTCGACCGTGCCCCAGCCCTGCGAGGGCCGCTGCTGGAAGAGGCCGACGGAGTCGCGGTCGCCGTAGTCGATGTTGTAGAGGTCGGACTCCTGGTAGGCGGTCGCGAGCGCGATCGACACCGCGCGCGCCGGGAGCCCGCGCTCGATCGCGATCGCGGTGATCAGCGAGGCGTTCTCGGCCTGCTCGCCGGTGACCCGCACGTCGTGGTTGGCGACCGTGACCGTGCAGTCGCCGCTGGGGCCGTCGAGGATCTCGTCGGCAGACTTCAGCACGGCAACGCCGACCACCGCGATGATGACCATCGCGGCCAGGCCGACGACGATCGCCGCGGTGCTGTTCTTCACGACTCCAGTGTGGGGAGGGGGTGGTGACCCGGGGACTCGCGCCAACGCGCGATCAGTTGGCGTGCAGCGCCTCGTTGAGCGCGATGCCGTCGCCCTGCCACGGCACCGCCTCGATGGCGCCGCTGACGGAGTTGCGCCGGAAGAGCACGTTGCTCGCGCCGGACAGCTCGCGCGCCTTGACCACCCGCGGAGCCCGGCCGCCCTCGATCAGCGTCACCTTGGTGCCCGCGGTCACGTAGCAGCCGGCCTCGACGACGCAGTCGTCACCGAGCGAGATGCCGATCCCGGCGTTGGCGCCCAGCAGGCAGCGCTTGCCGATCGAGATGACCTCCTTGCCGCCGCCCGACAGCGTGCCCATGATCGACGCGCCGCCGCCGACGTCGGAGCCGTCGCCCACGACGACGCCCGCGCTGATCCGGCCCTCGACCATCGACGCGCCGAGGGTCCCGGCGTTGAAGTTGACGAAGCCCTCGTGCATCACGGTCGTGCCCTCGGCGAGGTGCGCGCCGAGCCGCACCCGGTCGGCGTCGGCGATCCGGACGCCGGTGGGCAGCACGTAGTCGACCATCCGCGGGAACTTGTCGATGCCGTAGACCGCGACGGTGTGGCCGGCCGCCTTGAGCCGGGCGCGGGTGAGCTCGAAGCCGTCGACGGCGCACGGGCCGGCGCTGGTCCACACGACGTTGGTGAGCAGGCCGAACAGGCCGTCGAGGTTGACCTCGTGCGGCCGCACGAGCCGGTGCGACAGCAGGTGCAGGCGCAGCCAGGCGTCGGTGGTGTCCACCGGAGCCGCCGACAGGTCGGCGATCTCGACGAGGGTGACGCTGCGCCGTACGGCGCGCGCCTCGTCGGCGCCCTCCAGCAGGCCGAGGTCGGCCGGCGCGGTCACGTCGGCCGGCTTGGCGCCGAGCGCGGGGGCGGGGAACCAGGTGTCGAGCACCTGGACGGCCCCGGAGTCGGAGGCGGTCTGGGTTGTCGTGGTCAGGCCGTAGCCCCAGGCAGCAGTCACGTGCGGTGATCGTAGTCGTTCTGCTTGCAGCGGAATCGCTGGGCCGCGGTCGCGGACGCGCCTACGGTCGGGGCATGGGTGACGTGCTGAGGTTCCCGGACCGGCCGGCGTACGACGAACCGGCGGCGCCGCCGGGGCCCGAGCCCCTGTGGCGGGAGGCCGCCGGTGACGTGCTCCGGGAGGAGCGCCACCGGCTCGGCCGGACGCTGTCCGACGTCGCGAGGACGTCCGGGATCTCCGTGCAGTACCTGTCGGAGGTGGAGCGCGGGCTGAAGGAGCCGAGCTCGGAGGTGCTGTCCGCGGTCACCGGCGCGCTCGGGCTGCGGATGGCCGAGCTGACCCTGCGGGTCTCGCGGCGCCTCGACGGCCCCGTGTGCCTCGCCGCCTGACCGCCTCGTTCCCGGCCAGGGCTCACGCCACGGCGAGCTTCCGGCTCTCCAGCACCGCGTCGGCGAGGCCGTAGGCGACCGCGCCCTCGGCATCGAGGATGAGGTCGCGATCGGTGTCCTCGCGCAGCCGCTCCACCGTCTGCCCCGTGTGGTGGGCGAGCACGTCCTCCATCTGGCTGCGCAACCGGACGATCTCCTTCGCCTGCACGGCGAGGTCGGGGAGCGTGCCCTGCCCGCCGCCGGACGGCTGGTGGAGGATCACCCGCGACCGCGGCAGCACCGACCGCTGTCCCGGCGCGCCGGCCGCGAGCAGCACGGCCGCCGACGAGGCCGCCTGCCCGATGCAGGTCGTGGACACGGGTGCGCGGACGAACTGCATCGTGTCGTAGATGCCGAGCATCGCGGTGACCGATCCGCCAGGACTGTTGAGGTAGAGGTTGATCGGCGTCTCGGGGCTGTCCGCCTCGAGGTGCAGCAGCTGGGCGATCACCACGTTGGCGACGCCGTCGTCGATCTCGGTGCCGATGTAGACGATCCGGTCGCTGAGCAGTCGCGAGTAGATGTCGAGGGCCCGCTCGCCGTGCAGGGTCTTCTCGATCACGCTCGGGATCGTGTAGCTGCTCATGCCCGGCTCCCGAACGCGACGGTCGAGCGGGCCGGGCCGACCTGCGGGACGGTGGTGATGATCTCGTCGACGAAGCCGTAGTCCTTGGCCTCCTCCGCCGTGAACCAGCGGTCGCGCAGCGCGTCCTTCTCGACCTTCTCGGCCGGCTGGCCGGTGTGCTCGGCGATCAGCCCGATCATCACGTTCTTGGTGTGCTCCAGGTTCTCCGCCTGGATCTCGATGTCGATGGCGGTGCCGCCGATGCCCGCGGACCCCTGGTGCAGCAGCACCCGCGCGTGGGGGAGGGCGTACCGCTTGCCCGGGGTGCCGGCGGAGAGCAGGAACTGGCCCATGCTCGCCGCCAGCCCCATCGCGAGCGTGCTGACGTCGTTGGGGATCATCCGCATCGTGTCGTAGATCGCGAGACCCGCGGACACCGATCCGCCCGGGCTGTTGATGTAGAGGCTGATGTCGCGGTGCGGGTCCTCGGCGGACAGCAGCAGGAGCGCGGCGCAGATGCGGTTGGCGATCGGGTCGTCGACCTCCTGGCCGAGGACGATAATGCGCTGCTGGAGCAGCCGCGCGGTGAGCTGGTCGTCGATCATGCCGAGCGGGCGCTCGGGTGCGTTCGTGGTCATGCACCCACGGTCCGCCGTACGACGCCGGCGCCCAAGCGATTCCGCTGTGGGCGGTTCTGCCCTCGGCAGGGCCGGTCAGCGAGCCGGGTCGGTGAGGCCCTCGGCGACGGACTCCCAGTCCACCCCGGGCTTCGCCCGCTCCATCTGTGCGCGCGTGACGTCGCGCACGAGTCGCGGCAGCGCCGGGGCCACCCCGGCGGCCTCGGTGGCAGCCACGACGTGCTCGAGACCGCGCAGGCACATCTCGAGGCTCGCCTGGCCGCGGTCGTACTTCCGCAGCTCGAACGCCTGGGCCAGGTTCGGCAGCTCCGCGCCGAGGGTCTCGAGGATGCCGGTGGCGTAGGGGAGGTAGGCGGAGGGCTCGATGCCGTGGGCGCGCACCAGCGCGGCGGAATGGAGGAACGCGTACATGCCCGCGAAGAAGACGTCGAGCATCGCCAGGTCGAGGGCGGGTGGGACCGCGTGGTCCTCGCCGAGCACGTCGGTCACGCCACCGAGACCCGCCAGCACGGGGCGGGCCGCGGCCACGGCGTCCTGGCCGCCTGCACACAGCACCAGGTGGTGCTCGGTGCCGACCAGGGCCGTGGGGACCATGATCGCGCCGGTGACGTAGGCGATGCCGAGGGCTGCCGCGGCGTCCGCAGACGCGACCGCGTCCTCCGGCGTGCCGGTGGACACGTTGACGACCGGCACGCCCGCGGTGAGTCCCGGCGCCAGCCGCTCGAGGAGCTCCCGGCTGGCGTGGTGGTCGCGGACGCAGACGATCACGGCGTCGGCGTCGCGCACGGCGCCGGCGGGGTCGGCCGTCAGCGGAGCGTCGGCCAGGCCGATCTCCCCGAGGTCCTTGGGAGACCGGTTCCACACGACCACGTCGTGGCCGGCGGTCCTCAGCGACCGCGCGATCGCCGCGCCCATGGGGCCGAGTCCGAGCACCGCGACACGCCGCGGGGAGGTGGGGGAGGAATGAGGTCGGTCGGTTGTCGGGTTCATGCGACGAAGGTGGCACCGGCCGCGGCCGGTGACCAGTACGCACTTTGTTGTCACCACGTACCGCCACGTAAGGAGCGCTCACCATGTCGGACCCGGACGAGACCTGCGGGGTCAACGTCGCCTTCGCTGTCGTCGGCAGCAAGTGGAAGCCCACGATCCTGTGGCTGCTGGGCCAGGGGCCTCGCCGGTTCGGCGCGCTGCGCCGCGAGATCGGGCCGGTGTCGGAGAAGGTCCTGGCCGCCCAGCTCCGGGAGCTCCAGCGCGACGGCGTGGTCAGCCGGCGTGAGCAGCCGGGGTTCCCGCTCCACGTCGAGTACTCCCTGACCGAGCACGGGCGGGCGCTCGACGCGGCACTCGCGCCCCTGGCCGACTGGGGCGATGCCCACCTCGAGGTCCTCAGCGGGGCGAGCGCCGACGCGTCCTAGTCAGGCCGTCAGCGTCCCGAGGAGCCTGACGGCGAGGGCGCGGTCTCCCTCGAGCTCGACGCCCACCGCCGCCCACCCCCGCGCGCTGCCCGGGCGCCGAGGACCGATGAGCGCCTTCATCGACGACGCGTCCGCGCGGACGGTCGCCGCGGCGGCGGAGTCGCGGGGACCGGTGATCTCCAGCGCGCGATCGTGCACCGATGCGCGGAAGCGGTCACCGTCGAGGTCCAGGTCGACCTCGGCGTCGAGACCGTCCGCCCGAGCGGGGTCGAAGTGGAGCAGGATCGCCATCGCGATCGCGGCGGGGGTGGTCGTGAGCGAGCCGTTCCTGCCGGGCGAGCGTCGGCCCCACGCGGCGAGCGCGAGCATGGCCGGACGGAGCTCGCGGCCCCACTCGGTGAGGTCGTAGACCCAGGACGCCGCCGGGGCGGGCAGGCGGCGGCGGTCGGCGACGCCTGCGGCCACCAGCTGCTGGAGCCGGTCGGTGAGGACGCTGCTGCTGGCGCCGCTGAGCCGGGCTTGGATGTCGGTGAAGCGGCGCGGCCCGAACATGAGCTCCCGGATGACGAGCAGCGCCCAGCGATCGCCGACGACATCCAGGCCGTGAGCGAGCGCGCAGCTCTCGTCGTAGCTCCGGGAGGTCATGCGGTCATCTTACCGGCTGATGCTGAAATCAAAGAAGTCACTTTGCTTTTCGAAGTAACGGGTCTAGGGTCGCCGTCATGAGTGCGGCTCCCCGTCCCTGGCTCGCCTTCTCCGTCGCGGGCACGGCGATCTACCTGACGATCCTCGACCTGTTCATCGTCAACGTCGCGATCGGGGCGATCGGGTCGGACTTCGCGGCGACGTCAGCAGCGGACCTCTCGTGGGTCCTCACGATCTACGCGATCCTGTTCGCCGCGGTGCTCGTGCCCGCCGGCCGACTGGGGGACCGGTTCGGGCGTCGACGGGTCTTCTCCGCCGGGCTCGGTCTGTTCCTGCTCGGGTCGCTGCTGGCCGGCATCGCGCCGGGGTACGGCGTCCTGCTCGTCGGGCGCGCGGTCCAGGCGGTCGGCGCCGCGCTGGCGACGCCGAACTCGCTCGGGGCGGTGCTCCCGATGTTCGAGCAACGACAACGACCCGCCGTGCTCGGGGTGTGGGGCATGATCGCGGCGTCCGGCGCCGCCTCCGGCCCGCCGCTCGGCGGCATCCTCGCGCAGGTCGACTGGCGCTGGATCTTCCTCGTCAACCTGCCCGTGGGGCTGGTCGCTCTGGTGCTGATCGCTCGCGTGATCCGCGAGTCGCCGGCCGAGCAGGGGACGCGCACCGACTGGGTCGGAGCAGCGACCCTGGCCGCTGCGATCGCGGCGCTCACCCTCGGGCTCGCGCAGAGCGAGAGCTGGGGCTGGGACGCTCGGGTCCTCGGCGCCGTCCTGGTGGCGGCCGTGCTGGGTGCCCTGCTCGCGCTGCGCTCGCGCCGGCACCCCGACCCGATCCTGGAGCCCGACCTCTTCCGCCGACGCGGCTTCGGCGCCGCGATGCTCGGCACCGCCGCGTTCTGGGGAGCGTTCGCCGCGCTGCTCCTGGCCAGCAGCCTCTACCTGACGGCGGTGCGGGGGTACGACGTCCTCGAGGCCGGCCTGCGGATGGCGCCCGGCCCCGCCGTCTCGGCGGTGGCCGCGGCCGTGGCCGGACGCCTCGCCGGGAAGGTGCCTCCGCTGCGCCTCGCGCTCGCCGGGACCGCGGCGCTCGCCGCCGGCGCGCTCGTCCTCGGGATCACGCTGGGCGACACGTCGTCGTACGCCTGGACGTTCCTGCCCGGCTCGCTGCTCGCCGGTATCGGCGCGGGCACGGCCATCCCGAACCTGCTCGCGCTCGCCCTGGTGGGCGTGCCCCCGCACCGGTTCGCCACCGGCGTCGCCATCTACACGGTCTTCCGCCAGGTCGGCTCCGCCGTGGGGACCGCCGCTTGGGTGGCCGCGATCGGCACCGGCTCCCTGGCGCTCGCGGCGACGTACCGCGTCGGCTGGTGGGTGGTCGTCGCCGGCGCCCTCGTCGCGCTCGGCGCCCTGGTGTCGGTGGCCGCGCGCACGATGGCCCCCGAACCCCCGCCCGAGCCCGCCACCACGAAGGAGAACCATGTCCGATCACGCTGACCTGGCCCGCAAGGCCGAGATCCTCCGCTCCCTGCACGTGCCGGGCGACCCCGTCGTCCTGCCGAACGTCTGGGACGTCGGCAGCGCGCTCGCCGTCGTCGACGCCGGGTTCCCGGTCGTCGCCACGGCCAGCAACGCGGTCGCTGCCGTGCTCGGCTACGACGACGGGGAGGGGGCGCCGGTCGACGAGATGTTCCGCGTCGCCGGACGGATCGCGGCCAGTGTCGACGTACCGGTGACGGTCGATGCCGAGGCCGGCTACGGCCTGCCGCCCGAGGAGCTGGTCGAGCGGCTGATCGCCCTCGGTGTCGTCGGCTGCAACATCGAGGACTCCGACCACCGCAACGGCGGCCTGGTCGCGCCCGACGTGCGCGCTGCCTACATCGAGCAGATGCGCGCCGCGGCCGACCGGGCCGGCGTGCCGATCGTGATCAACGCCCGGGTGGACTCGTTCTTCCCCAGCTCGCCGCTCGCTGACGACGACAAGCTCGGCGATGCGGTGGCGCGCGGCACGGCCTACCGCGCCGCCGGCGCCGACTGCGTCTTCCCGCCGGGCGCCGACCCCGACGCGGTGCGCGCGATCGTCGAGAAGGTCGATGCGCCCGTCAACGGCGGCCTCCCGCTCGGGAAGGGCTCCGTCGCCGACGTGGCCGCGCTCGGGGTGGCGCGGATCTCGCTCGGCCCGCAGCTCTACCGGAGCGCCCTCGCCAACCTCGGACGGGACCTCGCGGGGCTCCGCTAGGAGGCCGTCAGCCCTCGGCCAGGATCGCCAGCTGGCGGCTCTGCGCGATGAGCCGGCCCTGCTCGTCCCACAGCTCGACGTCCTCGTCGTGGTAGCCGTGGATGACGTGCCGGGTCCGGACGTGGCCGAGGGCCCAGAGGGTCTCCGGCCGGCGGCGGTAGTGGACCGTGAGCTGGATCGTGGCCGACGCCAGGTGGCCGATCTCGGCGGTGACGGGCGGGAACGCGTCGGTCATCGCTCCCGCCATCAGGGAGTCGACGGGCCGCTCGTCCTTGGCACGGATCCACGCGAGCGACTCGGTGACGCCGGTGGGCTTGCCGACGAGCCACCCCGGCGGCTCGGTGCTGCGGTAGACGTAGCGGTCGAGGATCGGCACCATCCCCGCGGGCACCAGGTCACTGGCGTCGCCGCAGTCCTCGGGTCGGGGGATCCCGGGCGCGGCGTGCGGCGTGTGCTCGGCCGTGCCGGTGGCGTCCCAGTCGTGGGTGCTGAGCACGGCGTGCGCGACCTCCTTGCCGTCCTGCACGAGGATCGCGTCGTACGTCGACACCCGCCGTCCCTTGCGGACCTCGCGGACGCGGACCTCCGCCGGACCGGGCTGCGCGGGACGGAAGTACGTGATCGCGATCGTCAGCGGGTCGGGGTGTGCCGACTCGAGCATCGTCGCGTGCTGCAGCAGCGCCAGGATGTAGCCGCCGTTGGGCGTCTTGTTGGCGGTGTCCCAGTCCGAGGTGACGACGACCCGGTGGACGCCCCCGCCGAGGGGCTCGGACGCGACGGCGGTGTCGAGGAGGTAGCTCACCCCACCATCTTGCCGACCGATCGGTCGTTTTGCATCACCGGCGACGGGTGGCGCCGGTCACTGGCCGGTGCGGCCGTCGATGCACTCCCGCAGCGTGAGCCGGTAGTTGGTGAGGTACTCCTCGTAGGTCGCCTTCTCACCCTCGGGGTTGCCCTGCGTACGCGGGTCGGATTCCGGCTCGGTCCACATGTCGGCCATGACCTAGACTCTGCACCACAGGCGTCTGAGCCGTCATCAGCGGCGAGCCCCGGGAAGAAAGCCCGAGCACCAGCGGAGGCAAGTAGAACCCGGCGGGTAGGCCCGTCACAGCCGTCAACGAGTGGTCGCCAGCTCCCTCGGGCTGTCGGCAAGCGGGGTGGTACCGCGGCGTGAGTCGTCCCCGGGTTCGACAAGCCCGACCGACGAATCCCGACCACTCGCAGGAGCAGCCCGATGACCTATCCCAAGGTCACCACCGACCCGTCCGGCAACGTGCCGTCGAGCCCGCGCTTCCCGGAGATCGAGGAGCGGATCCTCGCCTTCTGGGCGGAGGACGACACGTTCCGCGCGAGCATCGAGATGCGCGACGCAGGCGCGGACGGATCAGGTGAGTTCGTCTTCTACGACGGCCCGCCGTTCGCCAACGGCCTGCCCCACTACGGCCACCTGCTCACCGGCTACGTCAAGGACATCGTGCCGCGCTACCAGACGATGCGCGGCAAGCGCGTCGAGCGCCGCTTCGGCTGGGACACCCACGGGCTGCCGGCCGAGCTCGAGGCGATGCGCCTCAACGGCATCAAGACCACCGACGAGATCCTCGAGATGGGGATCGACCGGTTCAACGACGCCTGCCGGGCCTCGGTGCTCAAGTACACCGGCGAGTGGCGCGACTACGTCACCCGCCAGGCGCGCTGGGTCGACTTCGACAACGACTACCGGACGATGAATCCCGAGTTCATGGAGTCGGTGCTCTGGGCGTTCAAGAGCCTCTACGACAAGGGCCTCATCTACGAGGGCTTCCGTGTCCTGCCCTACTGCTGGAACGACGAGACGCCGCTCTCCAACCACGAGCTCCGGATGGACGACGACGTCTACCAGGTGCGGCAGGACCCCGCGGTCACGGTCGGCTTCGAGGTCACGACCGAGGGTCAGTTCTCCGGCGTCAAGCTGCTGATCTGGACCACGACCCCGTGGACTCTCCCGAGCAACCTCGCCGTGATGGTCGGCTCCGACATCGACTACGTCGTCGTCGAGGAGTACGGCGACCGCCACCTGCTCGCCGAGGCCCGGCTGTCGGCGTACTCCCGCGAGCTCGGCGAGGAGCCCAACGTGGTCTGGCGTGGCAAGGGCAGCGAGCTGGTGGGGCTCACCTACGCGCCGCCGTTCTCGTACTACGCCGGGCACGCGAATGCGTTCCGCGTCGTCGCGGCGGACGAGGCGGTGACGACGACCGACGGCACCGGGCTGGTCCACTCCGCGGGTGCGTTCGGTGAGGTCGACAAGGAGGTGACCGACCGCGAGGGCATCGAGCCCGTCATGCCGGTGGGCAAGGACGGTCGCTTCACCGCCCCCGTCGACGACTACGCCGGCATGCAGGTCTTCGACGCCAACCTCCACATCATCGACGACCTGAAGGCGCGCACCGGGTCCGTCACGCCCGGGACCGTGCTGCTGCGGCGAGAGACCTACGACCACTCCTACCCGCACTGCTGGCGCTGCCGCGAGCCCCTGATCTACAAGGGCGTCTCGTCGTGGTTCGTCGAGGTCACCAGGTTCAAGGAGCGGATGGGCGAGCTCAACCAGCAGATCCGCTGGGTGCCCGACCACATCAAGGACGGCCAGTTCGGCAAGTGGCTCGAGAACGCCCGCGACTGGTCCATCACGCGCAACCGCTTCTGGGGCAGCCCGGTGCCGGTCTGGAAGAGCGACGACGACGCCTACCCGCGGGTCGACGTCTACGGGTCGTTCGAGGAGATCGAGCGCGACTTCGGCCGGCTGCCGCTCAACGCCGACGGCGAGCCCGACCTGCACCGGCCGTGGGTCGACGACCTGACGCGCCCCAACCCCGACGACCCGACCGGGAAGTCGACGATGCGCCGCGTCGCCGACGTGCTCGACGTGTGGTTCGACTCCGGGTCGATGAGCTTCGCCCAGGTGCACTACCCGTTCGAGAACGCCGAGTGGTTCGAGCACCACTTCCCGGGCGACTTCATCGTCGAGTACATCGGGCAGACCCGCGGCTGGTTCTACACGATGCACATCCTGGCGTCGGCGCTGTTCGACCGGCCGGCGTTCCAGTCCTGCATCAGCCACGGCATCGTGCTGGGCTCCGACGGCAACAAGATGTCGAAGTCGCTGCGCAACTACCCCGACGTGCGTGAGGTCTTCGACCGCGACGGCGCCGACGCCATGCGCTGGTTCCTCATGGCGTCGCCGATCCTGCGCGGCGGCAACCTGATCGTCACCGAGCAGGGCATCCGTGACGCGGTGCGCCAGGTGATGATCCCGCTCTGGAACACCTGGTACTTCCTGGCGCTCTACGCGAACGCCGAGGGCTACGACGCCCGCGTCGGCGGCGCCACGTCCGACGACCCGCTCGACCGCTACGTGCTCGCCAAGACGCGGCAGTACGTCGAGGAGCTCACGGCCCAGCTCGACGACTACGCCATCGCCGACGCGTGCGAGACCACGCGCGGCTTCCTCGACGTGCTGACGAACTGGTACGTCCGCCGCTCGCGCGAGCGCTTCTGGGAGGGGCGCACCGAGGCGTTCGACACGCTGGCGACGGTGCTCGACGTCGTGTGCCGTGCCGTGGCTCCGCTGCTGCCGCTCACCACCGAGGAGATCTGGCGCGGACTCACCGGCGGTCGGTCGGTGCACCTCGTGGACTGGCCGGACGCCGAGGCGCTGCCCGCGGACGCGACGCTGGTCGCGGCGATGGACCAGGTGCGCGAGGTCTGCTCGGCCACCTCCGCGCTGCGCAAGGCCGCGAAGCTGCGCAACCGGCTGCCGCTCGCCACGCTGACGGTCGTCGTCGACGACCCGGCGGCCCTGGAGCCCTACACGGGCATCGTCGCCGACGAGCTCAACGTCAAGGCCGTGCGCCTGGTCGCCGCCGACTCGGAGGAGGCGGCGTCGTACGGCGTGGAGCAGAAGCTCACCGTCAACGCCCGCGCGGCCGGCCCGCGGCTCGGCAAGGACGTGCAGGCGGCGATCAAGGGCTCGAAGTCCGGTGACTGGTCGGTCGCTCCCGACGGCGCCGTGACCTCGGGCGGCCTCGCCCTCGTCGAGGGCGAGTACTCGCTCGAGACCGTCGTCGGCTCGGCTGCCGACGGCGCGGCGACCGGGATGCTGCCGGGTGGCGGCTTCGTCGTGCTCGACACCGTGGTGACGCCGGAGCTCGCCGAGGAGGGGCTCGCCCGCGACCTCGTGCGCGCGGTGCAGCAGGCACGCAAGGACGCCGGCCTCGACGTGTCCGACCGGATCCACCTGGTGCTCGCCGGCACGGCGTCCGTGGTCGCGGCCGCCCGGGCCCACGAGCAGCTGATCACGCGCGAGACCCTCGCGACGTCGTACGCCGTCGAGGAGCACATGACCGGCACCGAGATCCCGCTCGGTGACGGGGAGCTCGCCACCGTGTCGCTCGCGAGGGCGTGAGCGCCTCCCCGGACCAGCCGGACCGCCAGGTCGTCGTCGACTCGCTCGGCGTCGGCCTGGCGACCGGCGCGTACGGCGTGTCCTTCGGCGCCGTCGCGACCGCCTCCGGGCTGGACGTCTGGCAGGCGTGCGCGCTGTCGCTCCTCGTCTTCACCGGCGCGTCCCAGTTCGCGTTCGTCGGAGTGGTCGCGGCGGGCGGCGCGCCGTTGGCCGGTACGGCGACCGCGCTCCTGCTCGGGAGCCGCAACCTCTTCTACGGGCTCGCGATGGCGCCGCGGCTGCGGGTCCGAGGCTGGCGGCGGCTGGCCGCGGCGCAGGTCGTGATCGACGAGTCGACGGCGATGGGCCTGGGACAGCACGACCACCGGCAGTCACGACTCGCGTTCCACCTGACCGGGTGGACCGTCTTCGTGCTCTGGAACCTGATGACGCTGGTCGGCGCCGCCGCCGGCACGGCGCTGGGCGACCCGCGGACGTACGGCCTCGACGCAGCCGTCGGTGCCGCTCCTGTGGCCCCGGCTCAGCGCGTGGCCACAACGCCTCGTGGCCCTCGTCGGCGCCGCGACGGCGATCGGGCTGGTGCCCCTGACGGCGGCGGGGGTGCCGGTCATCGTCGGCGGGGCCGTGGCGGTCGTCGTCGGGCTGCTGCTCCGGCGTAGGGACACCTCGGCTCCCGAGGGGCCCGCATGACCGGGCTGTGGGTCGCGATCATCGTGACCGCCGTCGGCTGCTACCTGCTGAAGGTGGCCGGCCTGTCCGTGCCGCAGCGGGTGCTGGCCCACCCCCTTGCCGCCGAGGTCGCCGCGCTCATCCCGGTCGCACTGCTCGCAGCGCTCGTGGCGGTGCAGGTGCTCGGCGACGGACCGTCGCTCACGGTCGATGCCCGGGTCCTCGGGCTCGGCGCGGCCGTCGTGCTGCTGCTCCTGCGGGCGCCGTTCCTGCTGGTGGTGTTCGGCGCCGCGGCCGTCGCGGCCCTTGCCCGGCTTGCTGGTTGACTGGCGCCATGCCCGTCCTCGACCTGTCCACCGACGTCGTCACCCTGACCCGGCAGCTCGTCGACATCGAGTCGGTCTCCCGCGACGAGCAGGCGATCGCCGACGCGGTCGAGTCCGCGCTCGCGGCCCTCCCGCACCTGACCGTCACCCGGCGCGGCCACACCCTCGTCGCCCGCACCGAGCTCGGCCGCGGCAGCCGGGTGGTCATCGCCGGCCACCTCGACACCGTGCCCGTGAACGACAACCTGCCGAGCCGCCTCGACTCCTCGACCGGGCTGCTCCACGGCCTCGGCACCTGCGACATGAAGGGCGGCGACGCGGTCATCCTCAAGCTGGCCGCGACGCTGACCGCACCCGTCCACGACGTCACCTACGTCCTCTACGAGGCCGAGGAGGTCGAGTCGGAGCTCAACGGGCTGCGGCTGCTGAGCGAGTCCGACCCCGACCTCCTCGAGGCCGACTTCGCGATCCTGATGGAGCCGTCCAACGCGGTCGTCGAGGCGGGTTGCCAGGGCACGCTCCGCGTGGAGGTCCGGACGACGGGGGAGCGAGCGCACTCCGCCCGCAGCTGGAAGGGCGTCAACGCCATCCACGCCGCCGGCGACGTCCTCGACCGCCTGCGGAGCTACGTCGCGCGCGAGCCCGAGATCGACGGGCTCCGCTACCACGAGGGGCTCAACGCGGTGTTCATCAGCGGCGGGGTCGCGGGCAACGTGATCCCCGACGAGTGCGTGGTCACCGTCAACTACCGGTTCGCACCAGACCGCAGCGAGGCGGAGGCGCTGGCCTACGTCCGCGACTTCTTCGACGGCTACGACGTCACCGTCACCGACACCGCGCCGGGCGCGATGCCGGGCCTCGACCGGCCGGCCGCGAAGGCGTTCGTCGAGGCCGTCGGCGGCCCGGACGGCACCGTGAACCCGAAGTTCGGATGGACGGACGTCGCGCGGTTCACCGTCCTCGGCGTACCGGCCGTCAACTATGGTCCGGGTGACCCGAGCCTGGCGCACACCAAGGAGGAGCACGTGCCCGTGGAGCAGATCGAGCGCTGCGAACGGCAGCTGCGCGCCTGGCTCGAGGCGCCGGGAGCGGGCGCGTGACGCGCCGCAGCGGACCGGGGCCGCGGCCGAGCAAGGGCCGCCCCGTCGGCTCGACGACCGACCAGCGGCTGCTCGACAGCCGGGGCGACTCCGACTGGGTCCACACCGACCCGTGGCGGGTCCTGAAGATCCAGGCCGAGTTCGTCGAGGGCTTCAACGACCTCGCCGAGATCGGTCCCGCGATCTCGGTCTTCGGGTCGGCACGGATCCCTCCCGAGCACCCCGCCTACGACATCGGCATCCGCGTCGGCTCGGCCCTGGCGAAGGCCGGCTTCACCGTCATCACCGGCGGCGGGCCCGGGGCGATGGAGGCGGCCAACCGCGGCGCGCTCGAGGCGGGCGGCGAGAGCATCGGCCTCGGGATCGAGCTCCCGTGGGAGGCCAAGCTCAACGACTACGTGTCGTTCGGCCTCAACTTCCGCTACTTCTTCGTCCGCAAGATGATGTTCGTGAAGTACTCCCAGGGCTACATCGTGCTGCCCGGCGGGCTCGGCACCCTGGACGAGCTGTTCGAGGCGATGACGCTCTCGCAGACCCTCAAGATCACTCAGTTCCCGATCGTCCTGATGGGCACCGAGCACTGGACCGGCCTCCTCGACTGGATGCAGGGCACGATGCTCTCGGACGCCCGGATCAAGCAGTCCGACATCGACATGCTCACGGTCACCGACGACGTCGACGAGGCCGTGGACCTGATGGTGAAGGCCCGCGAGGAGCACGGGTAGGCGACGACCATGACGATGATGTGGGTCTTCGCCGTGATGATCGTGCTCGCCATGGGTGCGATCGCCATGCTGGCGGCCGGACGCGGCGAGCCGATGGCTCCGGCGTACGACGACCGCCCGGACGCCGTGGTGCCGGCCGACCGCCCGCTCGCCGCCGACGACCTGCGCCGCGTGCGCTTCTCCCTGGCGTTCCGCGGCTACCGGATGAGCGAGGTCGACGCGCTGCTCGAGCGCCTCTCGGCGGAGCTCGCCGAGCGCGAGCGCGGCAACTAGTCCGCACCGGTAGCCCGCACCGGCTGCGCGTCGTTGGCGGGATACGCGATAATGGCTCCGCGCACCTGCGCACGACAACCTCAGAAGTAGAAAGAGGGGTGCCGCATGGCGGCGATGAAGCCTCGGACTGGCGACGGTCCGCTCGAGGTCACCAAGGAAGGTCGCGGCATCGTCATGCGCGTCCCGCTCGAGGGTGGGGGCCGCTTGGTGGTCGAGCTGAACGCCGAAGAGGCCGGCAACCTGGGCGACGCCCTCAAGAACGTCGTCGGGTGACCTCGCTCCCCTCACAGGTTTCACCTCCCGAGTTCGCGCTCGGGGACATCTCTCCCGCCGCGGTCGTCGGCGCCGACGTGGTGGCGATCCCGGTCCTGCCCGGTCCGGCGCCGGGCGACCCGCTGCTGCTCGGCCCGGGGGCGGCCGAGCTCGCCGACGAGCTCGACGTCGACCTGCTCGCGGTCGCGGAGCTGCACGGGCTGACCGGTGCGACGGCGGAGACCGCGAGCCTTCCGGTGCCGTCCGGCACGGACCGCAACCCCGACCTCCGGCTCGTCCTCCTGGTGGGTGTCGGCGCGGCCTCACCCACCGACGTGCGCCGGGCGGGCGCCGCGGTGGCGAAGGCGACGCGCGACCGTGCCGCCGTCGCGACCTCGGTGCCGTCAGCGGTCGGTGACGACGCCGACGTGTCCGAGGTGCTCGAGGCGTTCGTCGCCGGCGCGATGCTGGGGTCGTTCGAGTTCCACTGGCGCTCCGACGGCCCCCGCCGTACGCCGGTCGCCCGTGTCGTGATCGCGGCGCCGGGCATGGGCGGCGACCAGTCTCTGCTCGAGCGGGCGGTCGCACTGGGCGGCGCCGGGTGGCGGTCCCGGATGCTCGCGACCGTGCCGTCCAACCTCAAGAACCCGTCGTGGCTCGCCGAGCAGGCGGAGGCGATCGCGGCCGCGGCCGGCCTGAAGTGCCGGGTGTGGGACGAGTCCGACCTCGCCGCCGAGGGCTTCGGCGGGATCATCGCGGTCGGGAGCGGCTCGGCGACGCCGCCGCGGCTGATCCGGCTCGACTACATCCCGGCCGGGCTGTCGGCCCGCGCGGCCAAGACGCTGCCCCACGTGGTGCTGGTCGGCAAGGGGATCACGTTCGACACCGGCGGTCTCTCGATCAAGCCCGGCCCGAGCATGGTCAACATGAAGCGCGACATGACCGGCGGCGCGGTGGTCCTGGCGACCATGGCCGCGCTGGCCGACGTCGACTGCCCGGTGCGGGTGACCGGGCTGGTGCCGGCCGCGGAGAACGCGATCTCGGGCAGCGCGCTGCGTCCCGGCGACGTGATCCGCCACTGGGGCGGCCGCACGTCCGAGGTCACCAACACCGACGCCGAGGGGCGGCTGGTCCTCGCCGACGCCCTCGCCTATGCGATCGCCGAGCTCGACCCGACCGTCGTGGTCGACGTCGCGACCCTGACCGGTGGCATGAAGGTCGCCCTCGGCCAGCAGGTCGGGGGCTTCTTCGCGACCGACGACGGCCTCGCGGCCGCGCTCAGCGCTGCCGGTGACCGTGCGGGCGAGCCGGTGTGGCGGTTCCCGCTGTTCGCGGGCTACGAGGAGAAGATCGCCTCGAAGGTGGCCGACGCCGACAACGGCGCGCCCGGTCCGTCCGCGATCGTGGCCGCCCTGTTCCTGCAGCACTTTGTGCGTCCCGGCGGCAAGCGCGACGGGGTGCCCTGGGCGCACCTCGACATCGCCTCGGTCGGCGACGTCGAGAAGGAGTGGCACGAGTGGACGGTGGGCCCGTCCGGCTTCGGCTCGCGGCTGCTGCTCACCTGGCTGGGTGTTCACGATCCACTGGAAGGAATCGCGTCATGAGGGGTCTCACCGTCCGCTGGTCGCTCGCTGAGGCGTCGCAGGACGTCGGGGAGCGCTTGGCGACGTACGTCGCCGAGACGTCCCACGCCCGCTTCACCGGGCAGGACGGGCTCTCCTACAAGACCTGGCGGATGGTGCCGGGCGAGTGGTTCGAGGGCTGCTACGTCTTCGCCGACGACGCTGCGCGGGCGGCGTTCCAGGAGAGCTTCACGGCCGTCGCGGCCGAGTCGCCCGGCTCGCAGATCATCGGCAGTGCGCCGGTGCTGATCGAGCCGTGCGAGATCGTCGCGATCGCCGAGGGCGCGGCGGGCTTCGCCGCCGCTCCGCGCGCGGAGTGACCTACTCCGACGCGGGGGTCCACTCCTTCTTGGCGACGAGCAGTCCGTCGCCGACCGGCAGCAGCGCCGGGACCAGCCCCTCGGTGGTGTTGACCCGCTGCACGAGCTCGCGGATCGCGACGGTGTCGTCGTCGCGCTGGGCGGGGTCGGCCACCCGGTCGTGCCACAGGGCGTTGTCGAACGCCACCACGCCACCGGGGCGGAGCAGCCGCAGCGCCTCGTCGAGGTAGGCGCCGTACTCGCGCTTGTCGCCGTCGGCGAAGACCAGGTCGTAGTGGCCGTCGGTCAGTCGCGGCAGCACGTCGAGCGCCGCGCCCGCGATGGTGCGCACCCGCTGCGGGGCGATGCCGTCCTCCTTGAAGGACTCCTTGGCCAGCCGCTGGTGCTCGGCCTCGACGTCGACCGTGGTCAGCACGCCGTCGGGCCGCATCCCGCGCAGCAGCCAGAGCCCGGAGACCCCGGTGCCGGTGCCGATCTCGACGACCGCGCGCGCCTCGAGCGCGGCCGCCAGGAACCGCAGCGCCGCGCCGGCGCCGGACCCGAGCGGCGCCACGCCGACCTCGTCGGCGCGGGCTCGCGCCGCCTCGAGGACCTCGTCCTCGGCGACGTAGGTCTCGGCGAAGGTCCAGCTGGTCGGGTTGATCGGTGGGAGGGCCACGGGGTCAAGGTAACGCTCCCGGCGCCCTGATCCCGGCAGCACAGGCCGGTGAACAGGAACAACGCGGCTCCGGCGTTCGTTGGCACCTTCAGAGTTCTCACAGGGAACCCTCAGCAAGAGGGTCTAGCGTCACAGCCACAGGAAGGTCGCGTCGGGATTGGGCAGAAGGACGGAAGCGATGAGCGAGCAGGCGGCGAGCGAGCAGACGGTGCCTGAGGTGCCCGACTGGCAGACGATCGTCGAGCAGCACTCCGACCGCGTCTACCGCCTCGCCCTGCGCCTGACCGGCAACCGCCACGACGCCGAGGACCTCACCCAGGAGGTCTTCGTGCGCGTGTTCCGCTCGCTGCACACCTACACGCCCGGCACGTTCGAGGGCTGGCTGCACCGGATCACCACCAACCTCTTCCTCGACCAGGCGCGTCGCAAGCAGCGCATCCGCTTCGACGCGCTCTCCGACGAGCGCGCGGCCAGGCTGGCCAGCACCGCGGCGGCGCCCGAGGCGGCGTACGCCGATCGCACGTTCGACGACGACGTCGAGGCCGCGCTGGCGGCGCTGCCGCCCGACTTCCGCGCTGCCGTCGTGCTCTGCGACATCGAGGGCCTCAGCTACGAGGAGATCGCCGAGATCCTCGGCGCCAAGCTCGGCACCGTGCGGTCCCGGATCCACCGCGGCCGCGCCATGCTGCGCACCGCCCTCGCGCACCGGGCCCCGGGCGAGGGCCGCACCCGCTACACCGGTCCGCGGGCCTCCCTGATCTCGGGGTGGCGCTCGTGATCGGCCACCTCGGCAACCGGGTGAGCGCCCTCCTCGACGGCCAGATGAGCGCCCAGGAGGCGGAGGAGGCGTGGGCCCACGTCTACTCCTGCCACGCGTGCCGTGACCTGGTCGAGCGCGAGGGCTGGGTCAAGACCCGCCTCGCCGGCCTGTCGTGCGACCCGGGCGCCGCGCCGATGGACCTCAAGGGCTCGCTGCTCAGCGTGACGCCGGGCGAGCAGTACCTCGTGGCCCCGCGCGCCCAGGGCGGTGCCCGTCGCGGCATGGGCGTCGCCGTGCTCGGCGGCGGTGCCATCGGCGCCGCGATGCTCGGCGTCCTCGCGCTCGGTACGGCGCCGGCCTCCTCGCCGCCCGCGGACCGCCGCCCGCCCGTCACCCGCATCGACAGCCCGGCGGCGACGCCCACGGTGCAGGCCTCGACCCCGGGCCGCGAGGCCGTGCCCGCCTGGATCGCGCGGCTCGTTCCGTAGGCGATTGCCGACCGGACCCGCCCCGGGCGTTCACCGCCGATCGGCCATGATGTGACCGTGAACGACGAGCGCGACGAGCACGACGAGACCCAGCCGATCCTGCCCTCGGAGCAGTCGGCTGAGCACCAGTGGCCGCCGCCCCCGCCGACCTCCCCGCCGCCCGCACCTCCGCAGACCTCCCCGATGCCCGTCGGACCGCCCCCGTCGAGCGCGCCCGGGCACGCCGGGGAACCGGCCGGGTCCCCGCGCCGGTCCGGTTGGATCTGGCCCGCCGTGGCCGCGCTGTCGCTCGTCGTCGGCGTCATCGGCGGCGTCGCGGGCGCCGCCGGCTACTCCGAGTGGTTCGACGACGACTCGGACTCGACGTCCGCCGGCCCCATCGGCGACGGGCTCGACGAGGAGGACGTCGACCAGCTGCCGCCGCTCGAGGACGGCGGCTCGGTCACCCAGGTCGCGGCCAAGGTGCTGCCGAGCACCGTCCAGATCATCGCCGAGTTCGAGGACGGCACCGGCGCGACCGGGTCGGGCTTCGTGCTCGACCGCAAGGGCCACATCATCACCAACAACCACGTCGTGGCGGACGCCGACGCCGACGGCGGCACCATCTCGATCGTCGACCAGGAGGGCCAGCACCACGAGGCCGAGGTCGTCGGCCGCAGCCCGGTCTACGACGTCGCCGTGCTCTACGCCGACGGCGCCACCGACCTCAAGCCCGCCTCGCTGGGCCGCTCCGAGCGGCTCCGGGTCGGCGACCCCGTCGTCGCGATCGGCTCACCGCTCGGCCTGAGCGCGACCGTCACCTCGGGCATCGTCAGCGCGCTGGGCCGACCGGTCAGCACCGACGGCACCGAGGACCAGTCGTCGTACATCAACGCGGTGCAGACCGACGCGGCGATCAACCCGGGCAACTCCGGGGGCCCGCTCGTCGACCGCCGGGGCCAGGTCGTGGGGGTCAACTCGGCCATCGCGACCAACGGCGGCGGCACGTTCAACGGCGAGGCCGGCAACATCGGCGTCGGCTTCGCGATCCCGGTCGAGCAGGTCGTCGTGACCGCCGACCAGATCCTCAAGACCGGCGAGGCGCAGTACCCGATCATCGGCGCGCAGGTCGTCGTCGGCGGCACTCCCGACGGTGAGGGCGCCGAGATCGAGGAGGTCGTGCCGGACTCGCCCGCCGAGGCCGCCGGCCTGAAGAAGGGCGACTTCATCACGCACGTCGAGGGCGAGCGGGTCACCGACGGCATCGCCCTGATCGTGATGATCCGCAGCCACCAGCCGGGCGAGGAGATCGAGTTCACCGTCGACCGGGACGGCGACGAGCGGACCGTCGAGGTGACCCTCGACGGCGAGGTGGGTTAGACCTCTGCGTCTTCGTCGGCGCTCTCCGGGTACGGGTGGGCCTCGACGAACTTGCGCGCCTTGGTGTACTGCTCCTGGATGTACTCCTCCAGCTTGGAGGCTTCGACCCGCCACTGCCCGCGACCGCCGATCTTGATCGCGACGAGCTCGCCGCGGCGCACCAGCGCATAGACCTGGGCGGTGGAGGTGTTGAGAACTTCGGCAACGTCGGCCAGGGTCAGGAAGCGGGGAGACTGCTCGACCATGGGCCCATCGTCGCATCCGACGGTCCAGGATCCGTAGCGCCCTGCGGCCACCTGTGGATGGACAGGTGACGGAACGGCCCCGGCGGGTCATGATGTGCCCGTGTCCAGGAATCTCGGGACGGGCACGCCCCTGGTGCCCCCGGCGACCCGCACCGCGAGGTCGGGCTGGCGCGACCCCCGCCTGTGGATCGGCGTGGTGCTGGTCACCGCGTCGATCGCGCTCGGCGCCCGCGTGTTCGCGGCGGCCGACGACTCGGTCGCGGTCTGGGCGTTCGCGGGAGACCAGGGCGCGGGCTCCCCGGTCGACACCGACGCGCTGGTGACCACGCGGGTCCGGTTCGCCGATCCCGCCGACCTCGACCTCTACTTCGCCGCGTCGGAGCCGGTGCCCGAGGGCATGGTCCTGCGGCACGGCGTCGGCGCGGGGGAGCTGCTGACCCGCTCGGCCGTCGGGCCGGCCGACGAGCAGGGCACGCTCCAGGTCTCGCTCGCCGTCGAGCCGCACCACATGCCGCCCGCGGTGACGACCGGCTCCGTCGTCGACGTCTACGCCGACGACCGCGTCCGGCGCGGCCGCGGCTCGGGCCAGCAGGCCGGGCTGGTGCTCGACTCGGTGACCGTGGTCGACGCGCCCGCCCTCGAGGAGACGTTCGCGGTCAGCGGCACCCGGCAGGTCGTGGTCGCCGTCGACGCCGACCGGGCCGCGGAGTTCCAGTCGGTCGTCGGGGCGATGGACGACCCGGTGCTGTCGGTCCACCTCGAGCCCTGACGCCGATGATCGTCGCGCTGCTCGTCTCGACCGGTGCCGCCTGGGAGTCCGCGGCGCTCGCCGCGCTGACGGCGCACCCCGGCGTCGTCGTGCTCAAGCGGTGCGTCGACGTCGACGACCTCCTCGCGACCGCGAGCGCCGGGCAGGCGCAGGTCGCGGTGCTCGGCGCTGAGCTCTCGGGGCTCGACGCGACGGTCGTCGCCGACCTGCACGGGCACGGGGTCCGCGTGCTCGCCGTCGCCGCCGACGCCGACGTCGCGCGGACCCGTGCCGGCCACCTGGGCCTGGACGGGGTTCTAGAGGAGGACCGGGTGGACGTCGTGGCCGACGTCGTCACCGGCCTGATGTCCGACGCGCCGCCGACCTTGCCAGCCCCGGTGGCCACCGAGGCGATGGCCGATGACGGCGGACCTGCTGGTCGGGTCGTCGCTGTCTGGGGACCCGCCGGTGCTCCCGGTCGTACGACGATCGCGGTCGCGCTCGCCGCAGAGCTCGCCCGGCGCCGGCTCACCACCGTGCTGCTCGACGCGGATCCCTACGGCGGTGCGGTCGCGCAGCACCTCGGTGTCCTCGACGAGGTGTCCGGCCTGCTGTCCGCCGCCCGGCTGGTCGCGGGCGGCACCCTCGCCGAGCGCTTCCCGACCGTGCAGCGGCGGCTGTCCGACCGGTTGCGCCTGGTCACCGGCCTGCCGCGCCCCGACCGCTGGTCGGAGGTCCGGCCCGGTGCGCTCGCCGAGATCGTCGACGTCGCCCGTCGCGACGGTCAGGTCGTCATCGACACCGGGTTCAGCCTCGAGCACGACCCGGCGGCCGACTTCGGTGCCCGCGCCCAGCGCAACGGCCTGACCCTCGAGGCGCTCGAGGTGGCCGACGACATCGTCGTCGTCGGCTCCGCCGACCCGGTCGGGCTGGCGCGGCTCGCCCGGGCGGTCAGCGACGCGCACGACGTCCTGGCCGCGCCCCGGCTGCGCGTCGTCGTCAACCGGATGCGGCCGACGCTGGGCTGGCGAGAGGTCGACGTCGCCGCGATGCTCGACGGCTTCGGCAGCAACGTCGGCGTGCACTTCCTTCCCGACGACCAGGCCGCCGTCGACCGGGCCCTGGTGGCCGGCCGCACCCTGCTCGAGGGCGGCGAGTCGCCGCTCACCCGCGCCGTCGGCGCGCTGGTGGACGCCATGGCGGGGGCGCCGGCCGCGGCGCGCAGCGTCAGGCGTTGAAGAGCAGGTAGAGCCCACCCGCGGTGAACGCCACCATCGTCAGCAGCAGCGGCAGCTGGCCGGTGACCTGGTGCCGCTTCGGCAGCACCTCCAGGGCACGGTCGTGGGCGGCGACGGCGGCGGTCACGTGTCCGACGACGACGGCGAGCACCTTGAGCGTCGCGAGCAGGGTCGGGTGGTAGGAGAACCAGTACGACGGCGTCAGGCCCGCCGTGCCGAGGATGTTCCAGCCCTTGCCGAACGGGTCACTGGCGCGCGCCAGGGTCTGCCACCCGGAGTCGACAAACAGCGTCAGGTAGTGGGCCACGATGTAGCCGGCGACGATGGGCACGATCGACTGGGCGAGCCGACGCGGGAGGTCGCGGCGCCGTACGTCGCCCGCGACGCCGGTCAGCGCGCAGCCGCCGGCGAACAGCAGTCCGGCGGCGAGGCAGAACACCAGCAGCGCGATGTTGTTCAGCTGGTTGCCGGTCAGCGTGGCGTCGTAGACGAAGCGGGTCCAGTACGGCGACTCGCTGAACGAGTCGAACGCCGTGCTGCCGAAGAGCACGGCGACCACAGCGACCAGGCCCGGCTTCGCCGGCGTCGACGCGAGGTTGGCGAGCGGGCTGCGGAGCATGACCCGGCCGTCGACGACGTGCCAGGGCGACAGCCGCGCGACGAGGCTGGAGTAGACCTCGAACGGGTCGGCGTGCTCGTAGAAGCGGCTTCCGAAGACGGCGCCGCCGACGAGCATCGCGGCGACGTACAGCGCGCACCACAGGCGCACGTCGGCGAGCTCGTCGCTGCGCTCGTAGACGAGCTCGAGCCAGACGAACGCGTAGAGGCCGAACGCCGCTGGCCAGTAGCCCAGCCATGCCGGGTAGGCGCGGATGCCGTTGTCGCCGTCGCCGCCGCTGAGGCGCTGCAGCAGGTCGTTGATCGTGCGGACCGGGCTGATTGCCTTCCACACGGGGCCGAGCAGGAGGGAGGCGAAGACCAGCCCCACCCACCACCAGATGTAGACGATCCCGAAGAACGGGTTGGTCAGCTGGTCGACGCCGAAGACCGCGCAGGCCGCCGTGTAGAGGAAGAGCACGAAACCGAGGACCCGCAGCGCGACCTTCGTGTACGGCGCCAGCACCAGTCGTGAGAGGAGGTCGGGTGCCCGCAGCCCGCGGATCGCCGCGGGGTCGGCGTACCGCGGCCGGCGCCAGGCCAGCACGAGCACCGCGAACGACAGCACCAGCGCGGCCACCGACCCGGAGACGGCGAGCTCGAGGGGGATCGGCAGGTCGCTCTGACCGCCGATCCCGTGGGCGTCGATCACGAGACCTCGAGCTGGACGATCACCACGCCGAGCTCGTGGGACTCCACGTCGACGACGCCCGGTCGGTCGACCTGGATCTCGAACGTCTTCTCGCCGGCCGGGTAGGAGAGCTCCTGCTCGGGGTCGGAATGGATGTGCAGCGCGCCCGGCTCGTCGGCGGTGACGACGAGGTCGATGGGCTCGCCGGCCTCGGCCTCGACACGCTCGCCGGCGGGGGTCACCTCGCCGTCGGCGAAGGTGATCTCGACGCGCACCGGCTCGCCGCCGCCGGAGCCGTTGTCGTCGTCGGAGCCGCAGGCCGTCAGGCCGGTCAGCAGGGCGGTCGCCAGCGCGCCGGCAAGGGTCGCGCGGTGGTGCGTCCTCAACGTGGTCCTTCTCTCGTTTCGCGTGCGCGGACCGATGGGGGCGCCCAGCGGCCGCTCTGTCAGAATCTCACGGGGACAAAGACAGCCGGGAAGGTGGGGACGACGTGGACCGAGTGCGGCCGCGCGATCTGGCGTTCCTCACCGACGAGTCTCCCGAGACCCCGCGTCACAACGCGACGATCGAGATCTTCGAGGGTGCCGACTCCGACGGCGGCGGCCTCGACTACCAGCGCCTCGTCTCCCTGATCCAGGACCGGATCGCGTTCGTGCCGCGCTACCGCCAGCGGGTGCAGCCCGTGCCGGGACGGCTCGCGAACCCCGTGTGGGTCGACGACGAGAACTTCGACCTCGGGTTCCACGTGCGGCGCTCGGCGCTGCCACGGCCCGGCACGTCGGCCCAGCTGCTGGAGCTGGTCTCGCGCATCGTCTCGCGACCGCTCGACCGCACCCGCCCGCTGTGGGAGATCTACTTCGTCGAGGGCCTCCAGGGCGGCCGGGTCGCGATCCTGTCCAAGACCCACCAGGCGCTCGTCGACGGCGTGCACACCGTCGACCTCGGCCAGCTGCTGCTCGACGCGTCGGCGACGCCCCGCGAGCTCGAGGCCGACGACTGGGCGCCGCGCCAGTCGCCCGCGCCCGCGAAGCTCGTCGCCGACGCCCTCCAGGAGACGCTCACGCAGCCGGAGGCCGTGCTCGACACCGCCCGCGGCACGTCTCTCGCGCTGCGCCGTACGGCGGAGGAGCGCACCCGCCGGGCCCGCGCGTTCCTCGGCGCGGTGACCGGCCGCCGCCCCAAGGGCGGCGGGGTGATGAGCGGCCCGCTGTCCCAGCAGCGGCGGGTCGTCACCGTCGACACGAAGCTCGCCGACTACCGCAAGATCCGCGACACGCACGGCGGCACGATCAACGACGTCATCCTCGCGACGATCGCCGGCGGCCTCCGCGCCTGGCTGATGACGCGCGCCGAGTCGCTCGGCGGGATGCGCCAGGTGCGCGCGGTGGTGCCGGTCTCGGTCATCGACGAGGAGCTCGAGGCCACCTCTCTCGGCAGCCAGATCGCCGCGCACTTCGTCGACCTCCCCGTCGGCGAGCCGAGCCCGATCGTCCGGCTGCACCAGGTGTCGTACTCGTTCCAGGCCCACAAGGACACCGGGCGCAGCGTCGCCGCCAACCGGCTCGCCGGCATCGCCGGCTTCGCGCCGACGACGTTCCACGCGATCGGATCGCGGGTCGCGGCTGAGGAGCTGCGCCGCGGCTACCACCTCTCGATCACCAACGTCCCCGGGCCGCAGGCGCCGCTCTTCGCCGCCGGCGCCCGGATGGTGGCCAGCTTCCCGGTGCCGCCGCTGGTCGCCGGCCACCCGCTGGTCATCGGCGTGACGTCCTACGACGGCGGCGTCTACTACGGCATCACCGCCGATCGCGACTGGGTCCCCGACGCCGACCTCCTCGGCATCTGCCTGCGCGAGGCGCTCGACGAGCTGCTCGACTCCTCGTCCTCCGGCCGTCAGCGCGCGCCGCGCGGGCGACGCCGTACCAAGAAGCCCGCGGACGGCGCGGAGTCCTGATGCCGCGCGTCTACGTCCCCGCCACCCTTGCGACGCTGGGGGAGTACGTCGCCGCCGGCCGGGTGCCGGCCGCCACGGAGCGGGTGGTGGCGCCCGCGGACGACGAGGAGACCGAGTACGCCGCGCTGATGACCGCCGCCGACCTGTCGGCCGAGGCGGTGTCCGGTGACGGGCGCCGGGTCGTGATCACCGTAGAGACCGCGGGCGACGGCGGCGGCGACCTCGCCTGGGCCGACGTCGTCGCGGTGCACGCCGACACCGAGCCGTTCACGGACCCCGACGACGACCTCGCGTGGTTCGCCACCCAGGAGGTCGGCGACCTGCTGGCCGGGGCCGGCTGATGCTGGTCCTGCGCAAGGTCCCGCGCGGCGGCTCGCGGCTCTCCGCCGGCCTCACCGCCGCCGAGACGACGACCGCCCTCGCGATCGCGCACACCGCCGCCGGTGGCGAGCTCCCCAGCGGCGGCTGGCTGCTGGCCGTCGCCGCGACGGTGTACGGCGCCGCGGGCCTCGTGCTGCGGGGCCGGGCGCCCCTGCGCGTCGCCGTGCCGGCGCTGGTCGGTGTCCAGGTCCTGCTGCACGCGTGGCTCGTCGCGCTCACCGTCGAGCACGCCGGCCACGCCGCGCACGAGGCGGTCGGGGGAGTCCTCGGGCTCTCGTGGTCGATGCTCGCCGCCCACGTGCTCGCGGGCGCGGTCACCGCGCTCGCCCTGGCGCTGCGCCGGCGCGCGGTCGCCGTACTCCTGTCGTGGCGGGTCCAGCCCCGTCTTGCCGTCCCGTTGCGGACGGCCCCTGTCGTCGAGGCGTCCCGCGTCCTCGTCGCTCGCCTGCTCGCTGCCGTCGCGCCGACGCGCGGTCCTCCGGTCGCCGCCCGCGCGACCGCCTGACCGAGCACCGAGACACCTGTCCGTCGGTCGGGCGGTGGCTTCTGCCCACCCTCACACCGACAGACAAGGAACCACCATGCACCACCGCTCCATCCGCCGCGCCCTGCTGCCGACCCTCGCTGCCGGCGGCATCGTCGTCGCCACCGCGGCCGCCCCGGCCTCGGCCCACGTGACGGTCACTCCCGACACCACGGCGGCCGGCTCCTACGCCGTGCTCACGTTCAGCGTGGGCCACGGCTGCGAGGGCTCGCCGACCACCGCGATCGAGATCGCGATGCCCGAGCAGGTCCTCCAGGTCACGCCGACCCGCAACCCGTCGTGGGACGTCGAGAAGGTCTCCGAGCAGCTCGACGAGCCGGTGACCGACGCCCACGGCAACGAGGTCACCGAGCGCGTCGCCCAGGTCGTCTACACGGCCCGGACGCCGCTGGCGGACGGCTACCGCGACACGTTCGAGCTGTCCCTCCAGCTGCCCGACGCCGAGGGCGAGACGCTGACCTTCCCGGTCGTGCAGAAGTGCGAGCAGGGCGAGACCGGCTGGGTCGAGACCCCCGCCGAGGGGCAGGACCCCGAGGAGCTCGAGCGCCCCGCGCCCGCGCTGACCGTGACGGCAGCCGACGGCGCCGGTCACGGCGCCGAGACCGCGACCGAGGAGGAGGACACCGACTCCGACGGTGCAGGGTCCTCCGCGGACGCCGAGGGGTCCGACGAGTCCGGTGACTCGGACGGCCTGGCGATCGCCGGCCTGGTGGCCGGCATCGCAGGCGTCGTCGTCGGCGGCGCGGCGCTCGTCCGGAGCGGCCGCACGTCGTCCTGAGGATGACCATGCGTGCGCCGGCGCGACTGCTTGCCGCCGTCCTGCTCGCCGTGCTCGCGGTGGGCGGGACGGCCGCGCCCGCGTCGGCGCACGCCACGCTCGTCAGCACCGATCCGGCCGACGGCGCCGTGCTGCCGGAGGCGCCGGGCGAGGTGACGTTCACGTTCGACGAGAGCGTCTCGCTGGTCGCCGACGGACTGTTGGTCTACGACGCCGCGGGTGAGCCGGTCGAGGCCGAGGCCTCGGCCCGCGACGCGGTCGTCACCGCCGACCTCCCGGACGGTCTCGACGACGGGACCTACGTCGTCACGTGGCGGGTCGTCTCCTCCGACGGCCACCCGATCGCGGGGTCGTTGACGTTCCACGTCGGCGAGCCGAGCGCGAGCGTGCAGCCCCCGCAGACACCGACCGCCGACGACGGTGGCGGGCTGCGCACGACGATCGCGATCGTGCAGGCGCTGGGCTACCTCGGCCTGCTCGTGGCCGCGGGCCTCGTCGTCTTCCTGGGCTGGACCGCCCGCGGGATCCGGCTCCGCGAGGTCGTACGGCGCCGCCTGCTGCTCGTGCTGCGCTTCGGTGCGGCCCTCGCCGTCGCCGCGGCGGCGCTCGGGGTGCCGCTCGCAGGTGCCTACCAGCAGGGGATCGGCCTGCGCGGCCTGGGGGACGCGGCGTCGTACGACATGGCGCTCGTGGGCGACCAGGTCACGGTGCTGGTGCTGCAGCTGGCCGGGCTGGGTCTGGCCGTCGCGATGACCGCGCGCGAGCGCGCGACCCCGTCCCTGGTCGGCGACCTCGGGGCGGCGGTCGCGGTGTGGTCGCCGGCTCTCGTCGGCCACACGCGCGCCTACGAGCCGGTCTCGCTGCTCGTCGTCACCGACGCCCTCCACCTCTCCGCCGCGGCCGTGTGGCTCGGCGGTCTCGTCGGCCTGGTGCTCACGCTCGCGTCGTTCGGCGGCCGGGCCCATGAGGCGGCGCGGTTGGTGAGCCGGTTCTCGACCGTGGCGGCCGGCTTGCTGGCCGCGCTGGTCGTGTCCGGCGTGCTCATGGCCTGGCGGATCCTCGGCTCCTGGAGCGGACTCGTCGACACGACCTACGGCCGGCTCCTGCTGGTGAAGCTCGGCATCGCGGTCGTCGTGGTGGCGGTCGCCGCGTGGAACCGGCTCCGGCTGGTGCCCGCCGTCGCGGCGGGAGGCACGCACGAGCGCGGCAAGCGAGCGTCGGCGCTGGTGCGCCGCGCGGTCGCGGTCGAGGCCGTGCTCCTGGTGGCGCTGCTCGGGGTGACCGGGTTCCTCACCGGCCGGCCACCCGCCGGCGACGCGAGCGCGCCGCCGGCGACCGCCGACACCGGCGTCGTGACCGGCACGGCCGACGACCTGCGGGTGCTCGCGCTGCTCGACGACGCCGCCGGGCGCCAGCGCCGGCTGTCGATCCAGGTGCAGGACCGGACCGGCGAGCCCGTCGACCTCCCCGCGCCGCCGGAGGTCTCGCTGCGCAACGCCGAGGTCGACCTCGGCCCGGTGCGCGTGGTGCCGGTGGCTTCGGGCACCTACGTCGCGGCGGTCGCGTTCCCGGCGCCGGGGGAGTGGGAGGTCCAGGTGAGCCTGCGGGTGGGGGAGTTCGAGAACCCGGTCACCACGGTGACGGTCGAGGTGGAGTGAGCTCGCTGCGCCGCGGCTGTGCTTGGCTGTGCGCGCCGCGGTGGTCGCGGTTCAGGCGGCTGGGCACGAGAGAGCACCGCGGTTGGTCCCTGCCCGCGGTCGGGTGCGAGGTCTCCGGTCGTGTGCCCGAGAACGCGCGGAGACGGGTGTTCAGGCACACGACCGCGTCAGCAACGGCGCAATGCGGGTCGTGGGGCACACGACACACGCGAGAACAAGGCCCTCCGGCACACGACTCCCGCACTCGACGGCCTCAGGCACACGACCCACCGTCGTGCCCAGCCGCTTGAAGGGCAACCACCGCGGCGCCCGCGACCGACGGCATCAACCAGCCCGCACCGCCACCTTCACCGGCACCGAGTGCAGGAACCCGTCCACCCGCACCTGCACGAAGAACCGGTAGTCGCCGGGCTCCTCGAACGTCGTGTGGAACGTCAGGACCGTCCCCTCGTCGGTCTGCTCCGGCGCGCCGTACGGGTGCACGTGCACGAACCGGTCGCCGTCGACCTGGAAGCCGGTCACGTGGGCGGCGGCGCCGAGATAGCTGCCGAGCTGGAGCGGGTTGCCGTCGAGGTCGCTGACGACCAGCCGCAGCCGGCCGTCGGGGCCGACCTCGCCGTCGCCGTCGGACGTCACCCGCACCACCCCGTCGTCGCCGTCGGTCGTGGGGACGGTCGTCCCCGCCGGGGTGCCGGGCACGTCGACCTCGGTGCCGAGGACGACAGGGCGTGGCGAGCCGGTGGGCGTGAACTCCGCGATCACCCGATAGGACCCGGGCTGCCCGAGGTCGACCCGGGTCGACCAGGTGCCGTCATCGTCGAGCTCGGGGTGGAGGTGGCGGAACTCGGACAGGTCGGTGCGCACGACGTAGAGGTGCAGGAGCTTGGTCTGCTCCTCCTCGAAGTCGGTCACCGGGCCGTCGGGGCCGAGGATCCGGAAGCCGAGCCGCCGGGTGCCCGACGCCGGGCCCGCGATGCTGGTGGCGTCGAGCCGGTAGCGGCCGGCGACCTCGGTCGTGCCGTCACCGAGCGGTCCCGCCGCGGCGTGCTCCTGGCCGGGCGCGTGCGTGTGACCCTCACCGGGGGCCGCCGGGGTGAGCACGATCCGGTCGGGGTCGGCGGCGGGCTCCTCGTCGGAGCAGCCGGCGGCCAGGCCGAGGACCAGGAGTCCGGCGAGCAGGGAGGGGGTACGACGCGGCACGCAGCCAGTGTGCTCGCACCTCAGCGCGGCGCAAGGAGCGGGGCACGTGCCCCGGATCACAACGCGGCGACGTCCGAGGCGCGTCGGCCGCGCTACGGCGCGGCCGTCAGGAACAGGAACGCGGCGAACAGCACGAGGTGCACCGCGCCGTTGAGCGGCTTCCCTCGCCCGGGCACCACCGTGAGCACCGCGACGACCGACGACAGGAGCAGCAGCACCAGCTGGAGCGGCTCGAGACCGAGGGCGAGCGGGCCGTCCAGCCAGATCGACGCCACGGCGATGCTCGGGATGGTGAGACCGATCGACGCCATCGCCGATCCGTAGGCGAGGTTGAGGCTGATCTGGACGCGGTCGCGGGCCGCCGCGCGGACGGCCGCGATGCTCTCCGGAAGCAGCACGAGCAGCGCGATGACCACGCCGACGACGGCGTGGGGGAGTCCCATCGCGGCGACGGCGTCCTCGATCGCGTAGGACTCGACCTTCGCCAGCCCGACGACGCACACGAGGGCGACCAGCAGCAGCCCGGCGCTCGTCAGCGCCTCGCGATCGGTCGGTGGGTCGGCGTGGCTGTCCTGGTCGGCGTCAGCGGGATTCGCGCCCACGGCGGGGGCGCCGGTCGCGACCGGCAGGAAGAAATCGCGGTGCTGGACGGTCTGGGTGAAGACGAACACGCCGTACAGCGCGAGGGAGGCGACGGCGGCGAACGCCAGCTGCGAGCCGGTGAAGACCGGTCCGGACTCGCTGGTCGTGAACGTCGGCACCACCAGGGTGAGGCCGGCCAGCGCGATCACGGTGGCCAGCGCCGATCCGGTGCCCTCCGGGTTGAACACGGCGAGGCGGTGGCGCAGGGCGCCGACGACGAGAGCGATCCCGACGATGCCGTTGACGGTGATCATCACCGCCGCGAACACGGTGTCCCGCGCGAGCGTCGAGGTGTCGCCGCTGCCGGTGATCATCAGCGTGACGATGAGCGCGACCTCGATCACCGTGACCGCGACCGCCAGCACCAGCGACCCGAACGGCTCGCCCACCCGGTGCGCGACCACCTCCGCGTGGTGGACACCGGCCAGCACGGCAGCGACCAGGGTCACGCCGACCAGGGTGTTGCCGATCGGGCCGGGGTGGGTGCCCCAGGAGAACGCAAGGACGATCGCCGCCACCACCGGCGCGACCACCGTCCACCCGAACCGGCCGGACGTGGTCGCGTTCATGGGCGTCAGTGTAGGGAGGCGGAGGTCGCCGACTCGGTCCGGAGGGCCCCCTCGCCGTACCCTTGAACCCATGTCTTCCCTGTCCACCGAGCCGACCGTCGAGAGCCTCTTCGACCGCCTCGAGCCGCACCTGCTGTCGGTGTCCAAGCCGATCCAGTACGTCGGCGGCGAGCTCAACTCGGTGAGCAAGCCGTGGGACGACGTGGAGGTCCGCTGGACCCTGATGTACCCCGACGCCTACGAGGTCGGCCTGCCCAACCAGGGCGTGCAGATCCTCTACGAGGTGCTCAACGAGCGGCCGTGGATCCTCGCCGAGCGCACGTACGCCGTGTGGCCCGACATGGAGAAGGTCATGCGCGCCGAGGGGATTCCGCAGTTCACCGTCGACGGCCACCGGCCGGTCGCTGCCTTCGACCTGTTCGGCGTCAGCTTCTCCACCGAGCTCGGCTATACCAACCTGCTCAACGCGCTCGACCTGGCGGGGATCCCGATCCACGCGGTCGACCGCACCGACGATCACCCGATCGTGCTCGCCGGCGGCCACGCGGCGTTCAACCCCGAGCCGATCGCCGACTTCCTCGACGCCGCAGTCCTCGGCGACGGCGAGGAGGTCGTGCTCAAGATCTCCGAGGTCGTGCGCGAGTGGAAGGGCGAGGGCAGCCCCGGTGGCCGGCTCGAGATCCTGCGCCGGCTCGCGGCGTCCGGCGCGGTCTACGTGCCGCGCTTCTACGATGTGTCGTACGACGACAGCGGGGCGATCGCGGCGGTCGTGCCCAACCACCCGGACGCCCCCGAGCGGGTCCGCAAGCACACCTTGATGGACCTCGACGCGTGGCCCTACCCGCGCAACCCGCTGGTGCCGCTCGCCGAGACCGTGCACGAGCGGTTCTCCGTCGAGATCTTCCGCGGCTGCACGCGCGGCTGCCGCTTCTGCCAGGCCGGCATGATCACCCGCCCGGTGCGCGAGCGCTCGATCGAGACGATCGGCGCGATGGTCGACAACGGCGTCAAGAAGACCGGCTTCGAGGAGGTCGGCCTGCTCTCGCTCAGCTCCGCCGACCACACCGAGATCGGCGACGTCGCCAAGGGTCTAGCCGACCGCTACGACGGCTCCAACGTCTCGCTGTCGCTGCCCTCGACCCGGGTCGACGCCTTCAACATCACCCTCGCCAACGAGTTCTCCCGCAACGGGCGGCGCTCCGGCCTGACGTTCGCGCCGGAGGGCGGCAGCGAGCGGATGCGCAAGGTCATCAACAAGATGGTCACCGAGGACGACCTGATCCGCACGGTCGCGGCGGCGTACTCCCACGGCTGGCGCCAGGTGAAGCTCTACTTCATGTGCGGCCTGCCCACCGAGACCGACGACGACGTGCTCCAGATCGCCGAGCTCGCCAAGCGCGTGATCGCGAAGGGTCGCGAGGTCTCCGGTCGCAACGACATACGCTGCACGGTGTCGATCGGCGGGTTCGTGCCCAAGCCGCACACCCCGTTCCAGTGGGCCGCGCAGCTCGACCACGAGACCACCGACGAGCGGCTGCGCAAGCTCCGCGAGACCGTGCGCGCCGACAAGAAGTACGGCCGCGCCATCGGCTTCCGCTACCACGACGGCCAGCCCGGCATCGTCGAGGGACTGCTGTCCCGCGGCGACCGCCGCGTCGGCCGGATCATCGAGCAGGTCTGGCGCGAGGGCGGCCGCTTCGACGGTTGGAGCGAGCACTTCTCGTTCGAGCGGTGGACGGTCGCCGCCGACCAGGCGCTCGCCGGCACCGGCGTCGACCTCGAGTGGTTCACCACCCGTGAGCGCGACTACGACGAGATCCTGCCCTGGGACCACCTCGACTCCGGCCTCGACAAGGACTGGCTGTGGGCCGACTGGGAGGACGCCCTCGCAGTCGCCGACGGCTCCTCCGACGTCGAGGTCGAGGACTGCCGCTGGACGCCCTGCTACGACTGTGGCGTGTGCCCGGAGATGGGCACGGAGATCCAGGTCGGGCCGACAGGGAAGAAGCTGCTTCCGCTCAGCGTGGTGTGAGCTCAGGCTGCGCCGACCAGGTCGACAGCGTGCTCCTCGGCCCAACGCGCCAGGGCCAGGAGGGGACCGGTCGCGAACGACGTCCCCAACGGTGTGAGGTCGTAGGTGGAGCCGCTGTCGGCAACACGGCTCACGAGTCCGGCGTCGATGAGACGGACGAGCGACTCGTGCAGCGACTTGTCGCTGATGCCGCCGATGCTGCGCAGCAGATCCCGGCGCGGTGCAGCGCCGCCGCGCAGCGTCGCCAGCACCACCGGATCCCAGGTGTGGGAGATCAACCCGGCGCCGAGGCGGACATGGCAGTCGGCCCCGAAGGGCACGCAGTCGTCACTGGGCACGGTCGCCATCCTCTCGCGAAGACTCCTACGGATCGGTAGGAGCAACTCTCCTAGCGTCGCAGGCATGACCAACACGTCGAACAAAACACTTCGCACCGACAGCCTTCGCATCGCACTCATCGGCACCGGCAATCTCGCCTCGACGCTGGGAGAGGCCTGGGCCAGGTCTGGCCAGGCCGTCTCCGTCTTCGGCCGTTCCTTCGACCGCGCAACAGATCTGGCGAGGAAGATCGGTGCCACGGCAGTCACGGCTTCGTCGGTCCCGACCCACGATCTCGTCGTGCTCGCCGTGTCACCGGACGGCGTCCAAGAGGCGTTGACGATCGTCGGGGCACCCGACGGTGCGCTCGCCGGGCTGCCGTTGGTCGACACCACCAATGCGATCGATTGGGGGACCGGCCGGCACCTGGTGCCGAGTGGTGCGTTCGCCGAGCAGGTCGCCCGCTGGGCACCGGGTTCCCTCGTGGTCAAAGGCCTTCAGACGTACGCCGGGCACATGTGGCTCGACAGCCCGGACCCCGAGCGGACAGTCGCGCTCTGTGGGGACGACCCGCAGGCGCTGGAGGTCGTGAGCCGCGCCGTCACGGCGCTCGGGGGGCGGAGCCTCGTCGTCGGCGGGCTCGATGCCGCTCGGCAAGCCGAGGAAGCGACGGCGTTCGTCGCACGGATCGCCGCGGCGGGCGGCAACCCACGCCTGACGGTCCCCGATCTCCGACAGGCGGGCTGATCTGTCGCGACTCGCTACCTTGGCTGCGTGGCGACGCTCATCCATCTCAACGGCGCCCCCGGAGTCGGCAAGAGCACGATCGCCGAGCGCTACGCCGCCGAGCATCCCGGGGTCCTGAACTGCGACGTTGACAGGCTCCGGTGCTTCATCGGGGGCTGGCGGGAGGACTTCGTGGCAACGGGCGGGCTCATCCGCCCGGTGGCGCTGGCGATGATTGGCGCTCACCTCGACGAAGGCCGCGACGTCGTACTTCCTCAGATGCTGGCGCGCGACGACGAGCGGGAGAGGTTTCGCGCCGCTGCCGTCGATGCAGGGCACTCCTACGTGCACCTCGTGCTTCGCGCTCGCCCGGGTCTGGCTGGTGAGCGCTTCTACGGTCGGTCGCTGTCGGACCCGCTGCACGCGGTGATCCGCGGCGTCGTCGACCGGGACGGTGGCGGGTCGGCGATCGAGGACTGGGAGCGGCGACTGGTCAGTGCCAGTGCGCCGGATGCGATCCACGTGGACGCGGACGGCGACATCGACGTCACGTATGGACGGGTGGTCGCCGCGGTCGAGGAAGCTGCCGCTGGCAGGATCATCCGGTGACGAGCATCGACGTACGCCGCGCGGCGCCTGCCGATGACCTGCTCATCGCCGACCTACGGCGGGCCTGGACCGAGGAGAACCACGGCGGGCCGGTCGACGACCCGGGGTTCGAGGAGCGGTTCGCAGCCTGGGCCGACCGGGAGCGCGATCAGCGGATCACCTGGCTCGCCGTCGCCGGCGAGCAGCCGGTCGGCATGCTGAACATGCTCGTGTTCGAGCGGATGCCGTGGCCGGGACAGGGTGGAGCCGTCGACCGGCCGGGCAGCTGGGGGTACGTCGCGAACGTCTACGTGCGAGCCGAGCAGCGCAACGCCGGCATCGGGGCGCAGCTCGTCGCTGCGTGCGTCGAGCACGCCGACAGCAACCGCTTCGCGCGGATCGTGCTCGCGCCTAGCGAGCGGTCGGTCCCGTTCTACGGACGTCTCGGGTTCCGGCCGGCCGCCGACCTGATGGTCCGCCCGTCACCGCATCCCTGACCGACAGCGGACGTGCCAGAATCCACGCCCGTGAGCCACTTGCTCGACCTCGCCTCGCGGAAGCTCTGGCGGGTCACCGGTCGCCAGGTCGATCTGGAGGGCGACGAGTCGTGGCTCGCCGCGCCGACCAGCCGGACGGCGACGGTGGGCGACGCGTGGCTGGAGGCCGAGGCCCAGCGGCTGGGTGGGTGGCTGGAGCACGGGAGCCCGGCCGCGGGGCTGCTCCCCACGATGGCCGTGCTCGACGGTCCGGGCTTCGACTCGGCCCGGCTGCGTCCGGAGATCCGCGACTTCTACGAGCACACGGCCGCCTGGCAGATGGAGGTGTGGACCGGCTGGTCGCCGGTGTTCTGGCCCGCGGGCGAGCTCGTCGCGCGCCTGTACGGCAGGAGGGTGGAGCAGCTCGCCCTGCCGATGCGACCTCTCGACGTCGCGCACGGCATGGGCAGCGAGATCACGCTGATCCGGGACCGCGAGGGCACACAGGCGGCGGCCGCGTGGCTCCGGAGGCTGCGCAGCAGCGGCCGGCACGTGTTCAGTGGCAGCTACTCGGCACGCCGCCTGCCCGGTGCCGACCGGCCGAGCGTGCACGTCGCGTTCCCCCTCGAGTCGGGCAACGTCCAGGTCTTCCTCCGGCCCTCGATCACCGACGACGGCGGGCTCGTCCTGGAGTCGCCGCCCGGTGGTTCGGAACGGACGGCGCGTACGTGGTCGTCCGCGACGGACCGGACGGCACCGACTACGCGTCGCGCGCGCCGCTCCACGAGACGTTCAGGGTGTACGTCGACGGCGCCGGCGTCGTACGCACCGACCACGAGATCCGCTTCCGCTCCACCTGGGCGATGCGGCTGCACTACAAGCTGGAGCGAGCGACGTGACCGTCCACACCTTCCACCTGGCCCAGGTCCCGGCCGCCGTCGGCGTGCGCGCGCTGTCCCGTCCGCCGGCCGCGACGAGCGTCCCGGGCCTCGACCACGCGGAGAGCCTCGCGCTCATGCGGCTCGGGGCGCCCACCGTGTCGCCGGACCGGGTCCAGCTGCGCCGGCTCGCGATGTTCGCGCAGTGGCAGGACGAGGGCGCCGTCGACCGCTTCCTGGCCGACGACCCGCTCGGTCGTCACCTCGCTGCGGGGTGGCACGTTCGGCTGGAGTACCTCCGGCGGTGGTCGACCCTTGCGGCGCTGCCCGACCTGCCGGTGCGCGCCGGCGCCTGGGAGCCGGACGAGCCGGTCGTCGCCGTCACCGTGGCGCGGATGCGGATCCCCGAGGTGCCGCGGTTCCTCAGGTGGGGCAAACCCGTGGAACGCCTCGTGCGCGACCATCCGGGCACCACGCTCGCGCTCGCCGGCTTCCGGCCGCCTCGGACCATCTCGACGTTCTCGGTCTGGCGGACCGTGCGCGAGATGGAGGAGATGGTGCGCGGTCGATCAGCGGTCGCAGAGCCCGAGCGGCACGCCGCTGCGATGGCCGAACGGCGGCGCCGCGACTTCCACCACGAGTTCGCCACCTACCGGTTCCGCCCGCTCTCGGAGCACGGCTCGTGGGAGGGCCGGACGGCCATCGTCCCCCAGCGCTGACGGCCGATCAGCGCTTCGATCCCTCCAGGCTGCCCCGGACCCGGTGCTTCGGGTGCCCCACGCTGCACGTGATGGCCTTGTCGCCGAGCAGCTTCCACGACCGTGAGGTCGGGAAGTAGTAGAAGATCTCGAGCTCCGACGATGCGTAGGACGTGCCCACGAACTCGCGGAACGCGGGGAAGCACCGCTGGACGGCCCGGTCCACGGCGGCCTTCCCCGGATAGTCCTCACCGGGGATCTGGAAGGTCGCGTAGACCTCGAGGTCGTGCTCGTCCTTGCACGGCAGCAGCGTGACGGTGTCGGAGTAGATCACCTCGTCGCCGGCCGTGCGCATGTTCGGGTCGTTGAAGCAGTCGTGCTCCCGCAGCTTGAGGGGAGCGATCTGGGTCGGCTCGCCCGACTCGCGGGCGTCCTCCGCCTCCTCCTCGAGGGAGTCGTTGATGCCGTCCTGGATGCCCTCCCAGAAGTCGTCGTTGGTGAGGAGGAAGACCTGGCCGACGGTGCCTGCGAGCCCGAGGACCAGCGTCAGCACCGCGAGCCACCGCGGCTGGAACCGCCCGCGCACGAGCGTCACGACGGCGAGCACCGCGGCCACGAGCGGCAGCACGGGGATGCAGCACACGACCGCGAGCCCGAAGGCGGTCCAGCCGAGCGCGGTGTCGCCGGCGGTGCTGCCGCTGGGTGGCGGCGGCGCCGAGGCGAAGGGGTTCTGAGGCGGAGGACCCGGCGGCGGAGGGGGTGGCGGGGGCGGGCCGTCCTGGGGCGGTCCGGGCGGGGTCAGGTCGCTCACTGATGCTCCTCGGCGCCGGGGGCCGGAGCGGCGCTGCGACGTACCGTAGACCAGACCGGCTCCGAGCAACCCGCGGGTGGGTCCGTGCGTCCACTCGTCGACGGACACGACCGACCACCTCTCGGAGGATCCCATGCCACGCGCCCTTTCAACCGCCAGCGTCATCGTCGCCCTGCTCGCCGCCGGCGGCCCGCTCGCCGCGACCCCGGACGGCCATGCCAGTGCCGTCCGGCAGGAGGGGACAGCGCGCTGCTTCGGCCAGGAGCCGACGATCGTCGGTGACGGCGAGCTCGAGGGCACTCCCGGTGACGACGTCATCGTCGCCACGACGGTCCGGACGATCGTGCGCGCCGGCGCGGGCGACGACCTCGTCTGTGGCTCGCGCCGGGTCGACGCCGGGACGGGCCACGACAAGATCGGGTACGACGAGCCGCTCCCGGGGATGACCTACATCTTCATCCGCGGAGGTGCCGGTGACGACCTGATCCGCTTCCGCGGCACGCAGCACATGGACACCTGGGGCACCCGATGGGGCGTGTTCGGCGGCCCGGGTGCGGACCTCATGAAGGGGCAGGACGGGAGCCACATCTTCGACGGTGGCGACGGCGCCGACGTGCTCATCGGCGGGCCGGGCGGCGACGCGGGCCTCGCGGGCGGGGGCGGGAAGGACAAGGTCTTCGGCGGTCCCGGCCAGGACACGGCGCACGGTGGCGCGGGCCGCGACGTGCTCCTGGGTGGAGCGGGCCATGACGACCTCGCCGGCGGGCACGACCGGGACGTCGCCGACGGCGGCGGTGACGAGTTCGACGTGTGCGTCGCCGAGGTCGAGCGCGACTGCGACGCCGACGACTGGGTGTGACCGCACCGAGGAGCGGGACCGGCCAGGTGCCCGACGCTGGCGGTGGGATCAGCCGTGCGATCCGCGCAGCGGATCGCCGTCCGCGTCGACGAGCAGGCAGGCGACCTTGTCGCCGGTCTCCGGCTCGGCGAGCTCGGTGAGCGCGAGCAGCCCGTAGGCGTCCTGGCGCAGCAACGCCTTCTGCTCGGGACTGAAGAAGTCGCGGCAGTACTCGTCGGCCTGGCCCTCGCGGTCCATGTCGTACGACGCCGCCTCCTCGCGATCGAGCACGTTGGCCGCGAGCACCTCGGCGTCGTGCGAGGTGGCGCAGTCGACGACCTCCATGTCGGAGACCGGGTCGTCGTTCGTCAGGTCGAGTCCCGCGCCGATGAGGCACTGACCGGCCTCCAGGTCGTTGGCGAAGAGCTCCTCGCTGCCGCCGTCACCGTCCGAGCCGACCACGGCGACGAACGCGATGACGGCGCCCGTGCCGATGCCCGCGACGGCGATCGCGATCCCGATGATGATCGCGACCGCCCGTCCCGTGTGCCGGGTCGGCACGGCCGGCGCTGGTTCCTCGCTGACGGCCGTCCCCGCCGGCTCGTACGGCGTGAAGCCGCCGCCGTCGCCGTACGGGGTGTTCATGGCGGGTGGCTAGAGGAGCGGCTCGGTGAGCTTCTCTTCGCTCTCGACGTAGCAGACGAGGTGGTCGCCGTTCTCGACGTTGTCCGGGTCCTCGAGGACCGCGTTGTACTCGAGGTCCGGGTGCTCGTTGAGCGTCGCCATGTCCTCCTCGTCGATCAGCGTCTGGCAGAAGAGAGACATCTGCTCGGTGATGTCGGCGCGGTTGTCGTCGTCGACCGTGGTGGTCGCGACGATCTCGCCGTCGTGCTCCTCCGTGCACTCCTTCTTGGTCATCGTGACCGTGTTGTCCTCCTCGTCGATGTTGACGCACTGGCCGACCTCGGCGTTGCCGGGCGTGACCAGGGTGTTGCCGAGGATGACGACGAAGACGATGACGGCGGCGCCGGCGAGAAGGCCGATGATGCCGAGGACCAGGCCGAGCACGGCCGCCCAGCGACCCTTGCGCTGCCCGTTCTTGGTGCGAGAGAGGCCGATGAACCCCAGCACGATCGCGACCGGGCTGCAGCACACCAGGCTGGAGACGAACGCCGCGATGGACAGGCCGTCGGTCTTGGTCGGCTCCGAGCCGAACGCCTGACCGCCACCGGGGGCGCCGTACTGACCGCCGCCGGGGGCGCCGTACTGCGGCGCGCCGTACTGCGGCTGCTGCTGGCCGTAGGGGTTCTGGTCGCCGCCCGGAGGGCCGTAGGGATTGCTCACGGCGCGCACTCTAGACCCTGCGGGCGCGTGTCGGCGGCCTCCTTCAGGATGAACCCATGCGGCACATCGACGACGACGAGCGCCGGGCGCGCCTGGCCCGGCGGGCGGGCCTCGTCGGCGGCCACCCCGACGTGCTGTCCGCCACGACCGCGATGACCGTGCTGCACGCCACCGAGGCGGCCACCGTCCACCTGGCGCTGTGGGCGCGGGTGCCCGGGGTGACCGTGGCCGACGTCGACGCCGCGCTGTACGACGACCGCACGCTCGTGAAGCAGCTCGCGATGCGCCGCACCCTCTTCGTGTTCCCCCGCGACCTGCTGCCCGCGGCGTGGGGGAGTGCCGCGGCTCGCGTCGCCGCCCAGCAGCACCAGCAGGTGATCAAGTTCGTGACCGCCGGAGGGTTCGCCGACGACCCCGAGGCCTGGGCGGCGGAGGCGTACGCGGCGACCCTCGCGTGCCTCGCCGACGGTGTCCCGCGCTCCACCGCCGAGCTGCGAGCTCAGGTGCCCGTCCTCGACGGCCGCTTCGTCATGGGCACCGTTGACAAGAAGTGGGGCGGCGAGTTCCCGATCGGCCGCTGGGTGATCGGCACCCTGGGCGCACGGGGACGGGTCGTCCGGGCGACCAACGCCGGCCACTGGCGGCTCAACAGGCCGACGTGGACCTCCACCGAGCGCTGGCTCGGCACATTCGACGAGCCGTGGGCCGCCGACGCCGGCTACGCCGAGCTGGTGCGGCGTTGGCTCCGCACGTTCGGGCCGGGCACCGAGGCCGACATCGTCTGGTGGCTGGGGGCGACCAAGACCATCGTCCGCCGCGCGCTCGCCGACGTCGGCGCGGTGGCGGTCGGGCTCGACGGTGGCGGCCAGGGGTGGGTGCTGCCCGACGACGTCGACCCGGTCGACCCCGTGGAGCCGTGGGCGGCGCTCCTCCCGACGCTCGACCCCACGGTCATGGGCTGGCGCGAGCGCGGGTTCTACCTCGACCCCGCACACACGCCGTACCTGTTCGACACCAACGGCAACGCCGGCAACACCGCGTGGTGGGACGGTCGCGTCGTCGGGTGCTGGGTCCAGGACGACGCCGGCGTCGTCCACACCGTGCTGCGCGACGACGTCGGCGCCGCCGGTCGCCGGGCGCTCGCCGCGGAGGCGGAGCGGCTGACCGCCTGGCTCGACGGCGTGCGCATCACCAACGTCTACGCCTCGCCGCAGATGAAGTCCGCCCGCCTGCCCTGACCTACGATCAACGCTCGTGAGTCGTCAGCAGCCCGAGCAGCAAGCCCCGCCGGTCCAGCGGCTCCGGGTCCGCTACACCAAGCGCGGCCGGATGCGCTTCAGCAGCCACCGCGACGTGAGCCGCGCGGTCGAGCGCGCCGTCGTGCGGGCGGCAGTGCCGATGGCCTACTCCTCCGGTTTCCACCCGCACCCGCGGATCTCCTACGCCGGGGCGTCGCCCACGGGCGCCGCGAGCGAGGCCGAGTACCTGGAGCTCGGCCTGGCCGAGGTACGCGATCCCGACGAGGTCGGGCGCGAGCTCGACGCGGCCCTGCCCGACGGGCTCGACGTCGCCGCTGTCGCCGAGTCGCCCGGCGGCTCGATCGCCGACCTGTTGCAGGCCAGCGAGTGGGAGATCGCCCTGCCCGACCTCGCCGCGGGCGACGTCGCCGCGGCGGTGGACGCGTTCCTCGCCACCGAGTCCGTCGAGGTCGAGCGGATGACGAAGAAGGGAATGCGGACGTTCGACTGCCGGGCGGCCGTGGTCCGACTCGGTACGGCGGCCGCCGACCCGGTGAGCCTGGACCTGGTGCTGCGGCACACCGTGCCGGCCGTCCGGCCCGACGACGTCCTCGGCGGGATCCGGTCGGTGACGGGCCTCGACGTGCCGGCCCACCCTCTGCTCACCAGGCTCGCCCAGGGGCCGCTCGACGAGGCGACGGCCGAGGTCGGCGATCCGCTGGCCTGACCGGTGCCGGGCGCGCTGGATCCGGCAGGATGCTGGCCGCTCCACCCGGTTGTGCGATACTCGCCACAGGTCGACACGGCCGCGAACTCACCAGATCGCGCCGATCGATCCGACGACGTTCTCGCCGGCCCGCAGGAGACTGACGGACCGGCACAACGGAGAGTGATCCACCACCCGACGCGACGCAACCGAGCGACCGCGGCAGGTGAGGGACGCCCTCTGGTGACGCATTGCGGAGGGTGTCGTGCCACCGAAGGCTTAGCCGCTGCGGGCGGGTGCTCCCCACGCGCACGGCATTGACACACCGGCGCATCCGCTCCGGTGGAGGAGCAGCACATGGCTGACGACCGCACCGTCGACACCAACAACGAGACCGACGTCCCCGAGACCGGCTCCCCGGCGCCCGAGGCGCAGCCCACCGCCGAAGCGCCGGCGCCGAAGAAGAAGGCGGCGTCGAAGAAGACCACCGCGAAGAAGACGGCGGCCAAGAAGGCCCCGGCCAAGAAGAAGGCCGCGCCAGCCGCCGAGCCCACCGACGCCGCGGCTGCCGACGAGACCGCGCAGGCGGTTGCCTCCGTTGAGGGCGTCGAGACGCCCGCCGCGCCCGTCGCGGCCCCGGCCAAGAAGGCGACCCGCAAGCGCGCGCCGGCCAAGAAGACGGCTGCCAAGAAGGCGGCGGCTCCCGAGTCGGACACCGACACGCCGACCGACAGCCCGACCGAGGCGGCGACCGAGGCGGAGTCCACCCCGAGCGGCACGCTGCCGCTCTTCCAGGCACCGGAGAAGGTCGCGCCGAAGAAGAAGGCGGCGTCCAAGCCGAAGGCCGCGGCTGCCAAGGCCGCAGCAGGCGAGGACGAGAAGGTCCAGGGCGAGAAGTCCGAGGAGAAGTCCGACGGCGAGACCCAGGGCGAGAAGCCGAAGCCCAAGTCCGGCGGCCAGAAGAAGTCGGCCGGCCAGAAGCCGAAGCAGGCCAAGGGCGACGCCGCGGACAGCGACGAGGCCGAGGGCGACCAGCCCGATCAGGCCGACGGCGACCAGGGCGAGGAGTCCGGCGAGGGCGGCGAGGGAGGGGGCTCGTCCTCCGGCCGGCGCCGTCGGCGCCGCGGCGGCCGCCGTCGCCGGAAGCCGGGCTCGGGCAACGGCGGGGCCGACAACGGCGACGACGCCGACGACGAGGGCTCCGACGGCGAGCAGGGTGATGCGGAGGACGCGGACGCCGTACCTGCCGACGACGAGAAGGCCGACGGCGATCCGCGCGACGGCGACGGGCAGGGCCAGGGCGGCTCCTCCTCGTCCCGCCGGCGCCGCCGCCGTCGTCGCGAGGGCGAGGCCGGTGACTCCGGCGGCGACGACCCCAACACCGTCACCCGGGTGCGCAAGGCGCGCTCGCCCGAGGACGAGATCACGGCCGTGTCCGGCTCGACGCGGCTCGAGGCCAAGAAGCAGCGCCGCCGCGAGGGCCGCGAGGCCGGCCGGCGCCGCGCGCCCATCGTCAGCGAGGCCGAGTTCCTCGCCCGCCGCGAGTCCGTCGACCGGGTGATGGTCGTCCGGCAGCGCAAGGACCTCACCCAGATCGGCGTCCTCGAGGACAAGGTGCTCGTGGAGCACTACGTCGCCCGCGAGTCGCAGACGTCGCTGATCGGCAACGTCTACCTCGGCCGCGTGCAGAACGTGCTGCCCTCGATGGAGGCCGCGTTCGTCGACATCGGCAAGGGCCGCAACGCCGTTCTCTACGCCGGCGAGGTCAACTGGTCGGCGCTGGGCCACAAGGAGGGCACCCCGCGCAAGATCGAGTCGGTGCTCCAGTCGGGCCAGCCGATCCTCGTGCAGGTCACCAAGGACCCGATCGGCCACAAGGGCGCCCGGCTCACCAGCCAGGTCAGCCTGGCCGGACGCTTCCTCGTCTACGTGCCCGACGGCACCACCAGCGGCATCTCCCGCAAGCTGCCCGACACCGAGCGGGCCCGCCTGAAGTCGCTGCTCAAGGAGATCGTCCCCGAGTCGGCGGGCGTCATCGTGCGCACCGCGGCCGAGGGCGCCTCCGAGGAGGAGCTCACCCGCGACGTCGAGCGGCTCAAGGCCCGCTGGGAGGACATCGAGAAGAAGGTCGCCAAGGGCAACGCGCCGCAGCTGCTCTACGGCGAGCCCGACCTCACCCTCAAGGTGGTCCGCGACCTCTTCACCGAGGACTTCAGCAAGCTCGTCATCCAGGGCGACGAGGTCTGGGACACCGTGAGCGAGTACGTCGGGCAGGTCGCCCCCGACCTGGCCGACCGGCTCGAGAAGTTCGACACCGAGGGCGGGGCCGACGTGTTCGGCGCCTACCGCGTCGACGAGCAGATCGCCAAGGGCCTCGACCGCAAGGTCTGGCTGCCGTCCGGCGGGTCGCTGATCATCGACCGCACCGAGGCGATGACGGTGGTCGACGTCAACACCGGCAAGTTCACCGGCTCCGGCGGCAACCTCGAGGAGACCGTCACCAAGAACAACCTCGAGGCGGCCGAGGAGATCGTGCGCCAGCTCCGGCTGCGCGACATCGGCGGCATCATCGTCGTCGACTTCATCGACATGGTGCTCGAGTCCAACCGCGACCTGGTGCTGCGGCGCCTCGTCGAGTGCCTGGGTCGCGACCGCACCCGTCACCAGGTCGCCGAGGTCACCTCGCTCGGCCTGGTCCAGATGACGCGCAAGCGCATCGGGACCGGCCTGCTCGAGGCGTTCAGCGAGAACTGCTCGCACTGCCAGGGCCGGGGCCTGATCGTCCACGACCTGCCCGTCGCACCGCGCGGTGGCGGCAGTGGCAACGACGACGACGCCCGGCGCTCGCGCCGGCGTCGGGGCAAGGGCCAGTCCGACGGCGACAACGGCTCGCAGGGCGCGCCGGCCGCGTCGAAGGCCGTCCCCTCGCCGAAGGACGTCGCCGCGATGGCGAAGCCGCCCGCCGCCGAGGAGGAGGGCGCCGAGGGCCAGGTCGAGCCGGTCGTCGCCGACGTGGTCGAGAGCGTCGAGGCCGAGACCGAGGTGCCGGACGTCAAGCCCGAGGCCGGCGCCGAGGCAGGTGCCGAGGCCGGCGTCATCCCGCCGACCCCGGAGCCCGACCCGGTGCCGACGCCCGAGCCCGTGCCGACTCCCGAGCCCGAGCCGACGCCCGAGCCCGAGCCGACCCCGGAGCCCGAGCCGACCCCGGAGCCGGCCCCGCCCGCCCCGCCGACCGTCGTCACCCGGACCCGGCGCCGGGCGGCGAGCCGCCCTGCCGGACCGCCCGCGCCGGCCGCCGAGAGCGCGACCGACGCGGCTCCGGAGCCGCCGCAGGAGCCGGCGGACGCCGTACCCGCGGCGGACCAGGGCGAGGAGCCTCACGTCGAGCACGTGCCCATCAAGAAGAAGGGCGCCCGCAAGCGCTGATCGGCGCCCGGACGGGGCGCCGCCGAATTGCTGTCGGTGGCGCCCGCCCGTACTATTGAACGTCGGTGCGCTCCGGTGCGCCTTTCTGCCTGGCATCGTGGTCCGGGTCCCTCACGGGAGTCGGACCGTCGTGTGCCGCAGACCAAAGCTCAAGGAAACCAGACGGAGGAGACCGCGGTGTACGCGATCGTGCGCGCAGGCGCGAAGCAGCAGAAGGTCGCTGTCGGCGACGTCATCGAGATCGACAAGGTCTCCACGGCGGTCGGCGACACCTTGACCCTGCCCGTGGTCATGACCGTCGACGGCGACAAGGTCACCACGACCGGTCTGGACAAGGCGGGCGTGACGGTCGAGGTCCTCGGCGCGACCAAGGGCCCGAAGATCGTCATCCAGAAGTACAAGAACAAGACCGGTTACAAGAAGCGCCAGGGTCACCGCCAGAAGTACACCCAGGTCAAGGTCACCGACATCACGCTCTGAGTCTCGCGGCTCACTCCACCTGAAGGACTGAACAGATGGCACACAAGAAGGGTGCAGCTAGCACCAAGAACGGCCGCGACTCCAACGCCCAGCGGCTCGGCGTCAAGCGGTACGGCGGCCAGGTCGTCAACGCCGGCGAGATCATCGTCCGCCAGCGTGGCACCCACTTCCACCCGGGTTCCGGCGTCGGCCGTGGCGGCGACGACACCCTGTTCGCGCTGATCCCCGGTGCGGTCGAGTTCGGCAAGAAGCGCGGCCGCAAGGTCGTCAACATCGTCCCGGGCGACGTCAACTGACGTTCCCCCAGCGACTCGTGGAAGGGCGTCCCTCTGGGACGCCCTTCTTCCATTTCTCCTGAAAGACTGAACCCATGGCTGTTCCCACGTTCGTCGACCGCGTCCAGCTGCACGTCGCAGCGGGCAGCGGAGGCAACGGCGTCGCGTCGGTGCACCGGGAGAAGTTCAAGCCGCTCGGCGGCCCCGACGGCGGCAACGGTGGTCCCGGCGGATCGGTGATCCTTCGGGTCGATCCCGACGTCACCACGCTCGTCGACTACCACCACAGCCCCAAGCGCAAGGCGGAGTCCGGCGGCCACGGCGCCGGCGACCACAAGAACGGCGCCCACGGCGCCGACCTCGTGCTGCCCGTCCCGTCCGGGACCGTGGTCAGCGTGCCCGGTGGCGAGGTCCTCGCCGACCTGGTCGGGCCCGGAGCGGAGCTGGTCGTCGCGCAGGGCGGGCGCGGGGGCCTCGGCAACGCGGCGCTGGCGTCGAAGAGCCGCAAGGCTCCCGGCTTCGCGCTGCTCGGCGAGCCCGGCGAGGAGCTCGAGATCGTGCTCGAGCTCAAGGTCGTCGCCGACATCGGCCTGGTCGGCTTCCCGAGCGCCGGCAAGTCGAGCCTGATCGCGTCGATCTCGCGGGCCCGGCCCAAGATCGCCGACTACCCGTTCACGACGCTCGTGCCCAACCTCGGCATGGTCACCGCCGGCGACGTCACGTTCACCGTCGCCGACGTACCCGGCCTCATCGAGGGCGCGGCCGAGGGTCGCGGCCTCGGCCACGACTTCCTGCGGCACATCGAGCGGTGCGCGGCGATCGTGCACGTGCTCGACACCGCGACCCTCGAGCCGGGGCGCAACCCGGTCGACGACCTCGACACGATCGAGAACGAGCTGCACCGCTACGGCGGCCTCGACGACCGGCCGCGGCTGGTGGCCCTCAACAAGGTCGACGTGCCCGACGGGCGTGAGATCGGTGCGATGGTCGTCGACGAGCTGCGCGAGCGCGGCCTGCGGGTCTTCGAGATCTCCGCCGCGTCCGGCGAGGGCACCCGCGAGCTGACGTTCGCGATGGCGGAGATCGTGAAGGCCGCCCGCGCCGAGAAGGAGACCGAGGTCGAGGAGCGGATCGTGCTCCGGCCCAAGGCCGTCGGCGGCCCGGAGTTCACCGTGACCAAGACCGGCGCCGGCTGGCGGGTGCGTGGCACCAAGCCCGAGCGCTGGGTGCGGCAGACCGACTTCAGCAACGACGAGGCCGTCGGCTTCCTCGCCGACCGCCTCAACCGGCTCGGTGTCGAGACCCGCCTGCTCGAGCTCGGGGCTGAGGAGGGTGACGCGGTGCTCATCGGCGACCCCGACGACTCCGTGGTGTTCGACTTCAAGCCCGGCATCGACGCCGGTGCCGAGAACCTGGCCCGTCGTGGTGAGGACTTCCGCTTCCAGGAGGACCGGCCCGCTGCCCAGCGGCGTCGGCAGATCCAGGAGGCGCTGCCCGAGCGGAGCGAGACCGAGACCCGCGCCGACGTGGCACGCCGGATCGACCGGCCCGACGAGTACGGTCCGCAGTCGTACGAGATCGGCTCCGAGGACGACCCGGACGTCGTGTCCGACGAGGACGCGTGGCTCGAGAACGACCCGGAGGCGGCAGCGGACACGGAGGACGGCGCGAACGACGGCGCGGAGGACCGGGGGTGACCAGCCGGGACGTCGTGACCGGCGCGCGCCGGGTCGTCGTCAAGGTCGGGTCGTCCTCGCTGACGACCGCCGCAGGCGGCATCGATCCCGCCCGCGTGAGCGCACTCGTCGACGTGCTCGCGGAGACCCGGGAGCGCGGCGCCGAGGTCGTGCTCGTCTCCTCCGGAGCGATCGCGGCCGGCCTGGCGCCGCTCGGGCTGAAGCGGCGGCCGCGCGGCCTCGCCGCCCAGCAGGCGGCGGCGTCGGTGGGCCAGGGCCTGCTCGTGCACCGCTACACCGAGGAGCTCGCGCGACACGGGCTGGTCGCGGGCCAGGTCCTCCTGACGCTCGACGACGTCACCCGCCGCTCGCACTACCGCAACGCCCACCAGACGGTGACCAAGCTGCTCGAGCTCGGCGTGCTGCCGATCGTCAACGAGAACGACACCGTCGCCACCACCGAGATCCGCTTCGGCGACAACGACAGGCTCGCCGCGCTGGTGGCCCACCTGGTGCACGCCGACCTGCTGCTCCTGCTGTCCGACGTCGACGGCCTGTACGACGGACCGCCCTCCCGTGCCGGCGCGAGGCTCGTCAGCGACGTGCGCGGCGAGGCGGACCTCGCCGGCATCTCCATCGGCTCCGCGGGATCGGCCGGCGTCGGCACCGGCGGCATGGTCACCAAGATCGAGGCCGCGTCGATCGCCACCGAGTCCGGCATCCCGGTCGTGCTGACGTCCGCCGCCAACGCGGCGACCGCGCTCGCCGGCGAGGCCGTCGGGACGCTCTTCCACGCCACCGGCAAGCGTCGGCCGACCCGGCTGCTGTGGCTGCGTCACGCGACGGAGTCCAAGGGAGCCGTCACGCTCGACGCGGGCGCCGTACGCGCCGTCGTGGACCGGCGCGCCTCGCTGCTCGCCGCCGGGATCACCGGCGTGAAGGGCGAGTTCACCGCCGGCGACCCGATCGACCTGCTCGCGCCCGACGGTGTCGCGGTGGGCCGGGGCCTGGTGAACTTCGACGCCGGCGAGCTGCCGGCGCTGCTCGGCCGCTCGTCGAAGGAGCTCAAGAAGGAGCTCGGCGCGGCCTACGAGCGCGAGGTCATCCACCGGGACGACCTCGTCCTGCTGTGAAGTCCACCTAGGATCTCGCGCATGACGCGCCTGCGGATCCTTGTCCTCGCCCTGCTCGCCACGGTCTTCGTGGCAGCAGGCGGCCCTCCGGCCCACGGAGTCGACTACGACCACGAGACCTCCTACTCATGCACGTCGGCCTACGGCGGCGGCACTGCCGCGGGTGTCGTCTCGGTGGGCCTGCCGAAGCGAGTGCAGGCCGGGGAGCGACTTCGCGCGCGCCCGATCGAGGTCACGATCGTCGTCCCGTCGGACCTCGTCGACACCCTGCGCGAGAACGACGTCGACTCGATCGAGGGCACCAGCGATGACGCGACCTATCGCCTGAAGAAGCGCGGTACGAAGGCGATCGTCAAGCCGATCAACGATCTGGTCGTACCCGAGACGGCGGTCCCCGCCGAAGGCGATATGACGCTCATCGGCACGGGGACCGCTTCCGGCCACACGTTCAGGCGAGCCGGTCTCTACAGCGTGCTCGTCCCGAAGGCGTTCACCGCCGACGGGACCGCCCACGGTGTTCCGATCGTCGGGGACCTCGACTTCACGATGTCGTGCGCTCTGGCGTCCGGCGCGCCCGCCAAGATCGCCTCGCTCCGCGTCGTCCGCTGAACCCGCGAACGCTCCTCCGGCCGGCGCTGGGCGTCGTCGCCGCGCTCCTCGCCTTGCCCGCGGTCGCTCTGACCGTCGCCCGCCTGATCGGGAGCAGCGACGAGAACTTGGCGATCGCCCAGGCGTTCGCGCCGTGGGGCGTCCCGCTGTACGTCGCGGCGCTCGCGATCCTCGGGGCCCTGCTGGGACGGCGTGCGACGGTCGGGCCGCGCCGGAGGCCGGTGGCTGCGGCTTGCCTCGTGCTGGTGACGGGCCTCGCGCTGCACCTGTGGTGGCTCGCGCCCTCGCTGGTCGGCTCGGCCCCGCCGGCCGCCGACGGCGCCCCGCGGCTCACGGTGATGTCCACCAACATCCTGCTGGGTCAGGCCGACACCGAGGACGTGCTCGGCGAGGTGGTGGACCGCGACGTCGACCTGCTCTTCGTCCAGGAGATCACCGCCGAGGCGCTGGCGCGGCTGGAGGAAGGCGGGATCGGCGACCTGCTGCCGCATCGCGCCGGCGAGCCGAAGCCCGGCGCGACCGGCACCATGGTCTTCTCGCGGACGCCGATCACCGACGTCGCTCCGATCGCCACCGGCACGGACTCGTGGGTGCTCAGCACCGCCGGCCTCCGCACGATCGCTGTGCACCCGGCGTACCCGCTGCACGACGAGTGGGGTGCGGAGCAGGAGCTGCTCCGGGAGGTGATCGAGGCCGAGGACCCCGACCTGGTGGTGGGTGACTTCAACTCGGGCCACGACCACGCGCCGTTCCGGGCGATCCTCGACACCGGGCTGCGCGACGCCGCGGAGCTGGTCGGCGCCGGGTGGCAGCCCACCTGGCCGGTGGGAGGGTTCCGCGGCATCCCGATCCCCACGAGCGTCGCGATCGACCACGTCCTCGTGGGGGAGCGGCTGACCGCGCTCAGCACCGAGACGACCGAGATCGACGGCGCGGACCACCTGGCCCTGGTCGCTGAGGTCGCCGAGCGCGACTGACCGGCCCGAGGCCGACTACAGCGGCTCCACCGTGACCGGCGTGGTCAGTACCCGGTCGTGGCCGACCTCGCGGATCTCGCCGACGACGTCGAGAAGGGCGGTCAGCCGCACCTCGCGGCTCGACGACGCCAGCTGGAGCTCGAGCCGGCCGGGCTCGACGATGCGCCGCAGGTCGGGGCCTGTGAACGAGGTGCGGTCGAGGTGGACGTCGAACGCCACCCGGGCCGCAGCCGCGGCGGCGAGCTCGACCCTTGCGTAGCCGAGCAGCTGCCGCACCGGGCGCGCCACGGAGGCCACCGGGTCGTGCAGGTAGAGCTGGACGACCTCCGCGCCCGACCGGTCGCCGGTGTTGCGCACGGTGCATGCGACGCGCACCGCGCCGTCGGTCGGCACCTCGCGTACGCCGGCGGCCGGCTGGTCGTCGACGCGCAGGTCGTCGTACTCGAAGGACGTGTACGACAGTCCGTGCCCGAACGGCCAGCGGGGAGACGGGTCGACCGAGCTGATCTCGGTGGGGCCCGCCAGGATCGGGGAGAGGTACGACGCCGGCTGGCCTCCCGGGCCGCGCGGCACCTGCACCGGCAGCCTGCCCGAGGGGTTCACCCGGCCGCTGAGCACGCCTGCCACGGCGGCCGCGCCGCCCTGGCCCGCGAAGAACGCCTGCACCACGGCGGCGGCCTCGTCGGCCGCGCGACCGAGGCTGTAGGGCCGGCCCGAGAGGACGACCACGACCGGGCGGACGCCGGCGTCGAGGAGCGCGTCGAGCAGCGCCTGCTGGCTGCCCGGGAGGGCGAGGGTCTCGGCGTCGCAGCCCTCGCCCGACGTGCCGCGGCCGAAGAGGCCGGCGACGTCGCCGACGACCGCGATGCAGCGCTCGGCAGTCTTCGCAGCAGCGACCGCCGCAGCGATGCCGGACTCGTCGGCCTCCGACACCGGGCACCCCGGCTCGACCGTCAGCGTGGAGCCCGGCAGCTCGTCGCGGAGGGCGGCGAGCAGGGTCGGGAACTCCAGGCCGAGCGGCACGCCCGGGTGGTGGAGGAGCACGTGGTTGGGGAACGCGTAGCAGCCCATGAGCGCCCGCACCTCGTCGGCGCACGGCCCGACCACCGCCACCGACGACGGCGCACGCAGCGGCAGCGCGCCGTCGGGGTTGTGCAGCAGCACGACCGAGCGCTCGGCCAGCTGCCGCGCGCGTACCTGCTGGGCGGGTGGGTCGAAGTCGACGTCGACGTCGTCGCCCGGCTCCCTGTCCCGCAGCACCTCGGGGGTCGGGTCCCAGCCCTCGTCGAGCAGGCCGAGCTCGCCCTTCTGGCGGAGCACCCGCTCGACAGCACGGTCGACCAGCGCCTCCAGCTCGGGTCGGGCGCGCACCTGCTCGGCGAGCGGCTCGGCGTAGCAGCGCAGGGTCGGCAGCTCGACGTCGACGCCCGCCCGGAGAGCGAGCACGGCGGCCTCGCCGGGGCTGCCGGCGACGGCATGCATGGTCTCCAGGAACGAGATGCCGAAGTAGTCGGACACGACGACCCCGTCGAAGCCCCACTGCTCCCGCAGCAGCCCGGTCAGCAGCGCGGGGTCGGCGGCGGGCGGGACGCCGTCGATGTCGGAGTAGGACTGCATGACCGACCGGGCACCGCCCTCGCGCAGCCCCATCTCGAACGGCGGCAGCACTACGTCGGCGAGCTCGCGGGGGCCGATGGACACCGGCGCGTGGTTGCGGCCGGCGCGGGAGAGCGAGTAGCCGGCGAAGTGCTTGAGCGTCGCTACGATCCCGGCCGCCTCCAGGCCACGCGTGTAGGCGGCGGCGATGGTGCCGACCAGGTAGGGGTCCTCGCCGATCGTCTCCTCGGTGCGGCCCCACCGGGAGTCGCGGCTGACGTCGAGGACGGGGGAGAGCGCCTGGTGGATCCCCACCGACCGCATGAGGAGACCGATGTCGTGGGCGATCTCGCCGACGAGCTCGGGGTCGAAGGCGGCCCCCCACGCCAGCGGGGTCGGGAAGATGGTCGCCTGCCAGGCGGTGAACCCGGTGAGCGACTCCTCGTGCGCGATGGCGGGGATCCCGAGCCGGGAGCCGGCGACGAGTGCGGCCTGGGTGCGCGCCAGCGCGCGGGCGCCCGCGACCGGCTCCACCGGCGCCGTACCGAAGACCCGCGTGAGCTGGCCGAGGCCCGGCCGGGTCAGCTCGTCCCACGGCGGCAACGGCTCGGCGAAGTCGTGCTGGGCGGGGGCGACGTCCTCGCCCTCCTCGATGCCGACCCAGACCCCCACCAGCTGCGCGAGCTTCTCCTCCAGCGTCATGTCGGCGACGAGGGCGGCCACCCGCTCCGGGAGCGGTACGGCGGGGTCGCGCCAGCGCGGCGCGACGGTGCCGGTCGAGGCGGTCATGCGCGGGGCGCCGCGGTCGACGAGCGGACGACGAGGCTGGTGGCGAGCTCGACGCGATGGTTGTCGAGCGACTCCTCCCGGATCAGCTGGGCCAGCATCCGGCCCGCCTCGCGGCCCATGTCGGACAGCGGCTGGCGGACGGTGGTGAGCGGGGGCGACGCCCAGCGCGCAACCGGCAGGTCGTCGAACCCGACGATGCTGACGTCGCCGGGCACGGAGAGCCCGAGCGTGCGGGCGGCCTCGATCGCACCCATCGCCTGCTCGTCGCTCCCGGCGAAGATCGCGGTGGGGCGATCCTCCCGCTCGAGGAGCTCGAGCGCCTGTTGGTAGCCGCCCTCGTGGTGGAAGTCGCCGTGCCGCACCAGCGTCGGGTCGTGCGGGATCTCGGCACCGTCGAGCGCCGCGCGGTAGCCGTCGATGCGGGCCCGGCTGCACAGGAAGTCCTCGGGCCCGCCGACCATGCCGATCCGGCGGTGGCCGAGCGAGATCAGGTGCCGGGTGGCCGAGAGCCCACCGGCCCAGTTGGTGGCGCCGACGCTGGGCATGTCGGGGGACGGCAGGTCGACCGGGTCGATCTGCACGAGGGGGAGGTGGGCGCGGGCGAGGATCTTGCGGTCGTGGGCGGTCAGGTGGCTGGTCACCAGGATCGCCCCGCCGCGCCCGGCGCGCGCCACGCGGTCCGACCACGGCGTACCGCCCGGGTCCTTCATCGTGGACACCACGACGTCGAGGCCGGACTCCATCACGCCGCGCATGATCTCGACCGCCCACGGGCTGTCGAGGTGGGTGAAGACCAGGTCGGCGGTGAGCGCGTCGTGGCGGCGGCTGCGCTGCCGGACCGGCAGGTACTCGTAGCGGTCGAGCAGCTCCTGGACCCGCTTGCGGGTGGCCGGCGAGACGTCGGACCGCCCGTTGACGACCTTCGAGACGGTCGGCAGGGACACTCCCGCCTCGGCCGCGATACGGGCCAGCGTGGCGGGGCTCTCGGCGCGAGAGGCCATTCCGGGGACCCTCCTGGATCTCGAAAGTTTTCGGTGCTCATCTGCCCGTAGATGCCGTTGACAGGCGCGGATTTTGCGCACCATAGTAACTCGCATCACACCGGTGGTTGCGAAACATATCGGACCCGCGACCCCCTCACAAGAAGTGGAAGTGTCGAAGATGCGAAACACACGAACCCGGCTGACGGCGGCGGCCATCGGCGTCGGCCTGCTCACCTCCCTCGCGGCGTGCGGTGACGACGGCGGCGCCGGTGACGCGAGCAGCATCCGCATCTGGGCGCTCGAGGACGGCGTCGTCAACGAGGTCCAGACCGCGTCGATCGAGCGCTTCAACGAGGGCTCCGACGTCGAGGCCGAGCTCCAGGTCTACGCCAACGACCCCTACAAGGAGCGGCTGCGCACGGCCCTCGGGTCCGACAGCGCGCCGGACATCTTCTTCAACTGGGGCGGCGGCAACCTGAAGCAGTACGTCGACGCGGGCAGCGTCCGCGACCTGACCGCGGTGTTCGAGGAGAACCCGGAGTTCAAGGAGAAGTTCATCCCGAGCGTGCTCGAGGTGGGCAACATCGACGGCAAGTACTACGGCGTCCCCGCTCGGGGCACGCAGCCCGTCGTCCTCTACTACAACAAGGCCGTCTTCGAGGACGCCGGCGTCGAGCCGCCGCAGACCTGGGACGACCTGATGGCGCTCGTGGAGACGTTCCAGGACGAAGGCGTGACCCCGATCGCGCTGGCCGGCTCGCAGGCGTGGACCGAGCTGATGTGGATCGAGTACATCCTCGACCGGCAGGCCGGTCCCGAGGTGTTCCAGGCGATCCGCGACGGCGAGGAGGGCGCGTGGGAGCAGCCGGAGGTGCTCGAGGCGCTCACGATGCTGGAGGAGCTGATCGACGCGGGCGGGTTCGGCGACGAGTTCGCCTCGGTCGGCTATGACGAGGGCGGCGCCTCCTCGATCCTCGCCAGCGGCGACGCCGCGATGCACCTGATGGGCACCTGGGAGTACACCAACCAGCTCGGCGAGAGCCCGGAGTTCGTCGAGGCCGGCGACCTCGGCTACGTACCGTTCCCGGCGATCGAGGGCGGCGCGGGCGACCCGAGCAACCTGGTCGGCAACCCGGCGAACCTCTACTCGGTCACCGAGGCGTCGGGCAACCCCGAGGCGGCGGAGGACTACCTCGTCGAGCAGATGGCGTCCGACGAGTGGGTCGACGAGCTCATCGAGATCGGTGACGTGCCGGTGGTCGTCGGCATCGAGGACAAGCTGGCCGAGACCGACAACGCCGACCACGCCACGTGGCTCTACGACCTGGTGCTCAACTCGGCGAGCTTCCAGCTCTCCTGGGACCAGGACCTGCCGGCGGACGAGGCCACGCTCATGCTCGAGCAGCTCACCGCTCTGTTCCTCGGCGACCAGACGCCCGAGGGCTTCGTCGACACGATGGCGGGCAGTTGAGCCTCACCACCACGGAGGCACCGTCCCCACCTAGGTTGGAGCGGGTGAAGACGAGCAGGTCCCGGGAGGTCCGCCCCTCGGGGTGGTACGCCGCACCGCTGGTGATGTTCTTCGCGCTCTTCGCCGTACTGCCGCTGGGGTTGGTGTTCTACCTGAGCTTCACCAACTACGACCCGTTGTTCGAGCCGCAGTGGACCGGGGCGGACAACTGGGAGCGCCTCAGGGAGGACACCAACGCCTGGGACGCGCTGTGGCGGACGTTCCTCATCGGCGGCATCTGCTGGGCGGTCCAGACCCCGATCGCGCTCCTCATCGGGGTCTGGTCCGCCGGCCCGCAGAAGAACCGGGCGGTGCTCAGCTCGCTGTTCTTCCTGCCGCTCCTGATGTCGACGGCCGCGATCGCCCTCCTCTGGAGGCGCTCGTTCGACGTCCACGCCGGCTGGACCGCCACGCTGCCCGTCATCGGCGACCTCGACTTCCTCGGCAACCCCGACATCGTGCTCTACACGGTGGTGTTCGCGGTCTCCTGGCAGTACATCCCGTTCCACACGCTGCTCTACCAGAGCGCCGCCCGCACCATCCCGGGCGTGCTCTACGAAGCGGCGACCCTCGACGGGGCGGGGAGGATCCAGCAGTTCTTCCGGATCACCCTCCCGCAGCTGCGCTACACGGTCATCACCTCGACGGTGCTGATGATCGTCGGCTCGCTGACGACGTTCGACACCGTGCTGCTGCTGACCGACGGGGGACCGGGCCAGGCCTCCCGGATCCTGCCGCTGCACATGTACATCACCGGCTTCCGCGGCTTCGAGGCCGGCTACGCGAGCACCATCGCCGTGGTCCTGGTCCTGCTCGGCGCGCTGCTCTCGCTCGCGATGGTCAAGGTGACCGGGTTCCGGTCCATGGAGAGCCAGCAGGAGGGACTCTGAGATGGCCACCACCCGTGCCCGGCCCAACGTCCTGGGGTTCCTCGGCGCGCTCGCCTGGCTGGCGGTCGTCGCGCTGCCGCTGTACTTCCTGGTCGTGGCGAGCCTCCGCACCCGTGCGAACTTCCGCGACGGCCACCCGCTCGGGCTCCCGGACTCGCTGACGCTCGAGAACTACCGCGAGGTGTTCGAGGGCAACTTCCCGACCTACTTCGTCAACAACGTGATCGTGACGCTCGGCACGGTCCTGGTCGTGCTGATGCTCACGGTGCCGGCGGCGTACGCCGTCGTGCGCAGCAAGTCGCGGTTCAGCGGCCGCGCGTTCACGCTGATGCTGGTGGGCCTGGTCATCCCGGCCCAGGCCGTGATCGTGCCCGTCTACCTGATCATGAGCGAGATCGGGCTGCACGACTCGATCTACGCCGTGATCCTGCCGACCGCGGCGTTCGCGCTGCCGATGTCGCTGCTGATCCTGGTGAACGGCCTGCGCGACATCCCCGGCGAGCTCTACGAGGCGCAGGCGCTCGACGGGGCCTCGGCCCTGCGGACGCTGCTCACGCTGGTGCTGCCGCTCGCCAAGCCGCCGATCATGGTGGTCTCCGTCTTCGTCGCCCTCCAGGCGTGGAACGGCTACATCTTCCCCCTGGTCCTCATCGACAGCCCCGAGAACCGCACGCTGACGCTCGGGCTGGCGGAGTTCCAGACCCAGTACGGCACCAACGTCCCGGGGATGCTGGCGGCGATCGCGCTGTCGATGCTGCCGATCTTCGCGGTCTACCTCGTGGGCCGCCGGTTCCTTCTCTCGGGCCTCACCGCCGGCTTCGGCAAGTAGCACGCACGACGGCTCCCTTTCGGACCGGGGATGTCGGCGCCGTACGCTATAGACGCGATGAACGCTGCACCGACGGTGCCCACCGTCTACCTCGACCACGCCGCGACCACCCCGATGGTGCCCGCGGCGATCGAGGCGATGACGGCGCACCTCGGCGACCTGGGCAACCCGAGCTCGCTCCACGCATCCGGTCGGCGCGCCCGCCGGGTCGTCGAGGAGGCGCGCGAGACCATCGCCGGCGCTCTCGGCTGCCGGCCCGGCGAGGTGGTGTTCACGTCCGGGGGCACCGAGTCCGACAACCTCGCGCTCAAGGGCCTCTACTGGGCACGCCGCGACGCCGACCCGGCGCGCCGGCGGGTGCTCGCGACGTCCGTCGAGCACCACGCGGTGCTCGACCCGCTGGTCTGGTTGAGCGACCACGAGCAGGCCGAGCTCGAGCTGCTGCCCGTCGACCGGCTCGGCCGGCTCGACGTCGATGCGCTCGCGGCCGCCATCGAGCGCGATCCCGCCTCGGTCGGCCTGGTCTCGGTGATGTGGGCCAACAACGAGGTCGGTACGACGCAGCCGGTGGCCCGGGTGGCGGAGATCGCCGCCGCCCACGGCATCCCGGTGCACTCCGACGCGGTGCAGGCGCTCGGCGCGGTGTCGGTCGACTTCGCCGCCGCCGGCGTCGACGCGCTCTCGATCTCCGGGCACAAGGTCGGCGGACCGCGCGGCGTGGGCGCACTCGTCGTACGCCGCGAGATCGACCTCACCGCGCTCCTGCACGGCGGCGGTCAGGAGCGAGACGTGCGCAGCGGCACCCTCGACGTGCCGGCCATCGCGGGCTTCGCCGCCGCGGTCGAGGTCGCCGTCAAGGAGCAGGCCGACCACGCCGTGCACCTCGCGGAGCTGCGCGACCACCTGGTGCGCGAGGTGCGCCGGGTCGTGCCCGACGCCGTGCTCAACGGCGACCCCGTGGACCGGCTGCCCGGCAATGCCCACTTCGGCTTCCCCGGCTGCGAGGGCGACTCGCTGCTGATGCTGCTCGACGCCCGCGGGATCGAGTGCTCCACCGGCTCGGCCTGCTCGGCGGGCGTGCCGCAGCCCTCCCACGTGCTGCTCGCGATGGGTTTCGACGAGGCCGAGGCGCGCAGCTCGCTGCGCTTCACCCTCGGCCGCACCAGCACCGAGTCCGACGTGACCGCTCTCGCCGAGGCGATCGGTCCGTGCGTGGAGCGCGCGCGGGCCGCGCGCGCCTGAGGTACGTGAGGTAGGTCGTGAAGGTCGTTGCTGCGATGTCCGGCGGGGTCGACTCCGCCGTCGCCGCCGCTCGCGCGGTCGACGCGGGCCACGAGGTGACCGGCATCCACCTCGCGCTCTCGCGCAACCCGAAGTCCTACCGGTCCGGTGCCCGCGGCTGCTGCACGATCGAGGACGCCAACGACGCGCGGCGCGCCGCCGACGTGATCGGGATCCCGTTCTACGTCTGGGACATGTCCGACCGCTTCCACGAGGACGTGGTCGAGGACTTCATGGACACCTACGCGGCCGGCCAGACGCCCAACCCCTGCCTGCGGTGCAACGAGAAGATCAAGTTCGCCGCCGTCCTCGACCGCGCGCTCGCGCTCGGCTTCGACGCCGTGGTCACCGGCCACTACGCGCGGCTCGAGAGCGGCCCCGAGGGCGTCGAGCTGCACCGCGCGGTCGACCGCGGCAAGGACCAGTCCTACGTGCTCGGCGTGCTCGACGAGCGGCAGCTGCGCCACTCGCTGTTCCCGCTCGGCGACACGCCGAAGTCCGACGTACGCCGCGAGGCCGCGGCGCGCGGGCTGCTCGTCGCCGACAAGCCGGACAGCCACGACATCTGCTTCGTCGCCGACGGTGACAACGCCGGTTGGCTCCGGGAGAAGCTGGGCGACCGCGCCCCCAACCACGGCGGCGACATCGTCGACGAGGCCTCGGGCGAGGTGCTCGGCCGGCACGACGGCACCTACGGGTTCACGATCGGCCAGCGCCGGGGCCTGCGGCTCGGACGACCGGCTCCGGACGGCAAGCCGCGGTTCGTGCTCGACATCGAGCCGGTGTCCGGCACCGTGACCGTGGGCCCGCGTGAGCACCTGGCGGTCGCCCGCATCCGCGCCGACCGCCCCCGCTGGTGCGGCGCGGCCCTGCCCGACGGCAGCCGCCTGGAGGGGCCGGGCGTCACCGTGCAGCTGCGCGCCCACGGCGCCGAGCACCGGGCAGTGGTGTCGGTCTCCTCGGTGGTCGAGGAGGCCGGCCGCGGCCGTCACGAGACCATGGAGATCGACCTGATCGATCCCGCGTCGGGCATCGCACCCGGCCAGGCAGCGGTGATCTACGACGGCACTCGCGTGGTCGGCTCGGCGACCATCACCGCCACCGACCGAGCCGCGCTCGTCTGATGCCGGGCCCGCTCTCCACCGGGGTCGGCTCCTTCCCGGGGACCGACCAGCGCGCCTTCGACGAGGCGCTCAGCGTCGTGCTGGGTGAGCTCGGCGCGCACGAGCCGGGGCTCCCGTTCCTGCCCGAGGTGCCCGGACGCGGCGCGACCGCCGGGATGGTCGGCCGCACCGTCGGACTGGTCACCGAGCTCGACGCCGACCTCCAGCCGGCCGGCTGGCGGCTGACCGGCACCTCCGGCGCGCCTGCGCTCGACCAGCGTCGCGCCCGGAGCCTGCTCGCCCAGGACCTCGACACCGTGGAGGAGCAGGCCACGGGCTACGCCGGCGCCTTCAAGATCCAAGTGGTGGGGCCATGGACGCTCGCGGCGACCGTCGAACGACCGCGGGGCGACAAGCTGCTCGCCGACCACGGCGCCCGGCGCGAGCTGGCCCAGGCACTCGCCCTCGGCGTCGCCGACCACGTCCGCGACGTACGGCGCCGCCTGTCCGGCGTCGACCGGCTGGTGGTGCAGGTCGACGAGCCCGCGCTGCCCGCGGTGATGGCGGGGGCGGTGCCCACCGCCTCGGGGTTCGGCAAGCACCGCACGGTCCACCCGCCCGAGGCGAGCGCGGCCGTCGAGGAGCTGCTGGCCGCGGTCCGTGACGCCGGTGCCGAGCCGTGGGTCCACTGCTGCGCCGCGGGAGCCCCGCTCGCGCTGCTGCGCGACGCGGGCGCGCAGGGGCTGATGGTCGACCTCGGCCTCCTCGACGCGTCCGGGCACGACGCGCTGGCGGAGTCACTGGAGGCGGGGCTGCGCGTCGGGCTCGGCATCGTGCCCACGACCGAGCCGCCGGTGCCGCCCGGCGACAAGGAGCACGTCGAGCGCGTCCAGCGCTGGCTCGACATGCTCGGCCTCGACCCCGGCGAGGTCGCGGACCGCCTGGTCATCACCCCGGCCTGCGGACTCGCCGCTGCCAGCGAGGGCTGGGCGCGCCGCGCCCTGGAGACCTGCCGCTCGGTCGCGGCCGCCTTCTCGTAGAGGATGGGCCCATGTACCAACAGGAGGGCTCGCCCGTCTTCGGGGTCGTCGTGGCGCTGGTGGCCCTGGCCGTCATCGGTGCGCTCGTGTTCTGGGCGGTGACCGACGAGGGCACGCCCGAGCTCGACGTACCGGAGCCGACGCCCAGCGCGAGCTCTCCGGGCTGAGTCGGGTCGGGGCCGGGTCCGCGGACTGGCGTGGCGGCCGGCGGGTACCGGGCGGGGGACACTCACCACCCCCTGAGGAGACACCCCATGACCCACCTGACCGGCAAGCGCGTGGCGATCATCGCGACGGACTACTTCGAGGAACCCGAGCTGGTCGGGCCGAGGGACATGCTGCGCGAGGGCGGTGCCGAGGTGCGGGTCTACTCCGCCGACGGTGAGCCGATCCAGGCGGCCGAGGGCGACGTGAACCCGACGCAGAAGGTCGAGGTCGACGGCTCGTTCGCCGACATCGACGTCGACCGGCTCGACGCCCTGATCGTGCCGGGCGGGACCGTGAACGCCGACCACCTCCGGATGAACGACAAGGCGCAGACGATCGTGCGCAAGGTCGCTGCGGAGCGGAAGCCCGTCGCGGCGATCTGTCACGGCCCGTGGCTCCTGGTCTCCGCCGGTGTGGTGGAGGGCCGTCGGGTCACGAGCTGGGCAAGCCTTGCCGACGACCTCCGCAACGCGGGCGCCAGCTGGGTCGACGAGGAGGTCGTGGTCGACGACTTCCTGATCACCAGCCGCAAGCCCGACGACGTCCCCGCCTTCGTGCAGGCGGTCGAGCGGGCCCTCCAGGCCGCCCGGGTCTGACCACGCCGAGCCGGCCCGTCTTCACGCGTGGGAGGGGCCGAGTCGGCTCGTCTTCACGCGCCAGAAGGGCCGAGCCGGCGCGTGATCACGCGCCGACTCGGCCCCTTCGACGTTCAGCCTTGACGTTCAGTGTCGACAGGTCAGCTCCGGTGGTCAGCCGAAGGCCGCCCGGTCGACGCGGTTGTGGTAGCTGTGGCCGGCCTTGCCGCCAGCGAGTGCGGCGAGCAGGGTGACGACCAGGAGCGCGACCCCGGCGATCACGCCGCCCCAGGTCGCGGTGTCGGTCGGGATCGGGATGCGCGGCAGGTCGACCCGGTCGAGCACGTTGTACTCGTTGCCGAAGACGACGCCCAGCACGACGGCCACGATGGTGACCAGCAGTCCGATGACCCAGACCGCCATGCCCTGCCTCGCGCCGTCGAACCGCGACATGCGGCCGGCGACGTACCCGCCGAAGAAGTAGGCGAGCGCCATCACGACGACCAGGGTGACCGCGGCGGCGATGCCGATCGTGTTGGCCTCGCGCTGCGCGTCGGACTGGGTGAAGTTCGTGTTCTCACCGATCGCCGACGCGACGGCGCCGACGATGCTCGTCAGCAGCACGGTCAGCGCGATGGCCACCAGCCACCCGGCGAACGCGGCGCCGATGTTGACGCCTCCGAACCGCTCGTGCGCGTGCGCCTCGTGGGCGCGGCGCTCGTGGACGACGTCACGCTGGTGAGTTCCGGTGCGGTCCTCGGTGACGACGTCGGTGTCCTTGTGATGATGCCGGTGCAGTATGTCCACGGTGCTCAGCTCCTCGTGTTGGTGTCACGGCACGACAAGAGCGGTACCCGGACTCGCGGGTCGCAGTCACCCGGGACGTGCGACGGCCCGCACCCCCTGGTCGGGGCGCGGGCCGTCAGCGGGTGACGCGGTGGGGATCAGCCCACGTGGACGCCGCCCTCGGGACCATCCGTCGCCAGCTCGGTGTGCTTGACGTTGAGGAAGATCCAGATGATCACCGAAGTGGCGAGCATCATGAACGAGCCCACCAGGAACGCATGGGTAGCGCCCTCGGTGAACGACACGTTGAACACGGCCTGCTGGACGAGCGAGGGGTCGGTCGCCGCCTGGGCGATCGGTCCGGCGGCGGTCTCGGAGGTGTCGTTGATGTAGTGCAGCGCCACGGTGCTCAGCGTGGCCAGACCGAGCGCGCCACCGACCTGCTGCATCGTGTTGAGGACACCGGAGCCGATGCCCGAGTCCTCCGCCTGCACGTGGTGCACGGCCGTCAGCGTGAGGGGCACGAACACCATGCCCATGCCGACCGCCATCAGGGCGACGAACGGGAACACGTCGGCCCAGTAGCTCGTGCTGACCGAGCCCTCGGTGACGGAGCGCAGAGCGCCGGCCGGGGAGTCGTCGATCGTGATCCGCGAGAACATGAACAGCGCGATCGCGGCGAGCAGGGTCCCGATGCCCGCCAGGTAGCGCGGGTCGATCCGACCGGCCAGGTTGGAGGCGACACCGGCACCGATGACGATCCCGAACGAGAACGGCAGGAACGCGAAGCCGGCCTCGAGCGGGCTGAAGCCCATCACCTGCTGGATGAACAGGCTCAGATAGAAGAACATCGCGAACATCGCAGCCGGCGCGATCATCATCGCGACGAAGCTCGTCGCCCGGGTCCGGTTGGCGAAGATCCGCATCGGCAGCAGCGGGTGGTCGACCCGCGACTCGATGAACACGAACACGACCAGCAGGACGGCGCCGACGACCAGCGAGGAGATGGTCTGCCAGTGGTCCCAGCCGTAGGCCTCCTCGCCGGCCCGCGAGAGGCCGAAGACGATGCCGAGCAGGCCCACGGTGCCGGTGATGGCGCCCGGGACGTCGAGCCAGCCGGTGTGCCGCTCGGACTCCTTGAGCACGCGCGGCGCGGCCGCGGCCGCGAGCAGGCCGATCGGGACGTTGATGAGGAACGTCAGCCGCCATCCGTCGACGCCGAGGGGCGAGTCCATGCCGGTGAGCCAGCCGCCGAGGATCAGGCCGATCGCGGCGCCGATGCCGGACATCGTGGCGTAGGCCGCCATCGCGCGGTTGCGCTCCGGGCCCGCCGGGAACGTCGTGGTGATGAGGGCGAGCGCCGCGGGAGCGGCGAGCGCGGCACCGAGGCCCTGGAGGCCACGGGCCCCGAGCAGCAGTGCCTCGTTCTGGGCGAGGCCACCCAGGAGGGAGGCCACGGCGAACACCGTGAGACCGGTCATGAACAGGAGACGGCGGCCGTAGAGGTCGCCGAGACGGCCACCGAGCAGCAGGAGACCACCGAACGCCAGCGCGTAGCCGGTCACGATCCAGGTCAGGTTGGCCTGGGAGATGTTGAGGTCGGCGCCGATGTAGGGGAGCGCGATGTTGGCGATGGTGGCGTCGAGCACCACCATCAGCTGCGCGACGAGGATGAGCACCAGGGCAAGGCCTGGGTGCTGCACCTTCTCGACGGGCGGCTCGACGACGGACGCGGTCACGTCCGCAGGGTCGAGCGATTCGACGTTGGTCATGAGAATCCTTCGTGGGTGTGAGGGAGGGGAGTGGTGCTCAGCCGCGGGTGGCGGCAGGGAGGATCACCTGGTCGATGACCTTGGTGATGGACTCCTCGGTGGGGTGCTCGCCGAGGAAGAACAGGCGGTGCAGGACGATCGCCGGCAGACAGGGCCCGAGCAGGTCGAGATCGGTGTCCTCGGCGATCTCACCCCGCTCGACGGCCTTCGCGAAGATCGCGTCGTTGATCGCGACCTTCGGCCCGATGAAGTCACGGCGCCAGGCCGCGGCGAACTCCGGGTCACGGCTGACGGCGGTCATCACGCTGCCGAGCACCGCCATCTGGTGCTCGTCGGTCATGCCGCCCATGCCGCAGTAGCTGGCGATCAGGTCACCCCGCAGGGAGCCCGTGTCGGGGACGGTGCTGGGTTCCTTCTGGGACATCAGCGCGTCGATGACGAGGCTCGCCTTGTCGCTCCAACGCCGGTAGAGCGTCGCCTTCGACGCCTTGGCCCGCGCGGCGACGGCGTCCATCGTGAGCCGGTCGTAGCCGAACTCCGCCAGGACGTCGAGCGTCGCGTCGAGGATCTCCTGCTCCCGCTCGCCCTCGACGCGGGGTCGCAGGTGCGACGCGGCGGCGGTCAGGGCCTTCTTCGGGGACATGGCGAGACACCTCGATCGATAGAACGGTACGGTTTCGTTTCAAGAGAGAGTACGGAACTGTTTCGTTTCGTGCAAGTCCTTTCCGGCGCCCGTTCGCAGATAGGACACCGCCGCGCCGGGGGATGTGACAGACCCTGCCGGTCGGCACCGACAGCGGGCCGGGTCGGGCGCGCCGATGTCGGCGGAAGACGGCAAGATGGCCCTCATGAGCGACCCGGTGACGACCGCGACCAGCGAGGCCCGCGAGGAGCACCGGCTCCTGGCCGAGGAGATCGAGGACGCGCGCTGGCGCTACTTCGTGCTCGACGCGCCGACCCTCTCCGACGCCGAGTACGACGCGAGGTGGCGGCGCATCAACGAGCTGGAGGAGCAGTTCCCCGAGCTCCAGACGCCCGACAGCCCCACGCAGAAGGTCGGGGGCACCTTCTCCACCGAGTTCACCGCGGTCGACCACCTCCAGCGCATGGAGAGCCTCGACAACGCGTTCTCGTTCGAGGAGCTCGACTCGTGGTACGCACGGCTCGCCCGTGACGGCGTCAGCGAGCCTGCGCTGCTGTGCGAGCTCAAGGTCGACGGCCTGGCGATCAACCTGCTCTACGAGGGCGGCCGGCTGGTCCGCGCGCTCACCCGCGGCGACGGGCGCACGGGAGAGGACGTCACGCCCAACGTCAAGACGATCGGCGTCATCCCCCACCGGCTGACGCCCTCCGACGAGTTCCCTGTCCCGGACCTGGTCGAGGTGCGCGGCGAGGTGTTCCTCTCGATCGAGGCCTTCGACAAGCTCAACGCCTCGCTGGTCGAGGCCGGCAAGCCGATGTTCGCCAACCCCCGCAACTCCGCAGCCGGTTCGCTGCGGCAGAAGGACCCGCGGGTGACTGCCAGCCGCGACCTCGGCATGGTGTGCCACGGCATCGGCGCGCGCGAGGGATTCGAGCCGGTCGCCCAGTCACACGCCTACGACGCGCTGCGCGCGTGGGGCCTGCCGACCAGCGACCGCGTCCGGGTGCTGCCCACGCTCGACGAGGTCAAGGAGTTCGTCGGTCACTACGGCGAGCACCGGCACGACGTCACCGAGCACGAGATCGACGGCGTCGTGATCAAGGTCGACGACATCGCGCTCCAGCGTCGTCTCGGCTCCACCAGCCGGGCGCCGCGCTGGGCGATCGCCTACAAGTACCCGCCCGAGGAGGTCAACACCAAGCTCCTCGAGATCCGCGTCAACGTCGGTCGCACCGGGCGGGTCACGCCGTACGGCGTCATGGAGCCCACCAAGGTGGCCGGCTCGACCGTCGAGCGGGCCACGCTCCACAACGCCTACGAGGTGAGGCGCAAGGACGTCCGGCCCGGTGACACCGTGATCCTGCGCAAGGCCGGCGACGTGATCCCCGAGATCCTCGGGCCGGTGCTGCCGCTGCGCCCCGAGGGCCTGCCCGAGTGGGAGATGCCGACTGAGTGTCCCTCCTGCGGCACCACGCTCGCCGAGCAGAAGGAGGGCGACAAGGACCTCCGGTGCCCCAACCACCGCAGCTGCCGCGCTCAGGTGCTCGAGCGGGTCTACCACGTCGCCAGCCGGGGTGCCTTCGACATCGAGGGCCTCGGGTCGGAGGCGGCCTACGCCCTCGTCGAGGCCGGAGTCGTCGTCAACGAGGGCGACGTCTTCGACCTCACCGCGGAGAGCCTGCTGCGGGCGCCGCTCTTCACCCGTGCGCCGAAGAAGAACGAGGAGGGGCCGCAGCTCACCGCCAACGCCGTCGGGCTCCTCGGCAACCTCGAGACCCGCAAGCAGGTCCCGCTGTGGCGGGTGCTGGTGGCGCTCTCCATCCGGCACGTAGGCCCCACGGCTGCCCGCGCGCTGGCGACGGAGTTCGGGTCCATGGACGCGATCCGCGCCGCCAGCGAGGAGCAGCTGGCCGCCGCCGAGGGCGTGGGTCCGACGATCGCTGAGGCCGTCATCGAGTGGTTCAAGGTCGACTGGCACAACGAGATCGTCGACAAGTGGCAGGCCGCCGGTGTCGCCATGGCCGACGAGCGCGACGAGTCCGTGCCGCGCACCCTCGAGGGCCTGACCGTGGTTGTCACCGGCTCTCTCGAGGGCTTCAGCCGCGACTCGGCCAAGGAGGCGATCCTCGCCCGCGGCGGGAAGGCCGCCGGTTCGGTGTCGAAGAAGACCGACTACGTCGTCGTCGGTGACAACGCGGGCTCGAAGGCCGACAAGGCCGAGCAGCTCGGCGTGCCGGTGCTCGACGAGGCCGGCTTCGTGAAGCTGCTCGAGGGTGGCGCCGACGCGCTCTGACGCATCAGTGGTACCAGTTGACGTCCTTCATCCGCAGCCAGCCGTTGTCGAGGCGGATGACCTTCCACTCCGCGCCGCCGGCGAAGCAGTAGCGCAGGTGCGGCTTCTGCGGCTCGCCGCCGAAGTCGGGCCGCTTGTAGCAGCTGTCCAGCTCGATCTCGCCGAACTTCCTGACCTGGCTCATCGGGATGTTGCGCGTGTTGGTGCTGCGGCGCACCCACGCCCACTCGCCGTCCGCCACGTGGGCGAACCACTTGTTCGCGAAGTGGTGGGCGCGCCGGGTGAGGTTCGAGCCCTCCTCCTCGGCGACGGCGGGGGCGCTCGTGAGGGTCAGGCACATCAGCGCGCCGGCGAGGACGGCAAGCAGTCGGGACATCGTTCCACCTAGTTCTCGGTTGGGGTTCACGCATCAGGGACGCGCGGCGACGCCCGGAGGTTGCTTCCGCCGCTGGAACCCGGGTGCAGACTGGGTGCGTGCTGCGGATGATTCCGGCCGTCGTGCTCGGGCTGGTGCTGACGGCGTGCACGACCGCCACAGAGGACCCGGACGCCGTACCGACGCCGTCCGACGGCTCCGCCGCGCCGCCGGCCTCGCCGGAGCCGAGCAGCCCGGCCGAGGAGTCGCCGACCTCCGCACCGAGCGAGCGGCCGCACCCGGTCAGCATCCCCGCGCTGATGGAGCAGCGGTACGACGGCCGCGGCCTGCGGCTCGGACCCGTCGTCCTCGAGACGGCCGACCAGACCCAGTACGAGGTCACCTACCGCGGCGACGGTCTCACCATCTCCGGTCGGCTCGCGGTGCCGAAGGGCGACGGCCCGTTCCCGGCGATCGTGCTCGCCCACGGCTACATCGACCCCGACTACTACGTGAACGGCCAGGGGATGACCCGCGAGCGCGAGTGGTTCGCGAGCCAGGGCTACGTCGCGCTCCACGTCGACTACCGCAACCACGCAGGGTCGTCCGACACCCGGCTCGGCGAGCTCGACCTCCGGATGGGCTACACCGAGGACGTGATCAACGCCGTCCGCGCGCTGCGCAGGTGGGACGGCCCGGTCGACGACGAGCGCGTCGCGGTCGGCGGCCGTTCGATGGGAGGCGGCGTCGTCTACAACGTGCTCACCGCGCAGCCGGGGCTCGTCGACGCCGGGGTGGTTTGGGCGCCGGTCAGCTCCGACGCCGTCGACAACTACGAGCGGTGGATCGCTCCCGACCCTTCCCGGCAGGGGATCGCCGACGAGATCGTGCGGAGGTACGGCGCGCCGCGCGCCAACCCGGAGTTCTGGGAGGGCATCAGCGCGCGGACCTACTTCGACGAGATCACCGAGCCGGTGCTGATCCACCACGGGACGTCCGACGACTCCTGCCCGATCCGCTGGAGCCACGAGACGACGCGGCTGATGGAACGGGCAGGAGTCGACGTGACGTTCGAGGTCTACGAGGGCGAGGAGCACGCCTTCGGTCCGCAGTTCTTCGCCTCCATGGAGCGGACCGGGCGGTTCCTGCGGCAGCACCTGCGCTGAGGCGCTGCCGCAGGGTCCTCAGGACTCGTAGGAGCGGCCGCCCAGCCGGACCTCGGGCGGCTGCGGCCCGCTCGGCTCGTCGCAGACCGAACCTGGCTTGCCCACCACGGACCGACAGGTCGTGCCCATGGGGATCTCGCCGACGCCCTCGGGGAGGTCGACCTCGGTCTCCGTGCAGCTGCCGGTCGCCGTGTCGCACGTCGTGACGAGATCGTCCTCGACCTTGAACAGGTCACTGTCCGGCGTCCAGCCGAAGTCGAAGGCCATGCCATCGATGGTCACCGAGCTGCCCGTCGCGATGTCGTAGACGACGTAGCCGGGCTGCTCGCCGTCCATCTCCGCCTCCTCGTCGACGAGGCCGGCGTAGCGGCCGTCGGGGGACACCTCGAAGTAGCCGCCACCGGCCGGGCCCCTGAGGACCACCTCGCCCGTCCGGCCGTCGCGGACGACCGGCACGTCGTCCTCGTGGTCGCCCAGGTAGCCGCCGTGGGCCTCCCACACCGAGCTGAGGACCTCGGACGCCGAGACGTCACCGGTCCGCCAGTCAACGACCTTCACCGCGCCCTCGTAGCCGTTCATCACGAAGATCGTGTCGCCGTCGAGCGAGACGGGGAACCAGCCCTCGGACGTGGGACCCACGTCGACCCGCGCCGCCTCGCGGTCCGCGGCGACGTCGTAGAGGACCACCTCGAGGGTGCCGTCGACGTTCTCGCCGTAGGCGACGTAGGGCTGGTCGGAGTCGGTCGCGTGCACCGTGTCCTCGGTGACCAGGTCGAGCCTCGTCACCCTCCCGTCCTCCTGGACCAGGGAGAACCGCTGGGGGCCGCCGCCGTCGCTGGCGGAGTTGTCACCGTGGCGGACCACGACGCCCGCGGACGTGTAGAAGATCGACTTCACGGCCTTGTCGTCGATCTCGGCCGTGTCGAGCGCGTCGCCGTAGTAGAGCGTGGTGCCGACCGTGAACACCGGCCCCACCATCGGCTCGGGCATGCCGGCCGTGTCGAGATCGGTGTCCGAGCCCCCTCCGAGGCCGAGCACGGCGGCGCCGCCGACCACGGCGGCGGCCGCCACAGCGGCAGCGCCCGCGACGACGCGTCGGCGGCGCCGTACGCCCTTGCCGCGGGAGAGCACGTCGCCGGTGGGGGGCGCGGGGACGTCGAGGCCCTCGGCCTCACGGGTGAGCAGCTCGCGGAGGTCAGGCATTGGTCGCTCCGATCGGGAGGGCGGACAGCTCCGGGTCGCCCAGCAGGGCGCGGAGGCGGTCGATCGCGGCCGAGGTCTGGCTCTTCACCGTGCCGTCGGTGATCCCGAGGGCGGTGGCGACCTGGGCCACGCTGAGGTCTTCGTAGTAGCGGAGGACGATCACGGCACGCTGCCGGGGCGGCAGCTGCGCGAGCGCGTCCATCAGGGTCGGGCGGTCGGCCGGATCGGCCGCGCCCGGGGCGTGCGCGGTGTCGGGAAGCGTCTCGGTGGGCAGCTCGTTGCGCCAGGACTTCTTCCGGAACCACGAGCTGGCCGTGTTGACCATCGTGGTGCGGGCGTAGCCCGGTGCGGCCTCGAGGCTGCGCACCTTCCGCCAGTTGGCGTAGGTCTTCGCGAGCGCCGTCTGGACGAGGTCCTCTGCATCGGCGGCGTCGCCCAGCATGAGGTACGCCGTTCGGTAGAGGCCTGCCCAGCAGGCGTGCACCAGCTCGGCGAAGTCCTCGTCGGTGGGTGGTCGTGTCATCCGTCCGTCCCTTCCTCGGTCACCCTGTCAGATGCCGTGGGGGTGCGGTCCGGTTGGGAACAGGATCCAGCGGTTGCCGCGGTCGGTCAGACCCGGATCGCCTCGACCCGCGTGGGCTCGTAGCGCACCGCGCGGTCGCGGCCCGCGGCCTTGGCCTGGTAGAGCGCGACGTCGGCCCGGATGATCGTGTCCCTCACGCCGATGCCGCGGTCGATCTGGGCGATGCCGAAGCTGATCGTGGTCCGCGGGCCGTCGTCGATGCCGGCGCGGAAGCGGCGGCTGATCGCACCGGCGACCAGCTCAGCGCGGGAGCCGTCGGCCAGCAGCAGGGCGAACTCGTCACCGCCGAGCCGGCCGACCACCCCGTGGTCGCCGACGACCTCGCGGCAGGCGGTGCCGAAGATCGTGAGCGCGTGGTCGCCGACGGCGTGACCGAAGTCGTCGTTGAGCGACTTGAAGCCGTCGAGGTCGGCGACCATCACGGCGCCCTCGGTGCCGCCGTCGGGCCGAGCGCGGAAGGCGAGCTCGGCGTGCTCGAGGAAGGTCGCGCGGTTGAGCAGCCCGGTGAGGCCGTCGTGCGTCGCGCGGACGCGCAGCTCGCTGGTCTGCTGCTCGTGGCCGAGCAGCGCCATGCTGAAGGTCACCACGACCAGCATCATCATCGTGAGCAGGGTCGTGACCTGGGAGCCGAACGCGTAGGCGAACGCGGGGTGCTCCGGACCCACCGCGACCAGCATCGCCCCGCGGAGCACGTAGAACGCGGCGGTGACGGAGGAGATCGCGAAGAGGGAGGCGACGGCCACGCTCCGCTGGCTTCCGCTCGCCCCCTCGGGGGTGGCTCCCCGGCGCACCAGCCAGAGCTCGCGCGCCGCCAGGGCGAAGCCCAGCGCCATCCCGGAGAGGAAGAACGGGCCGCCGGTCCAGACGTCGTTCGCCGGGTCGTCGAGCAGCGACGCGACGAGCACGACCGCTGGCGCGGCGACCATCGCGCGACGCGGCACCTCGAGCGAGCGGAGAGACCGCGCCGCGGCCCAGACACCGGTCGCGCCGAAGACCGCACAGGCGTTGCCGAGGGGGTTGGCGACCACCTGCACGGGGGTGCCGTTGAGCAGGAAGAGCACCGCGCTGGTGAGGAAGACGGCGAGCGAGACGCACCACCAGCCGCTGTAGGCGGACCGGGTCGGGCGGTAGGTCGCGACGAAGAACAGGACGAGGACGCACAGGGCGACCACGCCGAACGCGATCCGCAGGGTGAGGGTGTCCATCGCTGTCTCCTTCCTCCTCACCACCGTCATCGGCCGCGGGCGGCCCGACCTGACCGGTCGAGGCGTTCGCTCAGGCAGGAGCAGGGGTGGAGAGCGCGCCGGTGCGCTGCCGGTCGAGAGGCGACGGGCGCCGGTCGAGACGCGCGTCGAGCACCGCCCTGGCCTCGGCGGCCCGGCCCGCGTTGAGCAGGCACAGCAGGAGCGTCTCCTCCACCACCTCCCGCTGGGCGAGCGACCCGCCGACCGTGACCAGGTGCGGTAGCAGGGCGGAGATCCCCTGTGCCGCCTCGTCCCACCGGCGGTCGCCTGCCTGGAGCAGGGCGTCGCAGAACGGCGCGACGACCGTGCGGGTCGGCGACTGCCGCGCCCGCCGGCACCGCGCTGCGAGGGCGGCGAGACGGCGGTGGTCGCCGCTGGCGGCGTGGGCGAGGGCGGCGTGGAGGGCGGTGAAGGGCGTGCCGGGCCGGTCGAGCAGGTCGTCCCCGATCGCCTCGAGCACGGGGTCGATCGGCGGCACGGGCACCTCCGTGTCGTCCCAGGCGGTGGTCGTGACCTGCCAGCGCCACAGCAGGGAAGCGGTGTCGACGAGCGCGCGCACGCCGGTGACGGCCGGGGGCGCGAGCTGCGAGTAGTAGCGGCGACGCACGGCCTCGGTGTCGCCGAGGGCCAGCTCGTGCAACGCGGCGTGCCACGAGAAGTGGGCGCGATGGCTGGCCGACCGCCCGCTGCCGGCGACCCAGTGGTCCAGCCACTCCTGGCCGGTCGCGTGCTGACCCGTCTCGTAGAGCACGTGGGTCTGGGCGTGGACGGCGTGCCCCGAGGCGGGCTCGCACGACAGCGCGCTCTCGGCGAGCAGTCCCGCCTCGTCGAACCGGCCCTGGTCCTGCCGCGTGAACGCGAGCAGCGAGATGTACCACCAGTGGTCGCCGTACGCCGGCGCCAGGCCCTCGACGACCTCCCACGCCTCCCGCTGGACGTCGATGATGCCGGAGAACGCGATCGTCGGGACCGCTGCGGAGACGGCCAGCACGTCCCGAGGGTGCTCCCCGATGTGGCGGCGGAGGGCGCGCGCCCCCGACCCGCGCGGGTCCCGCACGCGGCGGCCCACCACGTCGACCAGGCTTCGCTCGCGGTCGTCGCCCCGCTTGCGGATCGCCTTGCGGGCCGCGGCGAGGGACGCCTGTACGTCGGCCGCGGCCCCCGCCTCGTGGCCGAGCATCGCCAGCGCGGCGTGCGCCAGCGCGAAGCCCGGGTCGAGCTCGGCGGCCTGGCGGATCAGGTCCTCGCCGCCGGACTTGAGCAGCATCACCCGCTCCAGGCCGGCGTTGTAGGCGGCCGCGGCCTCGGCGGTGGTCGACAGCGGCAGGCCGAGCGGGTCACGCGGCCGGGCGATCGGGTGCGTGCCCGGCACCAAGCGCCCGTCCTCGAGGCGGCGGGGGAGCGGGGCGACGGCGTCCAGGACGTCGGTGGCGAGCGCGAGCGCCTGGCTGCGGATCTCCGGCACGGCCGTGGACTCCCACAGCTCGCCGCGGCGCAGGGCGCCGAGGGTCCACAGCGGCGCCGCAGCGCTGCCGTGCTCGTCGACCAACCGGCCGTTCGCCGTACAGACGCCCATGCCGGCGGTCGCCGGGACGGCGAGGGCACCCTCGTCGCGCGGCCGGAGGAGGTCGTCGAGGAAGCGGTTGCCGAGGGTGCGCACGTCGAGACGGGGGCCGGTGCAGTTGACGACCCACCCGACGTCCAGCGTCCGCTCGGCGCCGCCGTCGCCGACCGTCACGCGGAGGCCGCCCTCCGGGAGCGGCCGCGCCGAGCGCACCTGCCCGGTGCCGAGCGCGAGTCGGCCGCTCCCGCGCAGCCCCTCGACGACGGCGGCCGAGGACGGCGCCATCCGGTGGCGGAGCACGTTCCAGCCACCGGCGTCCTCGGCCAGGAACGTGTCCCGGTCGGCCTCGTCGAGCCTGTCCCACAGCGTGGCGACCTGGAACCGGAGCCCGTCCACGGCGGGTCGCCAGTCGCCGGTCGTGCGCCGGACGCCCGCGACGTGCTCGGCGGCGTGCGCGCGGATCTCGGCCAGCGTGGTGCCCCACTCCGCGACGTCGGGGATCGCGACCGGCCGCAGCGCCGGAGCGTGGGCGTGCGGGAGCCGGCCGCTCCGGGAGACCGCGTGCAGCACCCGGTCGGCGCGGTCGTCCGCCGTGAGGGTGAGCACGACGTCGACCATCGTCAGCCCGGCTCCGACGAGCAGGACGCCGGGAGGCGCGACGCGGTCGCGCCGTACGACGTCGAGCGCGCCGGGCGCCCACGGGTCGGGGACGTAGAAGGCGGAGTCGCGCAGGCTCGGCGGCGCCCAGTGGTGGCCCGCGCTCGGCAGCCCGGTGGCGACGACGACCGCGTCGGCCGTGATCTCCTCGCCGGCGGCCGTCGTCACGGCTGCCCCGCGCTCGTCGCGCCGTACGGCGACCGCACGCGTGCGTCGATGGTCGACAGCGACCTCGCCCTCGGCCTGTCGCAGGGCCTCGACGAGCGTGTCGTCGAGGTAGCACGCCCAGTCGCGGCGGGGCACGAAGCTGTAGCCGTCGGCGGTGAGCCCGCGCCGCTGGCGCCAGGAGAGGAAGTGGCTCGGGTCCTGCGGGAGCGCGCTCATCCCCGAGGCCGGCACGTTGAGCAGGTGCTGGTCGTCCGTGGTGCCGAACGCGGTGCCGCGGGCCCAGCGGTCGGCGGGGTCGACGAGCACGACCTCGACCGGAGTCGACCGCCGGCTCGCCTCCCGGGTGAGGTGGAGCGCGGTCAGGGTGCCGGCAGCTCCGGCACCGACGATCAGGATCCGTGGTCGTCGGCCGGAACGGCTCATGCCGGGCTCTCCATCCTCGCTAGATCAGTATGTCGACTGGATTAGGCGACTATACAGCCTCGCGAAGCTGCCTCCGGGCATAGCCGCGCACGTCGGCGTCGGTGTCCTTGGTCGCGATCTCGAGCGCGTCGCGCACGTCCGGCCGGCTCGTCCAGCCCGCGAGCGCGATCACCGCCGCCTTGCGCACGTCGAGATGCGGGTCGGCGATCGCGGTGAGAAGGGCCGGGACGGCGATGTCCTCGGCACAGCCGCCGAGGCCGCGCGCCGCCCCGGTGCGGACCTGCCACGCCGGGTCGGCCAGCGCGTCGGCGCATCGTCGGTCGAGACCGGCGGCGCCGCGAGCGCCTGCCGCCGCCTCGAGAGCCGCCGCGCGGACGAGCAGCTCGTCGTCCGCGGCGAGGCGCACCAGCGCGTCCAGTCCCTCCGGATCGGCTGCTCCCAGCCGGCCGAGGCCGAGGGCGGCAGCGACCCGGACCTCGCGCTCGGGATCTCCGGCGGCGGCGGCCACCCCTGTGACGTCGTCGTGCGCGACCAGGCCACGCACTGCCTGCAGCCGCGGCCGGTGGTCGGGGTCGCCCAGGGCCTCGCGGAACAACGGGGCGTCGCCGAGCTCCAGGGCCCTCAGCGTATCGAGGACCACGGCCCGGACGAGGGCGTCGCCGCTCGTCCGGGCCGGCCCGAGCGCCTCGGCGAGCGCCGGCTCGGCGGGCAGCACCTCGACCAGCTCGCGCAGTGCGGTGGCCGCGGCGCGGCGTACGTCCTCGTCGTCGTCGACCAGGGCCTTCGCCAGCAGGAGGCCGGTGCCGGCGGGCACGACCTCGGTCACCGTCGTCACCGCGGTACGGCGGACCTCCGCCTCCGGGTCGGTCAGGAACGGCTCGAGCTCCGCCGCGGTGGGACCCGACTCGGCGAGCTCGAGGAGCTCGAGGATCCGCGGGGACCGCGGGGCCTCGGCGTCCGCGGCCGCACCCGACGGGCGCGCGGCGCGGGTCCGTTGCTGCGGCTCGACGACGGACAGCACGCCGACGTCCACGGGTGCCGGCACCTCGATGTCGGGCACCGGGATGAGGTAGTCGTTGACCGGACGCCGGACGAACTCCATGGCGCCGTCGGCGCGCCGCCGCACGTTGAGGTGGAAGAACCAGTTGGCGTCGTCGCGCTCGGGGAGGTCGGCCCGCTCGTGGTACAGCCCCCACCTACTCTCCTCACGGACCATCGACGCGCGGGCGGCGAGCTCGGCACAGTCGCGGATGAAGGAGACCTCCGCGCAGCGCATGAGCTCGTGCGGCGTGCGGGCGCCCATCTCGTCGAGGTCGTCGGCCATCCGGGCGAACGACTCGACCGCGATCTCCAGCTTCCGTGCCGTCTTGGGTGGCGCCACGTAGTCGTTGACGAAGCGTCGCAGCTTGTACTCCACCTGGGGCTGCGGCGGACCGTCCGGCCGTCGCAGGGGGGCGTAGATCAGCTCGTGCGCCGCCGTGATCTGGTCCTCCGGCAGGGTCTCCGGGAGCACGTGGTGCTCCGCTGCGTGCGTGCCGGCGAGCTCGCCGAACACGAACGCGCCGATCATGTAGTTGTGCGGCACGCACGCCAGGTCGCCGGCGGCGTACAGCCCGGGCACGGTGGTCTGCGCGTTCTCGTCCACCCACACCCCGGAGGAGGAGTGCCCGCCGCAGAGCCCGATCTCGGAGATGTGCATCTCCACGTCGTGAGTGCGGTAGTCGTGGCCGCGACCCTCGTGGAACGTGCCCCGTGTCGGGCGCTCGGTGTGGTGCAGGATCCCCTCGAGCTCGGTCAGGGTCTCGTCGGGGAGGTGGCTGAGCTTGAGGTAGATCGGGCCGCGCGCGGAGTCGATCTCCCGCTTGACCTCCGACATCATCTGTCCCGACCAGTAGTCGGAGTCGACGAACCGCTCGCCCTCGGAGTTGACCTGGTAGCCGCCGAACGGGTTGGCGACGTAGGCGCACGCCGGCCCGTTGTAGTCCTTGATCAGCGGGTTGATCTGGAAGCACTCGATGCCGCTGAGCTCGGCGCCGGCGTGGTAGGCCATCGCGTAGCCGTCGCCGGCGTTGGTCGGGTTCTCGTAGGTGCCGTAGAGATAGCCGCTCGCCGGCAGTCCCAGGCGGCCGCACGCGCCCGTGGCGAGCACGACCGACCCGGCGGCCACGGTGACGAACTCGCCGGAGCGGGTGTCGAAGCCGACCGCGCCGACCGCGCGGCCGCCGTCGGTCAGCACGCGCACGGGCATCACCCGGTTCTCGATCGTCACCTTGTCGCGGATGTGACGCTGGCGCAGCACCCGGTAGAGGACCTTCTTCACGTCCTTGCCCTCGGGCATCGGCAGCACGTACTTGCCGGACCGGTGGACCTGCCGGACGGCGTACTCGTTGTGCTCGTCCTTCTCGAACTTCACGCCGTACTTCTCCAGGCGCTTGACCATGTCGAAGCCGCGGCTGGCCGTCTGCCAGACCGTCTTCTGGTTCACGATGCCGTCGTTGGCGCGGGTGATCTCGGCGACGTAGTCCTCGGGCCTGGCCTTGCCGGGGATGACCGCGTTGTTGACGCCGTCCATCCCCATGGCGAGGGCGCCCGAGTGCCGCACGTGCGCCTTCTCCAGCAGTACGACGCTCGCGCCGGCCTCTGCGGCGGTGATCGCGGCCATCGTGCCGGCGGTGCCGCCGCCGACGACGAGCACGTCGCAGGTCAGCTCGCGGCGCTCGTGGACGGGCGGGATGGTCGTGGTGGTCATGCGACGGCCCTTCCTGCGTCGATGGGAGCGAGCGACCGGGTGGTCGACAGGTCGGCGAGCACCCGGGCACGGAACTCCGCGCCCGGGGGTGCGCCCGGGTCGCGGGGACGGCTCACCGGGTGCTCGCCGACGATCCCCTGCCGGCCGAGCACGACGATGCGGTCGGCCAGCAGCAGCGCCTCGTCGACGTCGTGCGTGACGAAGACGACCGTGCATCCCGAGGCGCGCCAGGCTTCGATGAGGAGCCGCTGCATCGAGGCCCGGGTCTGCGCGTCGAGCGCTCCGAACGGCTCGTCCATGCAGATCAGTCCGGGCTCGATGGCGAGCGCGCGCGCCAGCTGCACGCGCTGGCGCATCCCGCCGGAGAGCTGACCGGGCAGCCGGTCGGCGAAGCGGGTGAGGCCCACCCGGGCGAGCCACTCCTCGGCGCGACGTCGACGCTCGCGGCGGGGGACGCCCTGGACGGCGAGCGGCAGCTCGACGTTGCGACGGGCGGACCGCCAGGGGAGGAGGGCGTCGTCCTGGAACACCAGCGCGCGGTCGGCCGCCGGTCCCTCGACCGTCCGGCCGTCGGCGACGATCTCGCCGCGGATCGGGCGCACCAGGCCGGCGATCGCCCGCAGCAGCGTGGACTTGCCGCAGCCCGAGTGCCCGAGGACGACGAGGATCTCGCCGGGGGAGACGTCGAGGTCGAGGTGCTCGACGACCGGCTCGCCGGCGTAGCCCAGCGCGAGGTCCTCGGTGCGGACGGCGGACGGCTTGGTGGCCGGGGTCGGCTGGTTCACGAGGAGCTCCTTTGTTCCGAGGACAGCCAGCGGGTCAGTCGACGGCCGACGAGTTCGACGCAGCCGGACGTGATCCAGCCGATGGCGCCGATCGACAACATGCCGACCAGGACGTTGGGGTAGTCGACGATCGTGTAGGCCTGCCAGGTGCGGTAGCCGAGGCCGAAGTCGCCGGAGATCATCTCGGCCGAGATCACGCAGATCCACGCGACGCCCATGCCGACCGAGAGGCCTCCGAAGATGCCCGGCACGATGCCCGGGAGCACGACCGAGGTGAGCAGGTGCCGCCGGTCCGCGCCCATCGTCAGCAGCGCGTCCTCCCACACGGTCGGCAGCGCCCGTACGGCGTGCCGCGTGCTCACGAGGATGGGGAAGAAGGCCGCGGTCGCGGTGATGAAGACGATGCCCTGCTCGTTGCTCGGGAACAGGAGGATGGCGACGGGCACCAGGGCGATCGCAGGGATCGGGCGGGCGATCTCCAGCAGCGGCTGGAGCAGGTCGGACGCCCACTGCGACCGGGCGAGCAGGATGCCCAGCCCTACGCCGAGGACCGAGGCGATCGCGAAGCCGGAGAGGATGCGGACCACGCTCTGGGCCAGGTCCTGGTAGTAGAGCGAGCTTCCGAGCTGCACCTGGAAGGCCTCGAACACCTCGACCGGGCCGGGCAGCCGGTTGAAGCGGAGCCACATCTCGACGTCGCGCGCCGTGAGCAGGTGCCAGAGCCCGACCGCCGTTGCGACGGAGGCGAGGCGCACGGCCCACCGCCGCGCCGTGACCGCACGAGGCGTCCGGCGACGACGAGGCGGCGCCGCGGGCACGAGCTGGCCGGTCTCCTCCGCGGGCTCGACCTCCGCGACCGCCACCTCCACCGCGGTCACCGGGCGTCCCCGAGGTCGCCGGCCTGCTCGAGCGCCTGGTCCCAGGTGAGCTCGCGGGTGCCACTGTGGTCGCCGGCGTAGTCGTCGGCAGACTCCCGGGTCGCGAACGGCAGGAGCTCGTCGCCGTCCCGGAGCCAGATCATCCGGTCGGCGAACCACCGGGTGCCGGTCAGGGCGTCGGGCACGTACGCCGCGCGAAGCTCGCCACCGTCGGCGAGCACGGCCTGCGCGTTGCGCAGCAGGCACACCGGGTCCGCGGTCGGTCGGGTGTCGTCCTCGCCCTCGACCCAGATCTCACCGGCGAGCGCCGGGTCCGTCACCTCGGTGCCGCAGACCTCGTCGGTGCCGGTGATCGCCGCCGGGTTGTCCCGGTCCGCCACCTCGGCGTCGTACGCGGCGCCGTACACCTCCTCGACCACGCTCGGGTCGACGAAAGCCTCGAGGTCGAGCGGGTCCTCGAGGACGCCGATCGACTCGAGGAACGGCAGGTCGTGCTCGAGCGCGGCGACCTGGTCGTCGTTGATGGTCGGGTCGAACGTCGAGACACCGTTGCGGCCGTTGTAGAGGTAGACCACCTCCACCGGGAGCCCGGTCTCCTCCGCGACGATCTCCGCCGCCTCGAGGGGGTGGTCGTGCAGGTAGTCGGTCGCCTCGACCTGCGCCTCGACGAACGCCTGGGCGATCGCCGGCTCCTCCGCGAGGAACTCGTTGCGGACCACGGTCCCGTGCAGGGTCGGCAGGTCGAGCCGGCCGCCGTCGTAGACCAGTCGGGCGTTGTCGCGGAAGGCGAGCAGGCCGGGCCACGCGACGAACTGGGAGACCGCGTCGACCGAGCCGCCCTGGAGCGAAGACGCGCCGACGGGCGGGTCCTGGTTCTCGACCGCGACGTCCTTCGTGGGGTGGATCCCGGCCGCCTCGAGCGCCTGGACGAGGGTGCCGTGCCCGGCGGACCCGACGCTCGCGGAGATCGACTTGCCCTCGAGGTCGGTGAGGTACTCGATCTCGGAGTCGGCTCCGACGACGACTCCGTTGAGCGCCCCGTGCGGGTTGTAGCCGGTGACGGCGATCATCGAGTCCCCGTCGTCCCCGGTGCCGGCCCGCGAGCCGTTGATCAGCAGCGGGTAGTCGCCCATCGAGCCGATGTCGATCTTGCCTGCGAGCATCTCGGCGGTGATCGGGGCGCCGGTGTCGTAGTCCTGCCAGTCGACCTCGAGGTCCGGGTCGATCTCCTCGAGCTTGTCCTCGAAGTAGCCGAGCTCCCGCAGCAGGGTCCCGGCGGTGACGGTGTTGATGGTCTTCGACTGGTAGCCGATCGTCACCACGTCATCGGCGTCGTCGGCGCCGGCCACCGAGCAGGCGCTGAGCCCGGGGGCGACGAGGCCGAGAGCCAGTGCGGCGAGGGCGGGTCGGTTGATTCTCATGGAGGCTCCTCAGCGCAGCAGGTAGGGGATGTTGACGGTGACGGCGCCGGTCGGGCACCGGTCCGCGCACGGGCCGCAGTACCAGCACTCGTCGACGTGCATGTAGGCCTTGTTGGTCTCGGGGTCGATCGCGAGCGCGTCGAGCGGGCAGACCTGGACGCACAGGTTGCAGCCCTCGATGCACAGGGACTGGTCGACGGACACCGGCACCTGGGCCCGGTGGTCGACGAGCGGGATCTGCTGGGTCCCGTCGGAGCACGTGGCCTTCTTGGTCGGGATGCTCATCACGCCTCCAGGGGGTCGCGTCGGGTGGTGCCCCGCAGCGTCAGTCGATCGCCGCGGAAGCGGATGAACTCGAAGTCGACGGGTCGGCCGTCCTCGAGGTGGGTCAGCCGCTCGACCATCAGCAGGGCCGCATGGCGCGGGGTGCCGAGCACCGCGGCGCTGTGGGCGTCCGCGCTGACCGCCTCGACCGTGAGATCGGCGTGGCCGAGCCGTTGGCCGGCGACCTCCTCGAGCAGGCCGAAGATGTCGCTGCCCGCCAGGTCGCGCTCCAGGAGCGCGCTGCCGAGGTCGGGGACCAGGTAGGTGAGGTCCAGGGACAGCGGTACGCCGTCGAGGTGGCGCAGCCGCTCGACGTAGACGACGTCGTCGTCCGGGCCGAGCCGGAGGTGGTCCCGCACGGCGGCCGGCGGCCGCGTCACGGTGAGCGTGCGCACCTCGTTGCGCACCGTGCCGAGGCCGTCGAAGACCTCGGCCAGGCCGAGCAGGCGGTCCAGCCCGTGGTGGTGCTTGCGGCTGACCACCGTGGTCCCGACGCCCGGGCAGCGGTCGACCAGGCCCTCGGCGCGCAACAGGTCGAGGGCCGCTCGAACCGTGTTGCGGGTCGTGCCGAACTCAGCGACTAGTGCGGGTTCGGCGGGGAGGGGGCCGTCGTCGTAGACGCCGGCGAGGACCTGGCGCCGCAGGACGTCGGCGACCTGTCGGGCGCGGTCGGCCCGGCGCCGCTGGTCCGCCACGAGCTCGGAGTGAGTCATGGCGGTAACCATAGTAAGTCACTAGAGTTAGCCGCCCCGCAAAACTAATGCGCCACCGGAAAACCTGGGAAATCGCTCCTGACCTGCGCAGACGGGCGGGGCCGTCAGCGCTCCGCCACCTCCGGTGTCCCGGATCCTGAGACGAGACGGCTGTGCGTGCGGCCGTAGACGGCGTAGACGAGCAGGCCGATGCCCATCCAGACGAGGAACCGCACCCAGGTCTCGCCGATGAGGTTGAGCATCAGGTAGCCGCACATCAGGACCGACAGGGTCGCGACGACGCCGACGGCGGGCGTGCGGAACGCGCGGGGCAGGTCGGGCCGGGTGCGGCGCAGGACGAGCACCCCGATCGAGACGAGCGCGAAGGCGAACAGGGTGCCGATGCTGACCAGGTCGCCCAGAGTCGCGAAGTCGACGAAGCCCGAGAGCAGCGCGACGCCGATGCCGGTCACCGCCGTGACGCGGTACGGCGTGCCGTGCCGCGGGTGGACCTTGGCGAGCCACTGGGGGAGCAGCCCGTCGCGAGCCATCGCGAACGTGACCCGGGTCTGGCCGAGCATCAGGATCAGGACGACCACGGTCAGGCCGATCGTGGCGCCGATCGCGATCACGTCGGCGATCCAGGTGATGCCGACGGCGTCGAACGCGGTCGCCAGCGGAGCCGCGTCCTCGGGGTCGATGTCGGTGTAGCTCTGCATGCCGGTGACCACGAGGCTGACCGCGATGTAGAGCACCGTCACGATCGCGAGCGAGCCGAGGATGCCGATCGGCACGTTGCGCTGCGGGTTCCTCGTCTCCTCGGCGGTGGTGGCGACCACGTCGAAGCCGATGAACGCGAAGAACACGATCGAGGCCCCCGCGATGACCCCGGCCACGCCGTACGTCGCGGGCTCCCAGCCGAACAGCGTCGAGACCAGCGGCGTCTTCCAGAACGACCCCTCGCTGTCCGGGGTCGGGATGCTGTCCGGGATGAACGGCGTGTAGTTGGAGGCCTTGATGTAGGTGATGCCCAGCACGATCACGAGCCCGACGACGGCGAGCTTGATCGCGACGACGACCTGGTTGACGCGGCTGGACAGCTTGATGCCGCCGGCCAGGACGCCGGCCACAAGGAGCGAGATCAGCACCGCCGGGAGGTCGACCGCACCGTCGGCGGCCGACCCGATCGCTGCGGGCACCTCCAACGGCGTGCCGGCGAGGACGTTCTGGAGATACCCGGAGAAGCCGGTCGCCAGCGCTGCCGCGCCAACGGTGAACTCCAGCATCAGGTCCCACCCGATGATCCACGCGACGAGCTCGCCGAACGTCGCGTAGCTGAACGTGTAGGCGCTGCCCGCGACCGGCACCGTCGAGGCGAACTCGGCGTAGCAGAGAGCCGCCAGCGCGCACGCCAGGCCCGCGATGGCGAAGGAGATCGCGATCGCCGGTCCGGCGTTCGTCGCCGCGACGCTGCCCGTGTAGACGAAGATGCCGGCGCCGATGATCACCCCCACGCCGAACACGGTGAGGTCGAGGGCACCGAGGTTGCGCTTGAGCCGGTGGTCCGGCTCGTCGGTCTCGGCGATCGACTGCTCGACCGTCTTCGTGCGGAGCAGGCTGTGGCGGGGCTTCATGCCGTCACCGGTACCCCGAGGTCCTCTGGTCACGGCACCCATCTTGGGGCATGGCTCGCGACATGGCCCGAACGGACCACCCGGACGGGGCCGATCGGTCGGACCTCGCGCAGACGGGTTCCCGTGACGGCGAGGTCCACCTAACCTCGGAAGGTCCCGGCTCCCGGCCGCGGCGCGACCGGGGAGGGTGGATGGAGCAAGGACACGACGCCTCCCGTAGCGACGGCCACGATCAGCGGCTCCGGCTGATCGTCGAGGCCGCGCCCAACGCGATGATCATGGTCAATGACCGCGGCCGGATCGTCCTGGTGAACTCCGAGGCGGAGCGGTCGTTCGGCTACGCCCGCGAGGAGCTGCTCGCGCTCCACGTCGAGGACCTGGTTCCGCACCGGTTCCGCCACGCGCACCAGGCCTACCGCGACGGGTTCTTCGCGACGCCCGACCGGCGGGGGATGGGCGTGGGCCGCGAGCTCTACGGGCTGCGGCGCGACGGCTCCGAGATGCCGATCGAGATCGGGCTCAACCCGATCGAGCTCGACGGCCGCCACTTCGTGCTCGCGTCGGTCATCGACATCACCGAGCGGCTCAGGGGCCAGGCGGCCGCCGACGCCGAGCGCGAGGACCAGCTGCGCCGGTCAATCCTCGACTCGATCCCGTTCAGCATCATCGCGACCGACCCGGAGGGCACGATCGTCGCCGCCAACCCGGCGGCCGAGCAGCTCCTGGGCTACCGCCGCGACGAGCTCGTGGGCGCCGCGGTCGCCGAGATCGACGGGGAGCCGCGCAAGAGCATCGCCGGCCTCCACGCCGCCGTCGGCAGCATGGTCGGCAGCACGGAGGAGAGCGAGTGGACCTACCGCCGCAAGGACGGTGGGCGGGTGCCGGTCAGCGAGGCGATCGTGCCGCTGCCCGGCGACGGCGACGAGCACGCGGGCTTCCTCGTGGTCTCCTACGACATCACCCGCCGGATCGAGGCCCGCGCGCGGGCCGAGTTCCTCGCCGGCCACGACGCGTTGACCAACCTTCCGAACCGGTTCCTCCTCACCCGCCACCTCGACGACGTGATCGCCGCGGCCGAGCGCGGCGGTCCTGGATTCGCCCTGCTGCTCCTCGACCTCGACCACTTCAAGCGGGTCAACGACTCGCTCGGCCACCTCATCGGCGACGAGCTGCTCCTCCACGTGGCCGCCCGCCTGCAGGCGTGGGCAGGCCCGGGTGACCTGGTCTCGCGACTGGGCGGCGACGAGTTCGTGATCGTCCTCGGGCGCACCGACCGGCGGTCCGCACTGGCCGCCAGGATCGCCTCGCTCGTCGATGCCGTGCTCGCTCCGGTCAGCGTCCAGGGCTACGAGCTCGCGGTGACCGGCAGCATCGGCGCCGCCGTCTACCCGTTGCACGGGGGCGACCCCACCACCCTCCTCAAGCACGCGGACATCGCGATGTACCAGGCCAAGGCCTCGGGGCGCGACAACGCGCAGTGGTTCGAGACCCGGATGGTGGAGGACACCAACGACCGGATCGCGCTCTCGGCGGCGCTGCGCCAGGCGCTCGGCCGGGGCGAGGTCTCCGTCGTCTACCAGCCCCAGGTCGACCTGGAGTCCGGTGAGGTCGTCGGCTTCGAGGCGCTCGCCCGCTGGACCAGCCCGGAGCACGGGTCGGTGGCGCCCGACCTCTTCATCCCCGTCGCGGAGGACGGCGGGATGATCATCCAGCTCGGCGAGTGGGTCCTGCGGACGGCGTGCGCCGACGTCGCGGCGCTCAGCGCCGCAGTCGGTCGGCCGCTGCGGCTGGCCGTCAATGTCTCGCCGCGCCAGCTCCGCGGCAAGCAGTGGCTCGACTCGGTCACCGCGGCGCTCCGCGACTCCGGCCTCGACCCGGCCAGCCTCGAGGTCGAGATCACCGAGGGCCTCCTGATCGCCGACGTCGGCGACGCGGTCGCGATCCTCTCCGCCGTGCGCGAGCTCGGGGTCAGCGTCGTGGTCGACGACTTCGGGCAGGGCTACTCGAGCCTCGCGTACCTCACCCGGTTCCCCATCGACAAGATCAAGATCGACAGGTCGTTCGTCGAGGAGATCACCGACGACGGTGACCGGGCCGCCATCGTCGACGCGATCATCGTCATGGCTCACGCGCTGGGGATGAAGGTGCTCGCCGAGGGCGTCGAGACCGCCGAGCAGGAGAGCTACCTGACCGCTCGCGGCTGCGACGAGGTCCAGGGCTTCCGCTACGGCCGAGGCATGCCGAAGGACCAGGTGCTGACGGCGCTCCCTAGGATTGCCCCATGCCCGAGCCCATCTCACGTGACGACGTCGCCCACCTGGCCGACCTCGCCCGGATCGACCTCGACGACGCCGAGCTCGACCACCTCGCACCGCAGCTCGCGGTGATCCTCGAGTCGGTCGCCTCGATCCAGGGCGTGGCCGACGACGACGTGCCGCCGACGTCGCACCCGGTCCCGCTCACCAACGTCTTCCGCGAGGACGTCGTCGTGCCTGGGCTGACCGCCGAGCAGGCGCTCGCGGGCGCGCCCGCCAGCGACGAGCAGCGGTTCTCGGTGCCGCGGATCCTGGGGGACGAGCAGTGAGCCTCCTCATCAAGATGACGGCGGCCGAGCAGGCCGAGTCCCTCGCCGCTGGCGAGACCACGTCCGTGGAGCTGACCCAGGCCCACCTCGACCGCATCGCGGCGGTCGACGGCACGGCCGAGAGTGGAGTCCACGCGTTCCTCCACGTCGACGCCGAGGGCGCGCTCGAGCAGGCTGCCGCGTCCGACGCGCGCCGCGCCGCCGGCTCGCCCGCGCACGCGCTCGACGGCGTGCCGATCGCCGTCAAGGACGTGCTCGCCACCAGCGGCCTGCCCACCACCTGCGGCTCCAAGATCCTCGAGGGCTGGGTGCCGCCGTACGACGCGACGGTGGTGCGGCGGCTGAAGGAGGCGGGCCTCCCGATCCTCGGCAAGACCAACATGGACGAGTTCGCGATGGGATCCTCCACCGAGCACTCCGCCTACGGCCCGACCCGCAACCCGTGGGACCTCGGCCGGATCCCCGGCGGCTCCGGCGGCGGGTCGGCGGCCGCGGTCGCGGCGTACGAGGCCCCCCTCGCGATCGGCACCGACACGGGCGGCTCGATCCGCCAGCCGGGCGCGGTCACCGGCACGGTCGGCGTGAAGCCGACGTACGGCGGGGTGTCGCGCTACGGACTCGTGGCGCTGGCCAACTCGCTCGACCAGGCGGGCCCGGTGACCCGCACCGTGCTCGACGCGGCGCTGCTGCACGAGCTGATCGGCGGCCACGACCCGCTCGACTCGACGTCCGTCGACCAGCCGGTCCCGGCTCTCGTCGCGGCCGCGCGGGAGGGCGCGTCGGGTGACCTGACCGGCCTCAAGGTGGGCGTGATCGCCGAGCTGTCCGGTGACGGCTGGCAGCCCGGCGTGATGACCCGCTTCCAGGAGTCGGTCGACCTGCTGGTCAAGGCCGGCGCCGAGGTCGTCGAGGTCTCGTGCCCGACCTTCGTGCACGCGCTCGCGGCGTACTACCTCATCCTGCCGGCCGAGGCGTCGAGCAACCTCGCGAAGTTCGACGCCATGCGCTACGGCCTGCGCGTCGTGCCCGAGGGCGACCCGAGCGCCGAGGAGGTCATGAAGGCCACCCGCGACGCCGGGTTCGGCGACGAGGTCAAGCGCCGCATCATCCTCGGCACCTACGCGCTGTCGAGCGGCTACTACGACGCCTACTACGGGCAGGCGCAGAAGGTGCGCACGCTGATCTCGCGCGACTTCGCGGCGGCGTACGAGCAGGTCGACGTGCTGGTCTCGCCCACGGCGCCGACCACGGCGTTCGAGCTGGGCGAGAAGCTCGACGACCCGCTGGCGATGTACCTCAACGACCTCGCGACCATCCCGGCCAACCTCGCTGGTGTGCCCGGCATCTCGGTGCCCGCGGGCCTCGCCGACGAGGACGGGCTGCCGGTGGGCGTCCAGGTCCTCGCGCCGGCGCTGGCCGACGACCGCTGCTACCGGGTCGGCGCGGCGCTGGAGACGATCCTGACCGACAAGTGGGGCGGGCAGCTGCTCGAGCAGGCGCCCGCGCTGGAAGGACTCTCGGCATGACCACCACCTCTGACGTCCTGATCCCGTTCGACGAGGTCGTGGAGGCCTACGACCCGGCCCTCGGGCTCGAGGTCCACGTCGAGCTCAACACCAACACGAAGATGTTCTGCGGCTGCCCGACCGAGTTCGGCGCCGAGCCGAACGCGCAGGTCTGCCCCACCTGCCTCGGCCTGCCCGGGGCGATGCCGGTGGTCAACGGCAAGGCCGTGGAGGCAGCGATCCGGATCGGCCTCGCGCTCAACTGCGACATCGCGGAGTGGTGCCGGTTCGCGCGGAAGAACTACTTCTACCCGGACATGCCGAAGAACTTCCAGACCTCGCAGTACGACGAGCCGATCTGCTTCGACGGGTGGATGGACGTCGACGTCGATGGCGAGACGTTCCGCGTCGAGATCGAGCGCGCCCACATGGAGGAGGACACCGGCAAGTCCACCCACATCGGGGGCGCCACCGGCCGGATCCACGGCGCCAGCCACTCGCTCGTCGACTACAACCGCGCCGGCATCCCACTGATCGAGATCGTCACCCGGCCCATCGTCGGCGCGGGCGAGAAGGCGCCGCTCGTCGCGAGGGCGTACGTCGCACAGCTGCGCGACCTGATCGTCGCACTCGGCGTCTCCGACGCGCGGATGGACCAGGGCTCGATCCGCGCCGACGTGAACCTGTCGCTCGCGCCGAAGGGCTCGGGGGTGCTCGGCACCCGCACCGAGACCAAGAACGTCAACTCGCTGCGGTCGGTCGAGCGCGCGGTGCGCTACGAGATGTCGCGCCACGCCGGCGTGCTCGGAGGCGGCGGCGCCGTGCTCCAGGAGACGCGGCACTGGCACGAGGACACCGGCGTCACCACGTCGGGCCGTGAGAAGTCCGACGCCGAGGACTACCGCTACTTCCCCGAGCCCGACCTGGTCCCTGTCGCGCCCTCGCGGGAGTGGGTCGAGGAGCTCCGCGCGACGCTGCCCGAGAACCCGACGCAGAAGCGGGCCCGCCTCCAGCAAGAGTGGGGCTTCTCCGACCTGGAGATGCGCGACACCGTCGGCGCCGGGGCCCTCGCGCTCGTCGAGGAGACCGTTGCCGCGGGCGCGGCCCCGCAGGCCGCCCGCAAGTGGTGGCTGTCCGAGCTGGCGCGGCGCGCCAACGACGCCGGCGTCGAGCTGGCCGAGGTCGGTGTGACGCCGGCCCAGGTGGCCGAGGTGCAGTCGCTCGTGGACGCGAAGACGATCAACGACAAGCTTGCCCGCCAGGTGTTCGACGGCCTCGTCGCCGGCGAGGGCACCCCGGCCGAGATCGTCGAGAAGCGCGGTCTCGCGGTGGTGTCCGACGACGGCGCGCTCTCGACCGCCGTCGACAACGCCATCGCCGCCAACCCCGACATCGCGCAGAAGATCCGCGACGGCAAGGTGGCCGCCGCCGGGGCGCTCATCGGCGCCGTGATGAAGGAGATGCGCGGCCAGGCCGACGCCGGCCGGGTGCGGGAGCTCGTGCTCGAGAAGCTGAGCTGATGGATCGGGCCAGGATCGCGCTGCTCATCGACGCCGACAACGCGCCGGCCAGCAAGATCGGGCTGATCCTCAACGACCTCGCGACCTACGGCGAGTGCAACATCCGGCGCGCCTACGGGAACTGGACGAAGTCGGGGCTCAAGGGCTGGATCGCCGAGCTGCACGACTCGGCGATCCGCCCCATGCAGCAGTTCGACCTGACGACGCAGAAGAACGCCTCGGACATGGCGCTGGCGATCGATGCGGTCGACCTCCTGCACACGGGACGTCCGGACGCGTTTGCGATCGTCTCGAGCGACTCCGACTTCACGCCGCTCGTCCACTACCTGCGCGAGCACGGCGCTGCCGTCTACGGCTACGGGCGGGAGAAGACGCCGACGCCGTTCCAGAGCGCGTGCACGCGATTCACGGTGCTCGAGCAGCTGGGCGACGAGGAGCTCGAGGACGCGGAGGCGGCGGACGCCGTACCGCCGAAGGGAGCCGCGAAGAAGGCCGCAGCAGGCAAGAAGGCGGCTGCTGGCCGGAAGTCGGGCCGACAGGTGCCCGCCGACAAGCTCCGCTCGGACGGCAAGCTCGTCGGGCTGATCCGCAACGCGATCAGTGCTGCCGCGGGCGAGGACGGATGGGCCCTGGTCAACCAGGTGGGGTCGCAGATCCGCAACCAGTCGTCGCTCGACTGGCGCAACTACGGCTATTCGACCTTGACCAAGCTCCTCGTCGCGATGGACCTCTTCGACCTGCGTGGCGAGGGCACGCCGCAGGTCGCCGTGCGGGATCCGAAGGCGCGTTAGGCCGCCCCGCCTCCCGGACGGCGGACGGATGCGGCAGGTTCCGCCCGCGGGCGGTAGCCTGCCGACGACAAATTCACTTCGCCCGTGGCGGGGGAAGCCGGTCGAATTCCGGCGCTGACCCGCAACCGTAGGCCGCGTCCCTCGGGGCGACGCAGCGAGCCGGAGCGCCTGGCACGGAGCGTCCTGACACAACGCTGTCGCGGAAAGCAGCGGGTGGGCATCGACCTTCCCGGCTGCGTGCAGCGGGAAGGAAAACTGCATGTCCAGCCCCTCGTTCAAGCGGGCGGGAGCCGCGGCCGTCGGCGCCGCGATCCTCGCCGCCGGCCTCACGGCCGTCGCCCCCGCACCTGCCGCCCACGCGGCGACGGATCCCGGCCCGGCGGCTGACGCCGCCGGCTGGCTCGCCGATGAGTTCGCAACGCTGACCAGCGACGAGGCCGGCGAGGCCATCGACTACGGCCTCGCGGTCGCAGCGACCGACGGCCCGGCCGAGGTCCTGACCTCGCTGACCAACGGACTCAACGGCGTCCTGGCGGACTTCCTGCCGCCGGCGGACCCGGCGCCGTCGCAGTGGACTGCCATCAATGTCGCAATGGCGGCGGACTACTACGCCACGGTCGATGCGATCCCGCCGGCGGAGACCGACCTCTTCAACCGCTTCGCCGGGATGGTCGACGACACGACCGGGCAGTTCGGGCCCTCGGCGTGGCCCTACAGCCAGGCCTATGCAGTGAACGCGCTCCGGAACCGGAACAGCGCGGAACTGGAGGAGGCTCGGGACTTCCTGCTCGAGGCACAGTGCGAGAACGGGGCGTGGGGCTTCGACACCTCGTGTGCCGCCGGCACCCTCGACATCGACGGCACGGCGCTCGCCGTGCTCGCGCTCCTTCCCGACGCCGAGCTCGCGGCTGTCGGCCCGGCCGTCGAGAGCGCGATTGCGTGGATGAAGACGCAGCAGCGGGCGGACGGCGGCTTCGGCAACTGGGGCGTCAACACCGGTGGCACGACGAGCAGCGGCCCCAGCTCGGGGCTCGCCGGCTGGGCGCTCGGCGCCGCGGGGGAGACGGCGATCGCGGGCGAGGCCGCGGTGTGGATCCGCAACCACCAGGCCGCGGCCGTCACCGGCTGCGCGACGCTGCTCGACGCCGAGTCCGGCGCGGTGGCCTTCGACGGCGACGGCTACGACGAGGGCACCACTGAGGGCATCGGGGACGCCGTTCGGGGCAGCTGGCTGAACAGCACCGCCCAGGCCTACGGGGCGCTCACGTTCCTGCCGGAACACACCGACCACCTCGGCCTCGGCGTCCCGCTGTACCTCGACGGTGGCAGCACGCACCGGTTCGTGGTGAGCGGGCTCCGCGAGGGCGAGCGTGCCTGCTTCAAGATCGGCAAGAAGCGCACCTGGGTGCGCGGCAACGCCCATGGCAAGGCGACGGTCAACGCGCAGGTCCCGGACCGCACCGGCTTCATCGGTGTCACGGCGGCGACCGCTGACGACGGTGCTGGTGGGGAGACCGCGGTCCTGGCGGCGAAGCGGGTGCCGTTCGACCTCAAGGACCGGGTCCGCCGCGGCGGCAAGCAGGTGGTGGAGGTGCGCGGGCTGCACTCCGGTGAGCGCGTCGTGGTCCGTTACGACGGCGCGAAGGTCGCCGGCGGCAAGGCGGCGACCGACGGCACCTTCCGGGCGTCGTTCCCGGTGGGCCGGAAGGCGGGCGCGCACAAGGTCAAGGTCGTCGGCCAGTTCGCCGACCGCACCGCGACCCAGTCCTTCCTGGTGGGGTGATCGACGTGCTGCGCAGGATTCTCGGGCCGGTCGCAGCGGCCACACTGGCCGCCGCGACCGGTGTCCTGCTCGTCCCCGCGGGTACGGCGGCCGCCGTACCCGCGCGGGCCGCGGCGATGTGCTCATCGACGACCGGCGTCACCGCGGTGGTCGACTTCAACGGCCTGGGCGGCAACCAGGCGACCGCGGGATGCGACCCCGACGGCGGCGGACGGCCGGCGAGCGAGGTGTTCGGCGACGCCGGCTACTCGATCTCCTACAGCCAGGCCGACGGCATGAACGGGTTCGTCTGCAAGGTCCAGGGCCAGCCCACCGACGGCGACTGCACCGACACCAACTCCTTCTGGAGCCTGTGGTGGTCCGACGGAACATCGGGCAAGTGGGTCTTCTCCAACCAGGGCGTCAACACCCTCGACGTGCCCGACGGTGGCTCGGTCGCGTTCTCGTGGCACGAGGGCGGCGGCCAGGCCCAGCCGCCCGGCGCCGCGCCGGCAGTCCACCAGGAGCCCGAGCCGAGCGAGGACCCCGACGACAACGGCGACGGCGGCTCCGGAGGTGACGGCGGCTCCGGCGGCGACCGGGGACCCCGCGGTGACGGCGGCGGCGACCAGGAGGGCGACGGCGACGCGCCGACCGAGACCGACGACCCCTCCGAGACCCCCGGCGCGAGCCCGACCGGCGACGCCGCCGGCGGGAAGCGCGACGGCAAGCCCGGCAAGGCGGACCGCAAGCGGGGCCGGGACAAGCAGACAGACGGCGCGGCGGCATCGCCGACCGACCCGAGCACACCGACGACCGACGTCGGCGAGCTGGTCGAGGGACCGCCCCCGGAGGCGACGGCCGACGAGGAGGGCTCGTCACTCCCGACGTGGATCGCGATCGGGCTGGCCGTGCTCGTGATCGGAGCCGCTGCCGCCGTACCGCTGATCCGGCGAAGGGCCGGCTGAGCAGCAGCGATGAGGAGACCGTGAGGATCCCGCGCGACCTCCACCCCGGCGCGTGGTGGTGCTGGGCCATCGGCCTCGCGGCCGGTGCGTCCAGCACGACCAACCCGCTGGTGCTGTCGCTGCTGATCGCGGTGGCCGCGGTGTGCGTCTACGCGTGCCGCGGCGACCAGCCGTGGTCCCGGTCCTTCCGGCTCTACCTGTGGCTGGCCGCGGTGGTCCTCGTCGTCCGGGTGCTGTTCCGGATCCTGCTCGGCGGCAACGACGCCGGGCACGTCCTGTTCACGATGCCGGAGATCCCGCTGCCCGACTGGGCGGCGGGGATCTCGCTGCTGGGACCGTTCAGCCGCGAGGAGCTGCTGGCCGCGATCTACGAGGGTCTTCGGCTGGGTGCGCTTCTGCTCGCGGTCGGCGCCGCCAACGCCCTGGCGAACCCCAAGCGGCTGATGAAGTCGCTGCCGCCCGCGCTCTACGAGATCGGCACCGCGATGGTCGTCGCGATCACGGTGCTCCCGCAGCTCGCCGACAGCGCCCGTCGCGTGCGGGCCGCGCAGCAGCTGCGCGGCGGCCCGGGCGGGCGGTTCGCGCGGGTGCGCGGGCTGCGGCGGCTGCTGGTGCCGGTGCTGGAGGACGCGCTCGAGCGGTCGATGGCGCTCGCAGCGGGCATGGACACCCGCGGCTACGGCCGGACGGGTGACGTCAGCCGCGCGCAGCGACGGGGGACCGGCGCGCTGATGGTCGCGGGCCTTCTCGGCATCTGCGTCGGCACCTACGCCTTCCTCGACTCCAGCGCGCCGCGGCTCCTGGCCGGGCCGATGCTCGCGCTCGGGTCGCTGCTCGCGGTGCTCGGGTTCGTGGTCGCGGGCCGGCGGGTGCGCCGTACCCGCTATCGAGCGGATCGCTGGCGGCTCCCCGAGGTCGTCGTTGCGATCTCCGGCGTGCTCGTCGGGGTCGGGCTGTGGGCCGTGCAGCGGTGGGAGTACGCCGTCGCGCACCCCGGCGTGCAGGACGTGCCCGAGGTGAGCCTGCTCGCCGTCGCCTCCGTGCTCTGCGGTGTGGTGCCGGTCTGGGTGGCCCCGCCGCCGTTGACCGTGCGGAGCCGCGAGCGGCTGGTGGTGGCCGCGTGAGCCCGCTGCTGGAGCTGCGCTCCGTCACGTTCGAGTACGGCGCCGGGCCCGATGCGCGGCGGGTCCTCGACGTGGTGGACCTGGCCGTCGACCCCGGCGAGCTCGTGGTCCTCGCCGGGCCGACCGGCGTCGGCAAGTCGACGCTGCTCGGTGTGGTCGCGGGACTGGTGCCGGCGTTCAGCGGCGGCACGCTCCGCGGCGAGGTGCTGATCGACGGCAGCTCCGTGATCGACCAGCCGGCGCGGGACCGTGCACACACCGTGGGCTACGTCGGTCAGAACCCGGCAGCGTGGTTCGTCACCGACACGGCCGAAGAGGAGCTCGCCTTCGGGATGGAGCAGCTGGGGCTGCCGCCCGCGACGATGCGCCGGCGCGTGGAGGAGACGCTGGACCTGCTCGGCATCGCCGACCTGCGGCACCGCGACCTGCGGACCCTCTCCGGAGGCCAGCAACAGCGGGTCGCGATCGGTGCCGTGCTCACGACGCACCCCCGTCTGCTCGTGCTCGACGAGCCGACGTCGGCGCTCGACCCGACCGCCGCCGAGGACGTGCTCGCGACGATCACCCGGCTCGTCCACGACCTCGACGTGAGCGTGCTGCTGGCCGAGCACCGCCTTGAGCGGGTGGTGCCGTTCGCCGACCGGATGGCGCTGCTGGAGGCCGGCGGGAAGCTGCGGGTCGGCGAGCCGGCGACGGTGCTCGCTGACGCGCCGATCGCGCCGCCGATCGTGGAGCTGGGGAGGGTGGCGGGGTGGGAGCCGCTGCCTCTGACGGTGAGGGAGGCTCGGCGGTGGGCGCGGGGGTGGGAGCTGGAGACGCCGACGCCGGCGGAGTCGGCGAGTCCCGGGGTGACTTCCCGGCTTGCTCGCTCCGCCGCGCTACGGCGCTCTGGGGTTGCGGTTGACGCGGGTAGGGGCGCCGGCGCGTCGTCGCGAAATCGCCGGGAAGTCACCCCGCGCCTCGCCGACTCCGCCGGTGCCCACGTCGGGCCTGTGGTCGAGGCGCGCGGGGTGGTGGTGATGCATGGGCGGGTGCCTGCGCTGCGGGAGGTGGACGTGGCGTTGGAGGCGGGGACGGTGACGGCGCTGATGGGGCGCAACGGGTCGGGGAAGTCGACGCTGTTGTGGACGCTCCAGGGGCGGCTGGGCGCCACGTCGGGCGTGGTGCGCGTGGACGGGTCCGACCCGCACGCGGCGCGGCCGGAGGAGCGGCGGCGCCGTACGGGGATGGTGCCGCAGAGCCCGGCCGACCTGCTCTACCTCGAGACCGTGGCCGAGGAGTGCGAGGCGGCGGACGCGTCGACCGGCGCGGACGCCGGCACGTGTGCGGGACTGCTCAAGCGGCTCGCGCCCGGCATCGAACCGGACACCCACCCGCGCGACCTGTCGGAGGGACAGCGGCTCGCCCTGGCGGTGTCGATCGTGCTCACCGCGCGGCCGCCCGTGCTGCTGCTCGACGAGCCGACGCGCGGCCTGGACTACACCGCGAAGGCCGCGCTGGCCGACATCCTGCGTGACCTGGCGACCGACCCGGAGGGGGAGCGCGCGGTGCTCGTCGCCACCCACGACGTCGAGTTCGTCGCCCACGTGGCCGACCGCGTCGTCGTACTCGCCGAGGGTGAGGTCGTCTCGGCCGGGCCGGTGCGCGAGGTGGTGGCGGAGTCACCGGCGTTCGCGCCGCAGGTGACGAAGGTGCTCGGCGCGCCGTGGCTCCACGTCGACGAGGTCGCGGCGGCGCTCGCCGACCGTGACGGCTCGGAGTGCCAACCGTGACGGTTCGTGCGACCAACCCTGCCGGTTCGGCGGGCGGGCAGGTGGCGGTGGCGGTGGGGCTGCGGTCGACGGTGGTGCTGGCGCTCGCGTCGGTGATCGGGCTGATCATGCTCGGGTGGCCGCTGGTGCTCGAGCCGGGGAGCGGGGACCGGGTGGACCCGCCGTTCCTGTTCCTGGCGCTGCTGCCGGTCATCCTCGCGGTGGTGCTCGCCGAGCTCAGCGAGGGCGGCATGGACGCGCGGGTGCTGGCGATCCTCGGCGTGCTCAGCGCGATCAACGCCGTGCTGCGCGGCGTCAGCGCGGGCACCAGCGGGATCGAGCTCGTGTTCTTCCTGCTGATCCTCGGCGGCCGGGTGTTCGGGCCGGGGTTCGGCTTCGTGCTCGGCTGCACGTCGCTCTTCGCCTCGGCGCTGCTCACGGCCGGCGTCGGGCCGTGGCTGCCGTTCCAGATGCTCGTCGCCGGCTGGGTCGGCATGGGTGCGGGGCTCCTACCGCGTCGGGTCGGCGGCCGCGCCGAGATCGTCCTGCTGGTCGTGTACGGCGTGCTCGCGGCCTACGTCTACGGCCTGCTCATGAACCTGTGGGGCTGGCCCTTCATCGTCGGCATCCAGGTGCCCGGACAGGACTCCACCGAGCTGTCCTACGTGCCCGGCGCCCCGCTGCTCGAGAACCTGCACCGGTTCCTGCTCTACACGCTCCTGACGTCGACCGGCGGGTGGGACACCGGCCGGGCGATCACCAACGCGCTGGCCATCGCGCTCCTCGGTCCGGCGGTGCTGACGACGCTCCGGCGTTCCGCCAGGCGGGCCCGTGTCGAGCGCACCTGACGTCGAGCGGTACGGTGCGGCGACAAATCAATCACGCCCGTGGTGGGAGAAGCCGGTCCAAGTCCGGCGCTGACCCGCAACCGTAGGCCGTCCTCCCGAGGGAGAGCGGCGAGCCGGACCGCCTGCCGCGGGCGTCCTGAACCAGACGCTGTCGCGGAAAGCAGCGGGTGGGGCACCCGACCGGGTTCGCCGTTCCCGCTGAGCAGCGGGAAGGAAACCATGTCCACGCATTCGCATCGCCGGGCCGGCACCGCCGCCCTCGCGTCCCTGCTCCTCGCGGGGGTCCTGTCGGCCTGCGGTCAGGAGTCGGAGGCCGACGCCGGGGACGGCGCCTCGTCCGCCGGGGACGACGCGTTCCCGGTCTCCGTCCTCTCGGGCACCGAGGCGGACGGCGAGGAGATCACCATCGAGGAGCAGCCCGACTCGATCGTCTCCCTCAGCCCCACCGCGACGGAGATGCTGTGGGAGCTCGGCGCGGGCGACCAGGTCGTCGCGGTCGACGACCAGTCCGACTACCCGGAGGGCGTGCCGGTCACGAAGCTGTCCGGCTACGAGCCCAACGTCGAGGCGATCCTCGGCTACGAGCCGGACCTGGTGGTCACGTCGGGCGACTCCGGTGACCTCGTCGCGGGCCTCGAGCGGGTCAGCGTGCCGACGCTGGTGCTGCCCGCGGCCACCACGCTCGACGAGATGTACGGCCAGTTCGAGCGGCTCGGCGCCGCCACCGGTCACCCCGACGAGGCGGACGAGCTGACCACTGAGGTGAAGGAGGGCCTGGAGGCGGCGGTCGCGGACGCGCCCGACGCGGCCGGGACTACCTACTACCACGAGCTCGACCCCAGCCTCTACAGCGTCACCAGCGACACGTTCATCGGCCAGATCTACGGCCTGTTCGGCCTCGAGAGCATCGGCGACGAGGCGAAGGGCGGCGACGACTACCCGCAGCTCTCCGAGGAGTTCGTCGTGTCCGAGGACCCCGACCTCATCTTCCTCGCCGACAGCGAGTGCTGCGGCGTGACGCCCGAGCAGGTCGCCGACCGGGGCGGCTGGGACTCGATGGAGGCCGTCGAGGAGGACCGGATCTTCCCGGTCAACGAGGACGTGGCCAGCCGCTGGGGACCGCGCGTGGTCGAGTTCGCCGAGTCGATCGCCGCGACGCTCGCCGAGCAGCCGGCCGACGCGGGCTGAGCGGACGGGAGTCGGAGCGGACGATGGCCGGGGAGATGGTGGCGGCGCGGCCGGAGACCCGGCGTGCCCGGGCGATCCGGTGGTACGCCACGCGTCCCTCGGCCCGCCTGCTCAAGCTGGTGCTCGGGCTCGCCGTGGTGGTCGTCGCAGTGCTGGTGTCGTCGCTCGTCGGGCCCGCCGGACTGCACGTCCGCGGCGTGCTCCTCGAGCTCGTCGACGCGCTGCCGCTGGTGCGCGCCGACTCCGGTCTCAGCGAGATGCAGCAGGCGATCCTCTGGGAGATCCGGCTGCCGCGCGTGGTCCTCGCGGTGCTCGTCGGCGCCACGCTGGCGCTGGCGGGCACCGCGTACCAGGGCGTGTTCCGCAACCCGCTCGCCGACCCCTACCTGCTCGGCGTCTCCAGCGGCGCCGGACTCGGCGCGACGCTCGGCATCGTCGCCGGCGGCGCGATCGGTCCGGTGGGCGTGCCACCGCTCGCGTTCGCCGGCGGCGTGCTGGGGGTCGCGGCGACGTACCTGCTGGGCACCTCGGTCGGCGGCCGCGGCGGCACGGTCGTGATCGTGCTGGCGGGCGTCGCCGTCTCCGCATTCTTCAACGCCGTGCAGAACTTCATCCAGCAGCGGTACGACGACTCGCTGATGGCCGTCTACTCCTGGATGCTCGGCCGACTGTCCACCGACGGCTGGGCCGAGGTGGTGGTCGCGCTGCCCTACGTGGTGGTCTCCTGCGCGGTGATCCTCGTGCACCGCCGCACCCTGGACGTGATGGCCGTCGGCGACGTCGAGGCGGCCAGCCTCGGCGTCAACCCCGGCCGGGTGCGGCTGGTGCTGATCCTCGCCGCGACCCTGGGCACCGCGGCCGCGGTGAGCGTCAGCGGGCTGATCGGCTTCGTCGGCATCGTCGTCCCGCACGCCGTGCGGCTGCTGTTCGGCGCCGCCCACCACACGCTGCTGCCGCTGGCGATGATGTACGGCGCCGCGTTCCTCGTGCTCGCCGACGTCGTTGCCCGCTCCGCCCTGCAACCGGCCGAGGTGCCGATCGGCGTGGTCACCGCCGTCGTCGGCGCGCCGTTCTTCCTCGTCGTGCTGCGCCGGCACCGGGGTGCGGCATGAGCGGCAGGGTCGAGCCCGTGATCTCCTGCCGCGGCGTCAGCGTGACGCGCGGCGGAGCCGAGGTCGTGGCGGGGGTCGACCTCGCGGTCGAGCCCGGCGACTGGGTCGCGGTCGTGGGCCCCAACGGCGCGGGCAAGACGTCGCTCCTCCTTGCCGTGGCCGGCCTGCTCCGGGCGACCGGCGAGATCACCGTGGGTGGGCTCGACCCCGCCCACGCGCACCGCCGCGAGATGGCCCGGACGGTGGCGCTGATGCCGCAACGGCCCGTCGTGCCGGAAGGCATCTCGGTGCGCGAGCTCGTCGCGCTCGGCCGCACGCCGCGCCGTGGCCGGTTCGGCTCCGAGAGCCTAGGCGACCGCGAGGCGGTCGACCGCACCCTGCACCGGCTCGAGCTGGAGGAACTTGCCGACCGCCCGGCGACGGCCGTGTCCGGCGGCGAGCTCCAGCGGGTGGTCCTCGGCCGGGCGCTCGTGCAAGAGCCGCGGGTGCTGCTGCTCGACGAGCCCACCAGTGCCCTGGACATCGGTCACCAGCAGAGCGTTCTCGATCTGGTCAACCGGTTGCGACTCGCCGACGGCCTCACGGTCGTCGCGGCGATGCACGACCTGACGCTGGCCGGCCACTACGGCCGGCGGATCCTGCTGATGCACCGCGGCCGCGTGGTCGCGGACGGTGCACCCGAGGAGGTGCTGGAGCCCGCCCGTCTCGCCGAGGTGTACGGCGCTCGCGTGGAGGTCCTCCGCCGCGAGGACGGGCCGGCGGTGCTGCCGGTGCGGACTCCGTCGTGAGCGTGCTGGCGGCGGTGGCTCTCGACGCCGGCTTCGCCGAGCCGCCCGTGGGCGCGCACCCGGTGGTGTGGACCGGGCGCTACCTGGACCTGGTGGCGCAACGCGTGCCCGCGGCGCCTCCCGGCCGGGCGCTGGCCACCGGCGGCCTCGCCTGGCTGGGTGGCGCGTCGGTCGCCGTGGCCACCGCGGTGGTGGTCGAGCGCTGCGCCGCCCGCCGCGGTCGCGTCGCGGGCGCGATGCTACGGGGCGTCGCGCTCTGGCCGCTGATCTCCGGCCGGATGCTGCTCGCCGAGGTGCGGGCCGTGGGCGCGGCCGTCGACCGCGACCCGGCCGCGGGCCGGGAGGCACTCGGGCGCATCGTCAGTCGCGACACCGACGGGCTCACGCCTGAGGAGGTCCGCGGCGCGGCCCTCGGGTCCCTCGCAGAGAACCTGTCGGACTCCCTCGTCGCGCCCCTCGCCTGGTACGCCGTCGGCGGCCTGCCCGCCGCAGCCCTCTACCGCTTCGCCAACACCGCCGACGCGTGCTGGGGCTATCGCAGCCCGCGCTGGGAGCACGCCGGCAGGGTGGCGGCCCGCGCCGACGACCTCCTGAACCTGGTGCCCGCGCGACTGACAGCGGCGCTGCTCGTCGGTCCCTCCCGCTGGCGCAGGCTGCGGCGCGAAGCGCGCCGTACCTCCTCGCCCAACGCGGGGTGGCCGATGGCTGCGCTGGCGCTGCGCCTCGACGTACGCCTGACCAAGCGCGGCCACTACGCGCTCAACGCGGACGCGCGCGACCCGAGGCCCGGCGACGTCGCCGCCGGGCTCCGGGCCGCTCGCCGCGCCGCCACCGCCGCGGCCGTGGTCGCCATCGCCGCCGACGTCCTCACCCGCCCACCCCGACAAGGAGCCTCATGAGCGCCACCCAGGAACCCAGCGTCTGCCGCCCGCAACCCCAGCGCGAGCGGAGGGACGTGCCGTCGCTGGTGCTGGTCAACACCGGCGACGGCAAGGGCAAGTCGACCGCCGCGTTCGGCACGATCATGCGCGCGGTCGCGCGTGAGTGGCCCGTCGGCGTCGTTCAGTTCATGAAGTCGGGCAAGTGGCGCGTCGGCGAGGAGGCGGTCGCCCGCAAGCTCGGCGTGGACTGGTGGACGATCGGCGACGGCTTCACCTGGGAGTCCGACGACCTCGACCGGTCGGCGGGCACCGCGCGCGAGGCCTGGGCGGCGGCGGCGGAGAAGCTCGCGTCCGGGGACTACCGCCTGCTGGTCCTCGACGAGATCACCTACCCGATCAACTACGGGTGGATCGCCGGGGACGCGGTGTGGCAGGCGATCCGCGAGCGGGCGGAGCACACGACGGTGTTCTGCACCGGGCGCAACGCCCCGCAGCCGCTGATCGACCTCGCGGACACGGTCACCGAGATGCGGAAGGTCAAGCACGCCTACGAGTCCGGCGTCCGCGCGCGCCGCGGCATCGACTACTGAGCATGGACCCGCTCCTCGACCACGGCGATCGGCAGGTGCCGCCCGGAGCCGTCGACCTCGCGGTCAACGTGCTCGCCGCGACGCCGCCCTGGTTGAAGGAGGCGCTGGCTCGGGTCGACCTGACCGCCTATCCCGACCAGGGCGCCGCGCTCGACGCGATCGCGGCGCGGCACGTCGCAACACCCGACGAGTGCCTGGTGCTGCACGGCGCGGCAGAGGCGTTCTGGCTGCTCGCCCTCGTGCTGCGGCCGCGGCTGGCCGCGTGCGTGCATCCTTCGTTCACCGCGCCCGAGGCCGCGTTGCGCGCGGCCGGCGTCGAGGTACACCGCGTCGTGCGCGACCCGGACGACGGCTTCGGGCTCGATCCCGCGGCGGTCCCGGACGACGCGGACCTGGTCGTGCTCGGCCGTCCCGACAATCCGACCGGCCGTCTCGAGCCGGTCGACGTGGTCGCGGCGCTCTGCCGCCCCGGTCGCGTGGTCGTCGTGGACGAAGCGTTCGCCGACTTCCTGCCCGACGCCGGCGGGCTGCACGGCGCGCGGTTGCCGGGCGTCGTGTGCATCCGGAGCCTGACCAAGCTCTGGGGACTCGCCGGCCTCCGGGTCGGCTACCTGCTCGGCGACCGCGCGCTGGTCGCGCGCCTCGCCGCCGCGCGCCAGCCCTGGCCCGCGAGCACGCCGGCGCTCCGGGCCGTCGAGCTGGTCTGCGCGGCCGAGGCCGAGCGGCGCGAGCGCGCTGCCTTGGTATCCGCTGCGCGTGCCGAGCTGCTCGCCTCGCTCGACGCGATGCCGGTGCGGACGTGGGCATCACCGGCCAACTTCGCGCTGCTACGCACGCCGTACGCCGACCTCCGCGAGCGGTTGCTGCGCCACGGCGTGGCGGTGCGGAAGGGGCACACGTTCCCGGGGCTGGACCGGACCTACGTGCGGATCGCCGTACCCACCGAGCGCGAGCCGCGCGATCGGTTCCTCGAGGCTCTGGCTACCGAGCTCGTCTCGGCTGGCTAGCCTGCGGGCATGCGTTTCCACCACGTCCAGCTGTCGTGCGCGGCCGGGGGAGAGGACGAGGGCCGGCGGTTCTTCGTCGACGGCCTCGGCTTCGCGGAGATCCCGAAGCCGGCCGAGCTCGCCAAGCGCGGCGGCGCGTGGTTCCGGCACCCGGGCGGCGCCGAGATCCATCTCGGGATCGACGAGCCCGCGCAGGGGCGGAAGGCCCATCCCGGCCTCGAGGTCGAAACCACGGCCGAGCTCGAGCGCCTGGCCGCCCACCTTGAGGCGCTGGGCTACGGCGTCGACTGGTCGCAGCGGCACAACGCCGAGACCTTCGAGCGTTTCCACACGCATGACCCGTTCGGGAACCGGATCGAGGTCCTGCACGTGCTCGAGGTGGACTGACCAGCACATGCCTGTGTCCCCGCCGATGGTGGGGTCGGCGGGGGTGCGGGGCGTGGTCGCTACTCGTCGGGCGGGTCGGTCGGCTTGGCAGGCCCGGGGCAGGGCTGGGTGTCGAGGGCGTAGGTGCCGCCGGGGGTGACCAGCCACTGGTGCCCGGTGCGGCCGCGCCAGTGGTAGACGCCGGGGGCGAGGACCCGATACGCCCAGCCGGCCCTGTGTGTTTTCGACCGGTGGTGGCCGCGGCAGACCGGCGCCAGGTTGCACGGACAGGTCACGCCGCCCTTGGTATGGGGGATGGCGTGGTCCAGGTCGCAGGCCTCGGCGGGACGATTGCAGTGCGGGTACACGCAGGTCTGGTCGCGGAGCAGGACTTGGCGGGCTTGGCGTTCGGCGATCTCATAAGCGCCGGTGGGTTCGTGGCCGGCGACGTCGAGGACGGGCCGGACGATGATGGTGCCCGCCGCAGCGCACCATTCGCGGACCTGCTCCGCGGTGACCGGGGGGTTGCCGGTGGTTGAGGTGCGAGGCCGCCCGCGGCCGAGCCTCGAAACCTCCGGCCTCAGCGGGATGGCGGGTCGGGGTGGTCGGCCTCGGCGTCGCGGCGTTGTACAGCGGAGCGGCGGGACAGCGCTGGGAGCTGGTGCCACTCGCCGTTGATGAGGGCTTGTCGTTTGCGGCGGTTCCAGCCCTGGATCTGTTTCTCGAAGGCGTAAGCATCCTCGATGCGGTCGAACCAGCCGCTCCACACCAACACCACTGGGCGTCGCGATCGCGTGTAGGCCGCGCCGAGGTCGTCGTCGTGGTTGTGCTGCCATATCCGTGCGTCGAGATCGACGGTGCTGCCGGCGTAGTAGGTGCCGTCAGCGCACTCGAGCAGATAGGCCCAGGGCATCGACCTGTGGCCTCAGTAGGGGCCGGAGGTTTCGAGGCTCGGCCGCGGGCGGCCTCGCACCTCAACCACCGGCCCGTCGGCGAACCGAGCCAGGTGCTGATCCACGAACCCCACGGCGTCGGGGTTCAGGTCGCGGGTGCAGGCGGCGATCCGCAGGCCCTTCCACACCGGGACGTGTCCGTCCAAGACGCGGGCCCAGACCTGGGGGAGGCGGTGGGAGAGCTCTACGACCTGCCCGACGTAGTTGCGGACCGAGTCGATGCCGCGGGAGAGGATGGCGTCGAGCTCGAGGACGGCGAAGTCGGAGATCAACGGCGCACCCTCACCCGCTAACGGCAGCCCGGTGTCCAAGCCACGTTCGGTGAGGGTGGAGGCGTCCTCCGGGACTTCGACGGTGTGCTGCATTGCCCATTCGGCGATGTCGCGGACCTCGCCGAGCTGCTGGTCGGTGATGATCCTCCGGCGCTGCGCGATCCCTTTCAGCAGTTCGTCGGCGCGGGAGAGCGGGGCCTCGGTCAACGGCACGCCGACCGCGCCGGCCGCGGGTGCGGCCGGGAGGTCGAAGAAAGGCGCCATCCCGAGATCCATAACCCGTATTGAACTACCGAGGACCGACACAACCAGACGCCGGAAACCCGCCTGTGGACAGGGAATTCTCGATCCCGGCGTGTGGACGGGAAGTGGGTCTCGATACGCCCTCGCCTAGCGGCTCGGGCTACTCGACCACCCTGGAGACGGCCGCCGGCCTCAACCACCAACTGCCCGTGTCCGTCATGACTGCAACCACAGAACGACGACCGCAGGCGGCCCGAAACCCACGCAGTAGAGCAACCAAGCACCGCGCCCGAAGCGGCGAGCAGCCACACTGTCCGATATTTCCGACGAAGGTCGACCCGGCGAGGCTCTACTCTTCACCGATGGCGACGAACCGCATCATCGGCCTCCTCGTGGCCGGCCTGGCCATCCAGGTCGTCTGCTGCATCGTCGCCGTCCTGGCGGCGCCGCGGACCGACTACGAGGCGACCGGCCCGGTGGAGAGCGGCGACCAGACCGTCATGCTCGTCGGCATCCTCGGTTTCGGGCTCGGCGGCGTGCTGTCGTTGATCGCCGTGATCGCGCTCGGGGTGATGCTGGGCATGCAGGCGCACGCGGGGCGCGCGTAGCACCGAGGGCGTAGCTCCCTAGTCGAACGGGCGGTCCTCGCCCTGGCGCAGCGTGCTGTTGAAGAAGCCGTCGTTGGCGTTGGGGAGCGGATGGTCCTTGCCGCTTCGGGTGATCCGCGCGGCGAGCCAGAAGAGGCCACCGAGGATGAGCACCCCGACCGCGAGCGTGATCACCAGGTCCATGGGCAGATCCTATGCATGACCGTCGCTAGGGGTCGAGGACCAGGATCCGGTCGTCGTCCGGCCCCGGCACGCCCCGGCCGTCGTTGTTGCTGGTGGTGAGCCACAGCGTGCCGTCGGGCGCGACCTCGACGGTGCGGAGCCGGCCCAGCTCGCCAGTGAGGAACGCCGTCGGCTCCGACGCGTTGGCGCCGTCGACCGTGATCCGCCACAGCCGCTCGCCGCGCAGCGCCGCCATCCAGAGATAGCCGCCGGCGTAGGCAAGGCCGGCCGGCGACGCCTCGTCGACGCTCCAGGTCAGCTGCGGGTCGACGTACCCCTGCTGCGTCCCGCCCTCGCCCTCGACGTCAGGCCAGCCGTAGTCGTCGCCCTTGCGGATCAGGTTGAGCTCGTCGAACGCGTCCTGCCCGAACTCCGAGGCCCAGAGCCGATCGGCGTCGTCGAACGCGAGGCCCTCGATGTTGCGGTGGCCCCACGACCAGACCTCGGTGCCGAACGGGTTGCCAGGCGCAGCGTCGCCGTCCGGGGTGATCCGCAGGATCTTGCCGGCGTACGACGACCGGTCGCGCGCGAGCGACGACTCGCCGGTCTCGCCGGTGGAGACGTAGAGCATCCCGTCGGGCCCGAACGCCAGCCGGCCGCCGTCGTGGATGAACCCGTTGGGGATGCCGGTCAGGATCGGCTCGGGAGCGCCGAGCTCGTCGCCGTCGAGGGTGGCGCGCACGACCCGGTTGTCGTCGGCAGTGCAGACGTAGAAGTAGACGAGACGGTCGTCCGCGAAGTCGGGGGAGACCGCCACGCCGAGCAGGCCTGCCTCGCCCTCGGCGACGACCTCCGGGATCGTGCCCGCCTCGACCACCGCGCCGGGCGCGTCGCCGCGGGGCGGGTCGATGAGCAGCACCCGTGCGGTGTCGCGCTCGGTGACGATCGCTCGCCCGCCGGGCAGGAAGTCCAGGCCCCACGGGGTGTCGAGTCCGGTCGCGGCGGTCGCGACCACGTCGGGCGCGCCGTCGGGACGGACGGACGGCCGCTCGCTCGACGGATCGGACGGACTGCCGGAGCCGGTCGCGGTCGCCGACGTCCGGGTGGGCGACGGCCGGTCCGCCTCCGGGTCGTCGTCGGCGCCGCAGGCAGCAACGACGAGGCCGAGCGCGAGCAATGCCGCCGCGGGCGCCGTACGGCGGAAGATCACCCGGCGTCCTCGAGCACGTAGAGCTGCTCGATGAAGTCCAGCAGGAGCCCGTGCACCCGCTCGGGCTGCTCGAGCTGGATGAAGTGCGATCCGCGCAGCTCGATGTAGTCGGCGTCGCGGAGCCGCTCGGCCGCGGTCGCCATGTCGCGCGCGCCCGCGAGGACGTCGTACGTCGCCGCCACGAACCGGGCGGGCGCCTCGATGCCGCTCAGCGACACGCGTGCGTGCTTGGACGTGCCGAGGGCGAGGTGGGCGTACCACTGCACGGGCGTGGTCAGGAACTCCTTGATCCCCACCGCCGCCTGCACCGGGTCGGCGACCGGGAACATGAAGCCGGTGTGGCTGATCAGGTTGATCGTCCGCGGCCCGATGGGCAGCCGGGTCGTGATCGGGGTGACGGCCCAGCCGCCGAGCTGGGCGGCACGACACCCGGTGATCGTCAGCAGTCGGGCCACCGGGTGCGGCAGGTGGAACGGCGCGAGCATCGTCCGGAACGTATCGCCGGGGACGCCGCAGACCGCGAACAGGCCACGCACCCGCTCCGGGTTGCGCGTCGCCAGCTCGAACATCGTGTTCACGCCCATCGACCAGCCCATCAGCACCGCCCGGTCGATGCCGAAGTGGTCCATCACGGACAGGCCGTCCTCGACGAAGTGCTCGATCTCGACGTGTCGCTTGTCGGCGGGCCGCTCGGACCCGCCGACGCCACGGTGGTTCCACGAGACCACGCGCACGCCGCAGTCGGGGTCGAGCAGCGCGGGCCAGAGGTAGGGGTTGGTGCCGAGCCCGTTGCACAGCACGACCGTGGGTCCGTCGATCACGCCCTCGGGATCGTTGGTCCAGGCCCGCAGGTAGGTGCCGTCGTCGGACAGGATGTCGCGGTAGCCCACCTGCTCGGACAGGTCGCTCGGCGTCGTCGCAGGGCGGGGCGCGGGGACTGACATGACGTCGATTGTGCCGGAGTACGCCGGCTCGGCCCGCCAACTGTGCCCGTTCGGCCCGCCAACTGTGCCCGTTCGGCCCGCCAACTGTGCCGGTTCGGCCCGCCAACCGTGCCGGTTCGTCAGTCGGGGGCGGGGGCGGCGACGGGGGTGGTGGTGGCGCGGGTGGCGCCGATCGAGGCGGCGACGACGCACGCGATCGCCGTCCACTGCAGCACGCCGAGCTCCTCGGACACCACGACGAGGCCCGCGAGCGCGGCCGCGGCGGGCTCGAGGCTCATCAGCACGCCGACGAGGGCGGGCTTCAGGCGGCGGAGGGCGACGAGCTCGCAGCTGTAGGGGATGACGGAGCTGAGCAGCCCGACGGCTGCGCCGATCAGCAGGATCCGGCCGTCGAGGAGGTCGGTGCCGTCGGTCGTCAGCAGCGCCGGAGTGACCAGGGCGACCGCGACCAGGCTGGCGAGGGCGAGGCCGTCGAAGCCCTCCCACCGCTGGCCCGTGCGGGCGCTGAGCAGGATGTAGCCCGCCCAGCCGGCGCCCGCGACCAGTGCGAAGGCCACGCCGACCAGGTCCAGCTCGGCGCGCTCGACGCCGAGGAGCGCGACGCCGAGCGCGGCGAGCGCGACCCACGCCAGGTCGCGCGGCCGCCGGAAGCCGAAGGCAGCGATCAGGAGCGGCCCGATGAACTCGATCGTGACCGCGATGCCGATCGGGATCCGCGAGAACGACTGGTAGATCGCCCAGTTCATCGTGCCCAGGCAGACGCCGAAGCCGAGCACCGTCAGCCAGTCGAGCCGGTCGCGCCCCCGCACCCGCGGGCGCGCCCAGACGAGGAGCACGAGCGTGCTGGTCGCGAGGCGCAGCCACACGATCGCCGACGGCGGGATCTCGTCGAAGAGCGTCTTCGCGATGCCCGCGCCCAGCTGCACCGACGCGATCCCGATGAGGACCAGCACCACCGATTCGAGGTGGACCGATGACTTCTGGGGTGGCACTGGGTCACTCTAGGGAGAGGGCGGGAGCCTGCCCGCACGCAGGCCCTGCTGACGACGGGAAAGGGTGGTGCTCGATGGGCACGGTCTTGTTGGTCGGGACCCGCAAGGGACAGTGGATCGGCCGGTCCGACGACCGGCGCGAGGAGTGGACCTTCACCGGTCCCCACCACAACATGGAGGAGGTCTACTCCGGCCTCGTCGACAACCGCGGCGGCGGGACTCCGCGGATCTTCGCCGGCGCATCGTCCATGTGGCTGGGCCCGCAGGTGCGGTGGTCCGACGACTTCGGCGAGACCTGGCAGGAGACCGCGGGCGGGGGCGTGAAGTTCCCCGAGGGCGCCGACGCCACGGTCGAGCGCGTCTGGCAGTTGATGCCCGGCGCCGTCGACGGCGTGGTCTGGGCCGGCACCGAGCCCGGAGCGGTCTGGAAGTCCGAGGACGGCGGCGAGACCTTCGCGCTCGAGCAGGGGCTCTGGGACCACCCGCAGCGCCCCGAGTGGGGCGAGGGTTTCGGCGGGCAGGCGTTCCACACCGTGCTGCCGCACCCGACCGACCCGGCGTCGGTGACCGCCGCGATCTCGACCGGAGGCGTCTACCGCACGACCGACGGCGGCATGTCGTGGGAGCCGCGCAACCAGGGCATCCGGGCCGACTTCCTGCCCGAGGAGCAGCGCTACCCCGAGTTCGGGCAGTGCGTCCACAAGGTGACCCGGCACCCGAGCCGCCCCGAGCGGCTCTACGCCCAAAACCACGGCGGTGTCTACCGCTCCGACGACGAGGGCGGCTCGTGGGCCGACATCGGCGCCGGGCTCCCGAGCGACTTCGGCTTCCCGATCGTGGTCCACCCGCACAAGCCGGACACGATCTACGTCTTCCCGCTGGCCGGGGGCGACGGCCGCTTCCCGCCCGACGCCAAGCCGTTGGTCTGGCGCTCCGACGACGCGGGCGAGTCCTGGACGCCGTACGGCGAGGGGCTGCCGGAGTCCTTCTACGTCGCGGTCATGCGCGACGCGATGTGCGCCGACGACCACGACCCGGCGGGGCTCTACCTCGGAGCCCGCAACGGCACCGTGTGGGCGTCGGCCGACGAGGGCGTCACCTGGCGGAACATCGTCGCCGACCTCCCCGACGTGATGTCGGTGAAGGTCGGCACCTACGAGGGCTAGCAAGGGTCGCACCCCGCGAGCGGCCGCCCCACATCGGCCGCCCGCGGGGGCGAGTCACTTGGCGACGACGAGACCGTCGATCGCGACCTTCCGGCCGTCGGCGCTGACCACGGTCAGCTTCAGCTTCCCGCTGCGGATCTTGCCGAACTTCGCCAGCGTGAGGAGCTTCTGCTTGCCGGTGCCCTTGAGCGCGAAGGTCCCCAGCAGCTGGCCGCTGAACGTCGCCCGGAGAGTGCCACCCTTCGGCGCCCGCTGCACCACCAGCGCGAGGCGCTTGGCCCGGATACCGCCGCGGGTGAGGACGGCTCCCTTCTGGTCGGTGCGGGTGACCGTGCCGAGGTAGTGGCCGGCCTCCTTCTGTCGCTTCCAGACGTTGCCGCCGACCAGCGAGGTGTCGTCGAGCGGGAGCGTCGTGCACCGCTCGGGCGTCCGGGCGCTGGTGTTGTTGGCAGCGTCCTTGGCCTGGACCGCGAGGCAGTACGTCGTGCCGGGGTCACCGGAGAAGTCCACGGGTGACCCGGTGGCCTGCTGCAGGACGGCGGGCTCCGTGAAGGCGGTTTTGTTCCACGCCGCCTCCCGGCCGATGATCGTCGCACCGCTGATCGCGGTGAGCGAGTCGGTGGCGGTCCAGCTGACCGGGAACGTCGTGACGAGCTGCTGCGCGCCCTGCGGGCCGGTGAGCTCGACCTGCGGCCCGGCGGTGTCGAAGAACCGCGCGTAGACCTTGTCGCCGGCCTTGTAGCCGACCATCACCGCGTTGCCCTCGGTGTCGACGTCGACCGCGTTGTGCTGCCCGAAGCCGTTGCCGGTCGTGATCGAGTCGAAGAGCTGCGGCCCGGTGCGGAAGCTGGTCATGACCTTGCCCGACCCATGGTGCTGGATCAGCCGGAGCCCGTGGTCGCTCAGGCGTGGGGTCGGCTCCGCCGCCTCGTCGAGCGTGCCCGGCAGCAGGACCGAGGTGCCCGGGCCGGCGTTGTTGGCCGCGGTCGCGTAGCGGACGGACTTGGTGCCGTTCTTGAACGCCGCCCAGGTGAAGAGGGCGGCCCCGTCGGCGTCGATCGCGACCTTGGGATCGCTCGCGCTCTCGTCGGCAGGGGACAGGAAGCCCTCGGCCTTCGTGACGTTGCCGTCCGCATGCACCCGGCTGGTCTGGATCCGGTAGGTCCCGTCGTCCACGGCGCTCCAGACGACCTGCGCCGTGCCGTTGTCGCTCATCGCGACGTCGACGGACGACGCCAGGTTGCCGTCGGCACCCGCGTTCTGCGAGAGCTCCCAGCCCTGGCCCGGGGTGCGGACGTACACGTCGACGATGTCGTCGATGAGGCCGGTGTACTGAGCAGCGATGACCGCCTCGCCGGCGGCGTTGACGTCGAGCGACGGGTTCCACGAGTCGGCGGCGGAGAGCACCTTCGGCTCGCCCGGCGCCTGGCCCTCGGCCCACTCGACGACGACCAGCTGGTGGTCGACGTCGCCGCCGCTGACTGCCGTCGTCGCGATCACGCGGCCGTTGCCGGCGACCCCGATGTCGGGGAGACCGTCGACGGGGAGGTCGTCGCCGACGAGGGTCTGCGGCGCCGACCAGCTGCCCGGCGTGAGCTGGCGGCTCGCGCGCAGCTTGTTCTTGTCGTTGATCGACTGCACCCAGGCGACGACCGTGTCGCCGGCGCCGTTGCTCGACAGCTGGAGGCCGGTCGCCACGGTGTCGGCGACGACGGTGTGGTGGGTCCAGGTGCCGTGGTTGGCGGTGGCGACGTGGACGTCGCCGCCGATGATCGCCGCGGCGACGGCGTCGCCGGGTCCGGTGGACGCGACGGTGAGGTCGGTGGCGACACCGGCAGGGAACGGGACCGGCTTGAGCGGCTGCCAGGCGTCGGCCTGTGCGGGGGTCGCCGGGAGGCCGAGGGTGACGGCTCCGGTGATCGCCGCGAGGGCGGCAGTACCGAGAATCTGCGTGCGCATGGGTGGGGCCTTTCGGGAGGTTCGGGATCGGTGTCCCCAACGCTGCCCGCGGCGGCTGCGCCGTACATCCGAGCGCGCCACGCATCCAAGGGCGACGGCTACGTAACCAACACCGAGCCAACCTCCTGCGCCGGTCTAGTCAACGGACTAGCCTCCGACCGTGCGCTGCCCCGTCCTCGTGTCCCGCAACGAGGAGCTCACCCGGCTCCGCGACGCCCTCGCCCTGCCTGCGGCTGGCCGCGGCGGCGTCTGGGTGGTGCGGGGGGAGCCGGGCGTGGGCAAGTCCCGGCTGGCGGGGGAGCTGCTCGAGGAGGCGCGTGCTGGCGGGCTCGCCGTCCTCGCCGGCAGGGCGGTGCGGGCCGCGACCCCGGTGCCGCTGCGGCCCCTCGGCGAGGCCCTGCTCGCGTGGTTGCGCGGCGGCGCCGTACCCGACGACCCGGCGCTCGCGCCGTTCCTCCCGGCTCTCGGCCGGCTGGCGCCCCAGCTCCGCACGACGGCCGACGACGGAGAGCCGTCGGTCGTGCTGATCGGAGAGGCGCTGCTGCGGCTCGCGACGGCGATCGGCGGGCGCGGCACGCTGCTGATGATCGAGGACCTGCACTGGGCCGACCCGGAGACGCTCAACGTGCTCCAGTACGTCGCCGACAACATCCGCGACGTGCCGCTCGTCGTCGTCGCGACCACCCGGCCGCACGACGTCGCCGCGGTCACCGAGCTGGTCGCCGACCTCCATGCCCGCGGCGCGCTCGAGGTCGTCGACCTCGAGCCGATGGCCGACGACGACGTGACCGCGATGCTGCGCGCATGCCTGGACGGCGAGCCGCCCGCCGAGGTCGCCGACCTGGTGCGGCGCTACGCGGCGGGCTTCCCGCTCTTCGTCGAGGAGCTGCTGGCCGACCTCCGCGACAGCGGAGCGCTGGTACGCCGCGACGACACCTGGGTGGCGGGGGAGCAGCCCGAGCTCGTCGTCCCGCGCTCGTTCGCGCGTTCGGTCGCCGGCCGCCTCGAGGCGGTGAGCCCGGCGGCGCGGGACGTGCTGGAGGCCGCGGCGATGCTCGGCACCGAGTTCGACTGGACCATCGTCGGCGCCGCGCTCGGCCTCGACGGCCGCGGCCTCTCCGCCGCGATGCGCGAGCTGCGGGACCAGCGGTTCGTCGTACCCGCGCCGCCCGACGGGTTCGCGTTCCGGCACGCGCTGACGCGCGAGGCGGTGCTGGAGTCGGTGCTGCCGCCCGACCGGGTGCGGCTGGCGGGAGTGCTCGCCGAGGCGATCGCGGGCACGGTCGGCGACACCTCCACCGACGGCGTCGTCGGTGCTGCCGACGACGAGGCGCACCAGCAGCTGGCCGAGCTCTTCGAGGCGGCGGGCGAGGACGTCCGCGCCGCGACCCACTGGCTCGCCGCGGGCCGCGCGGCGACCGAGCGCGGCGCCCTCGTCAGCGCCGGCGAGGCGCTCGCCCGCGCGGCGGACCTCGTCCCTGCCGACCACCCGACCGCCGTCGAGGTGCGCGAGGCGCAGGTCGGCGTGCACGCGCTGGCGGGTGACGCCCAGGCCGCGCTCGAGGTGGCCGAGCCGCTCGTCGAACAGCTGACCGGGAGCGCCAGCGACCCGGCGCGGCTCGCCGAGCTGCAGCTGCGCCTGGTGCGGATCCTCGTCGCCGCCGGGCGCTGGGACGAGGCCGAGGAGCGCCTCGCCGGATGCGCCGACCACGACCCGGCGCTGGGTCACGTGCTGGCCGCCCGGATCGCGCTCGGCCGGCTCGACGACGACCTCGCCGGGGAGCGCGCCCGCGCGGCGCTCGCCGCCGTCGGCGAGGACCGCCCCGAGATCGCGTGCGAGGCGTGGGAGGTGCTCGGCCGCGCGCTGCGCGGCCACGACGTGGTCGCGTCGGAGGAGGCCTTCGAGGAGGGCTTCCGGATCGCGGACAGGCATGGCCTGCTGCTGTGGCGGGCGCGCAACCTCGCCCAGCTCGGCTCCCTCGACATCATCCGGCGCCGCCCGACCGACGACCGGCTGCTGGCTGCCCGTGCGGCGCTGCTGGAGATCGGCGCCGTCCCGGCCGCGGCGCGGGTGGAGTTCGACATCGCGCTCGTCCGGATCCGGCTGATGGACGTCGCCGACGCGTTGGCCCGCCTGGACCGGGCGGTCGCGATCATGCGGCGGCTGCGGCAGGCCGAGCTCGCCATCACCATCGTGCTCCGCGCGCACGCGCACGGGCTGCTCGGTGACACCGACGCGATGGAGGCCGACCTCGCCGAGGGCCTCGCGCTGGGCGCCGACGACCCGCTGGTGGAGATGTCGGTCGCCGGCCACGTGCGGGCGCCGGTCGCGCTCGCCCGGGGGAGGTACGACGAGGCGCACGCGCACTTCGCGGCGGCCGACGAGGTGCTGCGGCGCCATCCCGGGCTGCCGTTCTCGTTGCGCGGGCTCTACGCGCTGGTCGACACGGTGCTGCACGACGGCGAGGCCGTGCGGGCCGAGGTGCGGGCGTGGCCGCAGGTGCACGCGCCCTTCAACTGGTTCGCGCTCGGAGCGGCCGACGCCGTCGCCGCCGGCCGGGCCGGTGATGCCGCCACCGCCGAGCAGACGTTCGCCGACGCCGCCGGTGCGATGCCCGGCGACGAGCCCTGGCACGAGCTGTGCGTCTGGGCGTTGGTCGCTCGTGCCGCCGCTGCCGACCGCTGGGGCGAGCCGGAGCGCTGGTTCCGCCGGGCGCTCGACGGCTTCGTCGACCTCGGCCTCACCGAGGCCGCCTCGGCGACCCGCGTAGCGATGCGGGAGGCCGGCTTCGCCGTACCCCGTCGGGCGGCGGGAGGAGACCGGGTGCCCGCGGCGCTCCAACAGCTCGGAGTCACCGCACGGGAGTACGACGTCCTGCGCCTCGTCGTCGAGGGCCGCACCAACAAGGAGATCGCCGACCGGCTGTTCCTCTCCGTCCGCACGGTGGAGACCCACGTCGCCCGGCTGCTCCAGCGCACCGGCGCCGCCGACCGTGGCGGCCTGGGCGCGTTCGCCGGGTGACCTCCGCCTACGGGTCGATCCGTACGCCGGGCCGCGGCGCCAGGTCGAGGTCGGCGACCACCTCGCAGCGGGCGACGTGCCACGACCGGGCCGGGGTGTCGGGCAGCGCCAGCGTCGCCTCGGCGACGTCGGTGGCGTGCTGCTCGTCGTCGAACTCCACCGTGATCGTGCAGTGGCGGTGGTCGTCGGCGAGGAACCAACGGCTGGACTGGAAGCCGGGGCGGTGCCGCATCCACGGCGCCATCTCGGTGCGGAGCAGGCGCACGACCTCGTCCGACCGGGCGGGGTCGAGGTCGAGGCTGATGAGGAGTGTCGGCACGGAACCAGCGTGGGGCCGGCCGCGGTCGCCGTACATCCGTGGACAACACTGATACAAGGATCAACAACATTTTCGGGCGCCGAGACCGCGCCGGGCCGGCAGGGCTACCCCGACGGGGCGCTTCGCGCCCTGCTCGCTCGCTCGCGGCCAGCGTCTCGTCTCGTTCCTCGCCGACGACGCCGCTCACCCGCTCGCATACGATTCCTGCCATGACCGACGCCCCCGACATCAAGCCCCGCTCGCGCGACGTCACCGACGGCCTGGAGAAGGCCGCCGCCCGTGGCATGCTCCGCGCGGTAGGCATGGGGGACGAGGACTTCGCCAAGCCGCAGATCGGCGTCGCCTCGTCGTGGAACGAGATCACGCCCTGCAACCTCTCGCTCGACCGGCTGGCCAAGGCCGTGAAGAACGGGGTGCACGCCGGCGGGGGCTACCCGCTGGAGTTCGGCACCATCTCGGTTTCCGACGGCATCTCGATGGGCCACGAGGGCATGCACTTCTCGCTGGTGTCGCGGGAGGTGATCGCCGACTCGGTCGAGGTCGTGATGAACGCCGAGCGGCTCGACGGCTCGGTGCTGCTCGCCGGTTGCGACAAGTCGCTGCCCGGCATGCTCATGGCCGCGGCCCGCCTCGACCTCGCGAGCGTGTTCCTCTACGCCGGCTCGATCATGCCCGGCAACGTCGACGGCCGCGACGTCACGATCATCGACGCCTTCGAGGCTGTCGGCGCCTGCCTCGCCGGCAAGATCACCCGCGAGGAGGTCGACCGCATCGAGCGGGCGATCTGCCCGGGCGAGGGCGCCTGCGGCGGCATGTACACCGCGAACACGATGGCCTCGGTCGGCGAGGCGCTCGGCATGTCGCTGCCCGGCTCGGCCGCGCCGCCGGCCGTCGACCGCCGCCGCGACGGGTTCGCCCACAAGTCGGGCGAGGCGGTCGTCAACCTGCTGCGCCGGGGCATCACCGCGCGCCAGATCATGACCAAGGAGGCGTTCGAGAACGCCATCACGGTCGTGATGGCCCTCGGCGGCTCGACCAACGCGGTGCTGCACCTGCTCGCCATCGCGCGTGAGGCCGAGGTGGACCTGACCCTCGACGACTTCAACCGGGTCGGCGACAAGGTGCCGCACCTCGGCGACCTCAAGCCGTTCGGCAAGTACGTCATGAACGACGTCGACAAGATCGGCGGCATCCCGGTCGTGATGAAGGCGCTGCTCGACGCCGGCCTGATGCACGGCGACTGCCTGACCGTGACCGGCAAGACGCTGGCCGAGAACCTCGAGGAGATCGCGCCGCCGTCGCTCGACGACGACGTCATCCGCAGCCTCGACCGGCCGATCCACAAGACCGGCGGTATCACCATCCTCAAGGGCTCGCTCGCCCCCGAGGGCGCGGTCGTCAAGAGCGCGGGCTTCGACGAGACGGTCTTTCGCGGCACCGCCCGGGTCTTCGACGGCGAGCGCGCCGCGATGGACGCCCTCGAGGAGGGCCGGATCGTCGCGAACGACGTCGTGGTCATCCGCTACGAGGGCCCCAAGGGCGGCCCCGGCATGCGCGAGATGCTCGCCATCACCGGCGCGATCAAGGGCGCCGGCCTCGGCAAGGACGTGCTCCTGATCACCGACGGCCGGTTCTCCGGCGGCACCACCGGCCTGTGCGTCGGCCACATCGCGCCGGAAGCGGTCGACGCCGGGCCGATCGCGTTCGTCCGGGACGGTGACCCGATCGTGCTCGACGTGCTCAACCGGACCCTCGAGGTCGAGGTCGCGCCGGAGGAGCTCGAGGCGCGCAAGGAGGGCTGGGCGCCGAACCCGCCGAAGTACACCCGCGGCGTCCTCGGCAAGTACGCCAAGATCGTGCAGTCGGCCGCCCACGGCGCCGTCACCGGCTGATCGTCCGCGCGTGGCCAAGGTCTACGGGAGCATCTCGGGTCGGCTCCGCGAGTTCGTCGACAAGCAGCACGTCTTCTTCGTCGCCACCTCGCCGCTCGCGGCGGACGGGCACGTCAACGTGTCGCCGCGCGGCCTCAAGGGCACGTTCGGCGTGCTCGACGACCACACGTTCGCGTGGGTCGACACGAGCGGCAGCGGCAGCGAGACGATCGCCCACATCCGCGAGAACGGCCGCGTCGTGGCGATGTTCTGCGCCTTCGAGGGCCCGCCCAACATCGTGCGCTTCCACGGCACCGGCCGCGTGGTGACGATCTACGACGAGGAGTACGACGAGCTCGCCTCGCGCTTCGACGACGTCCCCGGGGCGCGGGCGGTGATCGTGGTCGACGTCGAGCGGATCTCCGACGCGTGCGGCTACGGCGTACCGCTCATGTCGTTCGAGGGCGAGCGCGACCTGCTGCCGCGCTACTTCGGCCGCCGTGGGGTCGAGGGCTCGGCCGACTACCGCCGGCGCAAAAACCGCACGAGCATCGACGGCCTGCCCGCCTTCGACTTCGACCCGCTCGAGGAGTGGTCGACCCTCGACGGACTCGCGGCGATCCGGGGCCGGCTCGAGGCGTTCATCGACCGGTGGGTCGCGCCGGTGACGTGGGCGGTAGCGGTCGACGGCGAGATCCCGCACGTGAACCTGCCCGGCGGCAAGCACGGTCTGGCGTCGGTCATGCTCGCGACGGTGCTGAAGCACGACGGCAGCTCCGCGACGGTCGACATGTCACGGCAGCAGCTCGACGAGGTCATCGCCGCGCTCGCGCCGGCGACCGCCTGCACGGAGGTCGAGCACCCGAACCTCGCCGCCTGGCGCGCGATCCGCGACCGGCTCGACGAGCGGGGAGGCGGCACCCTGACGGCCGTCTTCGTCCGTGACCTGACCGACCCGATCACGTCCGAGGTCGACGCAGCCCTCCGCGCGGCAGTCTGACGATGACACGTCGCGCGCGGCTGATGGTCGGTGCGATCGCCCTGTTCGCCCCTGTCGGGCTGACGTCGTGCTCGTCCTCGGCCGGAGACGACGACCCGGCCCAGCCGCCGAGCCCGTCAGCGACCCCGGACCGGCCCACCGACGACGCGACCGTCGCCGAGCCGGAGCGGCCGCGTCCGACCCGTTACGAGCCGCACGCCGCCGAGGTCGACGGCGCCGCGAAGCGCGTGGCCGCCCGCGCGGTCGAGGCCCTGCCCGCGGTGCGGCAGGTGACCTACACGCAGTACTTCGGCTACCTCCCGCCCGAGGCAAGCATCCTGGTCGAGGCCGACTTCAGGTCGGGCGGCGGCACGACGTACGACGTGCGGCTGCGCGAGACCGCCGAGGGCTGGCGGACCGCGTCGGTCACGCCCGCGGCGGACCTGTCGCCAGTGGAAGAGCCGGGGCGCTTGGCTCGCCGGGTGCTGGACAGCGACCGGATCGACCTGCCCTGGGCCGGCCGGAAGGACGTCGCCGCCGGACTGGTCGCCGAGCCGGTGCTGAGGTCGATGCTCGCCGTGGCCGAGCACCACCGGATCGGCATCAGCGTGCTGATCTCGGCGCACCCGGTGAACGTCTTCGGCACCGACCGACGCAGCAACCACCCCGACGGGCAGGCCTACGACATCGGGAGCATCGACGGCCGACTGGTGGTCGACCCCGACACGGCGGGCCTGGTCCGTCGGGTCATGGGGATCGCCGCGGACACCGGTGCCTACCAGGTGGGTGGCCCGGTCGATCCGGACGCCGACGGCAGCCAGTACTTCTCCGACCTCACGCACAGCGACCACGTGCACGTGGGCTTCGACGGGCCGGCAGTGCGTCCCTGATTCGGTCACGCCCGCGTGCGGGCCGCACAATCGCCTGGTGGTCAGCTTCCTCCTCTCGGTGACGTTCGCGTGCGGGCTCTTCGTGGCGGTCGCGCACGTGGCCAACCGGCGCTTCGTCGCCCCGGTCTACGACGTGGTCGCCAACCTGGTGGCGTTCGCGTCCGCGGTCGCCGCGTCCTCCCTGCTGCACCACTGGATCCCGGCGCTGCTCGCGGCTGTGGCGGTCGGCTGCTGGGTCGTTCTGGCAGTGCGGACCGCGACGGCGATGCGTGACGGACGGCCTCGGGTCGGGCAGGCGCTGGAGACCAGCGACGCGTAGCAGCCCGGCGGCCGCGGGCACCCTCAGAAACCTGGTTGACCTCGTGTGGGCTTGAGGTTCTAGCGTCAGCGCGTGACCACGACGCCCGTCGCCTCCCGCGAGCGCATCCTGTCGCCGGCGTACGTCGCCACGACGATCGGGATGTTCGGCCTGATCGCGTTCGTCGCGTTCGAGGCGATGGCCGTCGCGACGATGATGCCGACCGTCGCCAGGGACCTCGACGGGCTCGACCTCTACGCGCTGGCGTTCGCAGCCCCGCTGGCGAGCGGCGTCGTCGGCATGGTGGCCGCCGGGATGTGGAGCGACCGCACCGGACCCGTCGCACCGTTGCTGGTCTCGATGGCGCTGTTCGCCGCCGGGCTGGTGGTGGCGGGTCTCGCGCCGTCGATGGAGATGCTGCTCGTCGGCCGGGTCCTCCAGGGGCTCGGCGGGGGAGCGCTCACGGTCGGCCTCTACGTCCTCGTCGGGCTCGTCTACCCGCCGCCGCTGCAGCCGGCGGTCTTCGCGTCGTTCGCGGCCGCCTGGGTGCTGCCGTCCCTGTTCGGCCCCGGCCTCGCGGCGCTGGTCGCCGACGTGTGGACGTGGCGGTGGGTGTTCCTCGGGACGATCGCGTTCGTCGCTCTCGCGCTGGTCCTGCTCGCCCCTGCGCTCCGGCGCCTCGAGCCGCGCGCCGAGGCAGGTGAGCCCGGCGGCTACTCCCGTCTGTGGTGGGCGGTCGTGGGAGCCGCCGCGGTGCTCGCGCTGGAGCTGGCCGGCTCGGCTCGCGGTGCCGCCGCCGTCGGCGGTGTCGTCGCGCTCGCCGTCGTCTGGATCGCGCTCGGCCGGCTCCTGCCGCGCGGGAGCCGCGTCGCCGCCCGCGGCCTGCCAGCGGTGGTCGCGACGCGCGGGCTGCTGGCCGCCATGTTCTTCTGCGCCGAGGCCTACATCGTCTACGTGCTCCAGGAGCATTGGGACCTCTCGGCGGGGCGCGCCGGCATCGCGCTGACCTGCGTCGGCGTGGTGTGGGCGGCCGCGAGCCAGGTGCAGGCCCGTCTCGGCGAGCGCGTGTCCCACTCCCGCGCGATGGTGATCGGTACGTCGATCGTGCTGCTCGCGCTCACGGGGCTCGCCGGGTCGGTTCTGGCGTTCGAGTCCGGCGCCCGCCCGTCCGCGGTCGTGCCCGTCGCGGCGTACGTCCTGGCCGGCGCAGGGATGGGCTTCGCCTACCCGCGGACCGGCGTCGCGATGCTGGCGACCTCGACTGACCAGGACCGCGGCTTCAACTCCTCGGCGCTCTCGATCGCCGACTCGCTGGGCGCCGCGCTGGCCCTGTCGGTCGCGGGCGCGGCCTTCGCCGCGGCGGAGCGTGCGGACCAGGACCCGTTCCTGGTCGTGTTCTCGCTGGCCGCGGCGGGTGCCGTCCTCGGTGTCGTCGCGGCGTCGCGGACCTCCGCGCCGTGAGCTCGCTCGAGCCCGCGTCTAGGCTTCCCGCGTGCCAGAAGTCAACGAGCACGGCCAACAGGTCGGCGACGTCGTCCCGGGCTGGGAGCCGCGATCCGCGCCCGAGCCGGTGGAACTCGAGGGCCGCTACGCGAAGGTTGTGCCGCTGACGTCGGCGCACTACGCCGACCTGTTCGCGGCGACCTGCGGCGAGGACGACGACGCCCTCTGGACCTACCGCCCGATCGCGAAGCCGACCAAGCTGCCCGACCTCTGGATGCACCTGGCCGGTGTGGTCGAGTCCGACCTGACCTTCGCGATCCTGCCGGAGGGCCGGCGCGCCGAGGGGTTCGCGTCGTTCCTGCGCATCGACCCGCGCACCGGACAGGTGGAGATCGCGGGCGTGCTCTTCGGGCGGACTCTGCAGCGGACGCGGGCGGCGACCGAGGCGGTCCACCTGCTGATGCGCTACGCGTTCGAGGACCTCGGCTACCGCCGCTTCGAGTGGAAGTGCGACAGCCTCAACGAGCCGTCACGGCGCGCGGCCGAGCGGCTCGGGTTCGTCTACGAGGGCCGGTTCCGCAACCACATGGTGATCAAGGGCCGCAACCGCGACACCGACTGGTTCTCGGTGACCGACGCCGAGTGGCCCCGGGTGCGCGCCGCTCACGAGGCTTGGCTCGACCCGAGCAACTTCGACGCCGAAGGGTCGCAGAGGAGCAGGCTCCGGGTGCCCTAGCCTGAATCCATGGCGGCGCCGGACCTGACCGTGGGCGAGCTGCTGCCCGTCGTGCTGGACGACCTGGCCGGCCGGATCGCCGAGCGGACGCCGGCGGCGCTGGCCGACGCACCGGACGGAGTCCACCAGCTGCGCACCGAGGTGCGGCGGCTTCGCAACGTGCTCGCGGCGTTCGGCGGCCTGCTCGACCCGGGTCCGGTCGGCGCGGTGCGCGCGCAGCTCTCGTCGTACGGCGACCGCCTCGGTCGGGCCCGCGACCTCGAGGTGCGTGCGGCCGACGCGGCTGCAGCGGCCGCCGCCGTCGGCCTGGGGGCGGGTCCGAGCGCGCGACTGGTCGGGCCGCTCGCCGAGGCGCACCGCACGGCCCACGCCAAGCTGGTCGCCTGGGTGGGCGGTCACGAGGAGATCGCGGGCCTGTCCGAGCTGGGGGCGGTCACCGTGGTCGGCGGCGGTCGCCCGGCGCGCGTCGTCGCGCAGGAGGTGCTGCTCGCGCAGGCCGACCGTGCGCTGGCGCGCGAGGCGGACTACCTCTCGGACCCCGACGCGGGCCACGCGCTGCGCAAGGCGGCCCGGCGGCTGCGGCACGTCGCGGACGCGGTGACCAAGGAGCCGGGTGACGTCCTCGGCGAGCCCGCGACCGCGCTCGGCAAGGCCGGCAAGGGCATCCAGTCACTGCTCGGCGACCAGCGCGACGCGCTGCTCCTCGCCGAGTGCGTACGCGGGCTCCTGCCGGATGCCGGCCCGGACGCGCCGGCCTACCTCGAGGTCGTCGCCCATGCCGAGCAGCGCGCCGCCGCCGCTCTCGGCGACGTCCCCGGTGCTCTCGCCGAGCTCGAGCGGCGGCGCGCAGTCATGGACGCAGGGCCCTGAGCACAGACTGTGCCTGGGCGCGGGCTCCTGCGGAGTTCGGATGGGCCGGGACGCCCACGGCGACGTCGTTGACCGACACCAGGCCGAGGCCCTCGACGTACGCGTTGGTCGGGCCCGAGCAGACGTGGTGCCCGGTGCTGAGCGGGTGGGTGTCGACGAGCTCGACGCCGGCGTTGCGCGCCGCGCGCGCGAGCATCCGGTTGAGACGCGCGAACGTGTCGTGGAGGTAGCCCATGTCGGCGTCGGTGATCGGGACGATCGGCCAGCAGCCGCGCTCCGGGATCGCGTCGAGGTAGTTGACGAGCAGCACCCGCGCGTTGGGCGCGCGGCGGCGGACCTGGCGCAGTGCCCGCACCACGAGCGGCTGCGCGTCGCGGATCTGCTGGGCCAGCCGGTCGACGCCGCCGGCGGTGAAGCGCTCCTTGCACGCGCCCAGCGGCAGGATCGACTCGTCGATGAGCGGCAGCAGGTCGGGCAGCGGCACCGGCGGGGCAGGGATGCCGAGCGGGGAGACCGAGATGCAGGTCATCGCGGCGGCCGCGATGCCGGCGTCGTTGCCGCCGATGCCCACGGTGACCAGGTCGGTACGACGGGTCAGGCGGTCGAGCTGCGGCGGGTTGGTCCCGCCGAGCGGAAGGCCCGTCTGCGGGCCGGCGAAGTGCGCGGTCGTCGCCGAGCCGCAGGTGGCGTCGCGGAAGACCTTCACGCCCAGCGCTGCGGCCACCAGCTTCGGGTAGTTCACCCGTGACTGGAAGCAGTCGAGCGGCGCGTGCGTGGTGTCGGGCCCGCCGTGCTGGTTGAGGAACACGACGTCGGCCGACCAGGAGTCGCCGAGGGCGACGTACTCGCGGAAGCCGGCGCCGGACCGGTCGTCCGCCGAGGCCGGTGCGGCGAGCGCGACCGACGCGACGAGCGCGGCGAGCAACGCGGGCAACGCGACGAACAGCTTCCGGGGGGTGCGCACGCTCCCTCAACGACCGAACGTGGCCGCCGTCACACCCGTGGACGACGCCTGTCGGCGTCGCGTGCCACGGTGGACCCATGGACCAGCGGATCAGCTTCGTCACGCTCGCCGTCGCCGACCTCGATGCCACCCGCCGCTTCTACCTCGACGGGCTGGGGTGGACCGCCGACCTCGACGTGCCCGGCGAGGTCCTCATGATCCGGGCGGGGGAGCACCTGGTGCTGTCGCTGTGGGACCGCGCCCACTTCGAGGCCGAGGTCGGCCCGATCGCGGTCGGGGAGGGCGTCGCGCCGTTCACGCTCGCCCACAACGTCGCCACGACCGACGAGGTCGACGCCGTGCTCGCGACGGCGGAGGCCGCCGGCGCCGACCCCGTCCACGCCGCGGAGACCCGCGACTGGGGCGGCTACACCGGCTACTTCGGCGACCCCGACGGCTACCGCTGGGAGATCGCCTACAACCCGGGGCCGATCGGCGAGGTCGTGCTGCCCTGACGGCATTTTTGAGACAGCCGTCTCGCGATCCGGGACGTTCGGCGGACCCGCCGCACGCCGCGGGCGTGGACCGCGTAGGGTGAGCGCCATGCGTCAGCAGATTCTCGTATCCACCGGGCGCGCCGGCTAGCGAGTCACCGACTCAAGCGACCAGCGCGTCCACCCCTCGTTGCCCGGCAACAGAGGGGTTTTTTGTTGGGCCACACTGTGGGTGCAACGGGTACGGGAGTGCCGCGCGGCACCACCGAGAGAGAGACGAACCGATGAGCGAGCAGCAGGGCACCCCGTCCGCGGGCTCGGCCTCCGTCACCGGAGCCCAGAGCCTCGTCAAGTCGCTGGAGGCGGCGGGGGTCACCGACATCTTCGGGATTCCCGGAGGCGCGATCCTCCCGGCCTACGACCCGTTGATGGACAGCAGCATCCGCCACATCCTGGTGCGTCACGAGCAGGGTGCCGGCCACGCCGCGCAGGGGTACGCCGCCGCGTCCGGTCGCGTGGGCGTCTGCATGGCGACCTCGGGCCCCGGTGCGACCAACCTCGTCACCCCGATCGCCGACGCGCACATGGACTCGGTCCCGATGGTCGCGGTCACCGGCCAGGTCGGCGCCTCGATGATCGGCACCGACGCCTTCCAGGAGGCCGACATCCGCGGCATCACGATGCCGATCACCAAGCACAACTTCCTGGTCACCGACCCCGCCGACATCCCGCGCACCGTCGCCGAGGCGTTCCACATCGCCTCGACCGGCCGCCCCGGCCCGGTGCTCGTCGACGTCACCAAGTCGGCGCTCCAGGCCACCACCACGTTCGACTGGCCGTCCGAGATCTCGCTCCAGGGCTACCGCCCGGTGACGCGTCCGCACGCCAAGCAGATCCGCGAGGCCGCCCGGCTGATCCTCGAGAGCCGCAAGCCGGTCCTGTACGTCGGCGGCGGCACGATCCGCAGCGGTGCGTCCAAGGAGCTGCTGGCCCTCGCCGAGCTCACCGGCATGCCGGTGGTCACGACGCTGATGGCGCGCGGCGCGTTTCCCGACAGCCACCCGCAGCACCTCGGCATGCCGGGCATGCACGGCACCGTCGCGGCCGTCGCCGGCCTCCAGAAGAGCGACCTGATCATCAGCCTGGGCGCGCGGTTCGACGACCGGGTCACCGGCAACCTCGACTCGTTCGCCCCGCAGGCCAAGGTCATCCACGCCGACATCGACCCGGCCGAGATCGGCAAGAACCGCCACGCCGACGTGCCGATCGTCGGAGACGTCCGCGAGGTGCTGGTCGACCTGATCACCACCCTGCGCACCGAGGCCGAGGCAGGCAACACTGGCGACTACGAGGGCTGGGTCCGCTTCCTCGAGGGGGTCAGGGGCAGCTACCCGCTCGGCTACGACACCCCGCCCTCCGGTGCGCTGGCGCCGCAGAAGGTGCTCGAGCGGCTGGGCGTCATCTCCGGCCCCGAGACGATCTACACCGCCGGCGTCGGCCAGCACCAGATGTGGGCTGCCCACTACATCAAGTACGAGCGCCCCAACACCTGGCTCAACTCCGGAGGCCTCGGCACCATGGGCTACGCCGTGCCGGCGGCGATGGGCGCGAAGGTCGCGATGCCCGACCAGACCGTGTGGGCGGTCGACGGCGACGGCTGCTTCCAGATGACCAACCAGGAGCTCGCCACCTGCGCGATCAACAACATCCCGATCAAGGTCGCGGTCATCAACAACGAGTCGCTCGGCATGGTCCGCCAGTGGCAGACGCTCTTCTACAACGAGCGCTACTCCAACACCGACCTGCACTCGAAGCGGATCCCCGACTTCGTGAAGCTGGCCGACGCCTACGGCTGCGTGGGGCTGGCGTGCGAGTCGCCCGACGACGTCGACGCCACCATCCAGAAGGCGATGGAGATCAACGACGTGCCCGTTGTCGTCGACTTCCGGGTCCACCGCGACGCGATGGTCTGGCCGATGGTCGCCGCCGGCACCAGCAACGACGACATCAAGTACGCGCGCGACCTCGCGCCCCAGTTCGACGAGGACGACCTCTGACATGTCCAAGCACACGCTGTCCGTCCTGGTCGAGGACAAGCCGGGCGTCCTGGCCCGGATCGCGGCCCTGTTCAGCCGCCGCGGCTTCAACATCGAGTCGCTGGCGGTCGGCCCGACCGAGCACGACGAGATCTCGCGGATGACGATCGTCGTCAACCTCGAGTCGCTGCCGCTCGAGCAGGTCACCAAGCAGCTCAACAAGCTGATCGAGGTCATCAAGATCGTCGAGCTCGAGCCCGAGGCCTCGGTGCAGCGCGAGCTGGTCCTGGTCAAGGTCGGCGCGACGCCCGAGACCCGCAGCCAGGTGCTCGACTGCGTCCAGCTCTTCAAGGCCAAGGTGATCGACGTCGCCAACGACGCGATCACGATCATGGTCGTCGGCAACGCAGGCAAGGTCGCCGACTTCCTCCGCGTGCTCGAGCCCTTCGGCATCCGCGAGCTCGCGCAGTCCGGCATGGTCGGCATCGGTCGCGGACCGCGGTCGATCTCCGAGCGAGCACGCCCGGTCGCCGTCCCCGTCCCATCGCCGAACGCCGCTGGTTGAGGTGCGAGGCCGCCCGCGGCCGAGCCCTTCGAGGCTCGCAAGCTCGCACCTCAGGAACCACCTCGAAACCAAGGCACCATCCAACCCAGAAGAAGGAGAAGCCCCCAGTGGCTGAGATTTTCTACGACGACGACGCCGACCTGTCCCTGATCCAGGGCAAGCACGTCGCGGTGATCGGCTACGGCAGCCAGGGCCACGCCCACGCGCTCAACCTGCGCGACTCCGGCGTCGACGTGCGCGTCGGCCTCAAGGAGGGCTCCAAGAGCAAGGCCAAGGCCGAGGAGCAGGGCCTGAAGGTCCTCACCGTCGCGGCGGCTGTCGAGGAGGCCGACGTGATCGTCATCCTCGCCCCCGACCAGCACCAGCGGAAGATCTACGCCGACGACATCGCGCCGCACCTCGCTGCCGGCGACACCCTGGTCTTCGGCCACGGCTTCAACATCCGCTTCGGCTACATCAAGGCACCCGAGGGCGTCGACGTGATCATGGTCGCCCCGAAGGCCCCCGGCCACACGGTGCGCCGCGAGTACGTCGCCGGCCGCGGCATCCCGGACATCATCGCGGTCGAGCAGGACGCCTCCGGCCAGGCCTGGGACCTCGCGAAGTCCTACGCCAAGGCGATCGGCGGTACCCGCGCCGGCGTCATCAAGACCACGTTCACCGAGGAGACCGAGACCGACCTGTTCGGTGAGCAGGCGGTCCTCTGCGGCGGCGTCTCCCACCTGGTGCAGGCGGGCTTCGAGACCCTGACCGAGGCCGGCTACCAGCCTGAGATCGCCTACTTCGAGGTGCTCCACGAGCTCAAGCTCATCGTCGACCTGATGTGGGAGGGCGGCATCGCCAAGCAGCGCTGGTCGGTCTCCGACACGGCCGAGTACGGCGACTACGTGTCCGGCCCGCGCGTCATCGACGCGTCGGTGAAGGCCCGTATGCAGGAGGTGCTGGCCGACATCACCTCCGGTGCGTTCGCCCAGCGGTTCATCGACGACCAGGACAACGGCGCCGTCGAGTTCAACAAGCTCCGCGAGGAGGAGGCCGGTCACCCGATCGAGGCCACCGGCAAGGCGCTGCGCGCCCACTTCTCCTGGAAGCAGTCCGACGACGACTACACCGAGGGCTCCGCGGCCCGCTAGTCCTCGCCGAGTCGGCACAAGTTCGCGTCGCAGACGCGCCGAGTCGGCAGAAGTTCACACAGCGCGTGCGAACTTCTGCCGACTCGCGTGATTTCAGGTGCGACCTTCTGCCGACTCGCGCATCAGCGGGTCAGCAGCCAGACGCGGGCACGCTGGAGCCAGGGCATCTCGCCGAACACGATCGTCGGTACGGCGATGGTCGCCAGGACGAACGTGCGCAGGACCGGGTTCATGTCGCCGATCCACGGGCCGAGGACCAGGGACAGCACGGTCAGGGTCGGGAAGACCGCGAGCCAGATCATGACGGCCATCTGCAGCCGGGTGGGCGGCCCGACCGGCGCGGGGGCGGTGGGCTGGTCGGTGCCGGACGGGGTGTTGGTGAGAGTGCTCATCGACTTCTCCTCGGGTGATCTCGTGGTGTGGTGCCTCCACGGTCGTCGCGCCGGCACGGGCGGAGAAGGCACAGCTCAACCGGGGACCGGCAGTCCCTGTCTGAGCAGCGGGGGACGGCGCATGATGGGGCCATGATCGATCGTGCGGGCCTCGCCGACTTCCTCCGCCGGCGCCGCGACGGGCTGCGCCCCGAGGACGTCGGGCTGCCGCCCGGATTCCGCCGGCGGGCGCCGGGGCTGCGTCGCGAGGAGGTCGCCCAGCTCGCCGGGATGTCCACCGACTACTACTCCCGGCTCGAGCAGCAGCGCGGCGCGCACCCGTCGGAGCAGATCGTGGCGTCCCTCGCGCGGGCGCTGCGCCTGGACCTCGACGAGCGCGACCACCTCTACCACCTGGCCGACCTGACACCACCCGCCCGACGCGCGGGGCGGCACATCAGCCCCGGCCTGCTGGCACTGGCCGACCGGCTGACCGACGTACCTCTCGTGATCGCCACCGACATCGACGAGGTGCTCTGGCAGAACGCCCTCGCCGACGCGATCCTCGGTCACCGGGAGCCCGGCGGCGGCCGCGACAGCAACATCACCTGGCGGTGGTTCGCCGTCGAAGGGGCCAGGGACTCGTTCCCCGAGGAGCACTGGCCGATCCACTCCGCCGCCCACGTCGCCGACCTGCGCGCGACCCATGCGAGGCGAGCCGGCGACGCCGACGTCAACGAGCTCGTGGACGACCTCCTCGAGCGGAGCGCGGAGTTCCGCGCGCTCTGGGAGCGCCACGAGGTCGCCGTACGCCGGCACGCGCTGAAGTCGATCGTGCACCCGGAGGTCGGGCTGGTCGAGCTCACGTGCGAGATCCTCTTCACGCCCGAGGAGGACCTGCGGGTGCGGGCGTTCCTCCCGGTCGAGGGCACGGACGCGCGCGAGAAGCTGGAGCTGCTCCGGGTCATCGGCACCCAGAGCTTCGAGCAGAGCAGGACCTGACGCCTAGGGCGTGTCCTACCCCGTCACGGCGAGGAGTACGGCGCCGCCGCCGACGAGCAGGATGCCGACCCACTGGAGTCCCGACAGCCGCTCGGACAGGAACGTGACGCCGAAGACCGCGACGAGCACGACACTCAGCTTGTCGACCGGGGCGACGAGGGAGGCGTCGCCGACCTTCAGCGCCCGGAAGTAGCAGATCCACGAGGCGCCGGTGGCGAGACCGGACAGGACGAGGAACAGCCAGGTCCTGGTGCTGATCTCGCCGGGGGAGTGGAACTTGCCGACGGCCAGCAGGATCAGTCCCAGCGTCACCAGGATGACGATCGTGCGGATGAAGGTGGCGACGTCGGAGTCGATCTCCTTGACGCCGACCTTGGCGAAGATTGCCGTGAGCGCGGCGAAGAAGGCCGACAGCAGCGCCCAGAACCACCAGGCCGAGGTGAGATCCATCGGATGATGGTCGCACCTCGGCCCGGTGGTGGGGAGCAAGTCGAGCGGCTACTTCACCTCGCTGCGCATCACCAGACGCAGCCCGATGACGAACGGGACCAGCACCCACAGACCGGTGGTCAGGCCGAGCTGCACCCAGTCCTGGCTGCTGAGCTCGGAGTCGAACAGGAGGAACCGCGTCTGGTTGAGGTCGAACCAGGCGGCGTTGTCGGCCCACCAGTCCTGTGCCGAGGCGAGGGCCTCGGACAGGCCGGGCAGCACCAGGCTGAACACGAAGTAGCCGACGATCGCGGCCGGGGAGTTGCGGAACAGCAGGCCGAGCGTGAACCCGACGAGCATGCCGAGCTCGTTGGCGAGCACGATCTGCGCGATGTTCCAGGCGGGGATGTCCCACACGGGGTCGTTGCCGGTGATGCCGGCGGCGACCAGGTTGCCGATGGCGCCGATGCCGAGCGCGACCAGCATCGAGATCGCACCGAGCGCGAGCACGTTGACGAGCTTGGCGCCGATGACCCGGCGGCGGCTCGGCACCAGGGTGAAGCTGGTCAGCGCGGTGCGCTGGCTCCACTCGCTGCTCACCGCCAGCGCGGCGACCAGCGGCAGGATGATCGACGTCGGGCTGCCGACGGACGCTGCGAACGAGTCGAGGCTCAGCTCGTCGCGGTCGCCGACCAGCACCGTGATCGTGGTGGCGATCGCGGAGGAGATGACGATGCTCGCCATCAGCCAGAAGCCGGCACGGGTGTCGAACATCTTGCGGAGCTCGACGGCGAGGATCCGGGTGAACGGGATGGGGTCGGGGACCGCCCGCTCCCGCTTCGGTACGGCGACCGCGGCTCCCGAGGCCGTGGCCGGGATGGTGGTGGTGCTCATGCTGCTGCTCCTTCGCGCTGGGTCTCGGCGGTGAGCTCGAGGAAGATCTCCTCCAGGCCGGCGCCGTCGGCCGCCCGGAGCTCGGTGACGGGGACGCCGGCGGCGAACGCCGTACGCCCGACCGCTGCGGCGTCGGCCTCGGCGCGGAGTGCGCCGTCCCCGCCGGTGTGGGTGGTGATGCCCGCCGCGGTGAGCGCGGCGGCGAGAGCGACCGGGTCGTCGGAGCGGACCAGGGTGCCGGCGGAGGCGAGGAGGTCGTCCTTGCTGCCCTCGGCGACGATCCGGCCGTTGCCGATCACCACGATGTCGTCGGCGATGACCTCGATCTCGTGCAGGAGGTGCGAGGAGAGCAGCACGGTGCCGCCCTCGTCGGCGAACCCGCGGAGCAGGTCGCGCATCCAGCGGATGCCCGCGGGGTCGAGGCCGTTGGCCGGCTCGTCGAGGATGAGCACCTCGGGGTCGCCGATCAGCGCCGTCGCGATGCCGAGGCGCTGCCGCATGCCGAGCGAGTAGTTGCGCACCCGGCGGCCGGCCTCCTCCTCAGTGAGGCTGACCCGCGCCAGCATCTCGTCGACGCGGTCCTTCGGGACGCCGATGGTGCGGGCGGCCACGGTGAGGATCTCCCGGCCGGTGCGGCCCGCGTGCTGGGCGGAGGCGTCGAGCAGGACGCCGACCTCGCGGCCCGGGTTGGGCAGGTCGGCGTAGTGGCGGCCGAGCACGGTGGCCGTCCCGGACGACGCCGGGGTGAGGCCGACCATGATCCGCATGGTGGTGGACTTGCCGGCGCCGTTGGGGCCCAGGAAGCCGGTCACGCGGCCGGGTGCGGCCGAGAACGTGACCTGGTCGACGGCCGTGTAGCCGCCGTAGCGCTTGGTGAGTGACTCGATGGTGATCATGACGAGAACTCTCGCGGCGGGAGGGCCTCGCGCGCGTCGGGCTTGTCCCCCTTGCTGTCCCTGAGTGACCCCTGAGGTTGTCTCGGGGGAGCGGGGGGTGGAGGTGAGGGTCGGGTGTGTGGCGCCGGGGCTCGAGGGGCCACGGCCGGGCTTGCTCGCTCCGCCGCGCGGCGGCGCTCTCGGGCTGGCCGCCGCGGGGGGCGGGGCGCCGGCGCGTCGTCGCGAAATCGCCCGGCCGTAACCCCTCGAGCCCCGGCGCCGCTCGCCCGAGGAACACGCCGGCGGAGCACGGCGTTGTGCCGCACATGCGTATCGATGTGTGGAGCGACGTCGTCTGCCCGTGGTGCTCGATCGGCAAGAAGCGGCTGGAGAAGGCGATCGCCGGCTTCCCCCACCGCGACCAGGTGGAGGTCGTCTACCACTCGTTCCAGCTCGACCCGTCGGCCCCCACCGAGCCGACGGAGACCGCACGCCAGATGCTGTCGCGCAAGTACCGGATGAGCGATGCGCAGGCCGCCGAGGCTCAGGGCCGGGTGATCGCGCTCGCCGCCGAGGAGGGCATGGACTTCACCCGCCACAGCGAGTCGCCATTCGTCGGCACTGCCGACGCGCACCGGCTGCTCCACCTCGCGCTCGCGGAGAGCGGCCCCGAGCGGCAGGCGGTGCTCAAGGACGCGCTGCTGCACGCCTACTTCGGCGAGGCCAGCAACGTCGCCGACCACGCCGTGCTGCGCGAGGTCGCGGTCGCCGCCGGGCTCGACCCGGTCCGGGTCGACGAGGTGCTGTCGGGCAGGGAGTACGCCGACGCGGTCGAGGCCGACATCCGGCAGGCGGCGGCGTACGGCGCGACCGGCGTGCCGTTCTTCGTCGTCGACCAGAAGTTCGGCATCTCGGGCGCCCAGCCGGTCGAGCTGTTCGCGCAGGCGCTCGAGCGGGCGTGGGCGGCCGCGCACCCGGTGCTCGAGACCGTTCCGGGCGCGGCGGACGCCGACGCCTGCGGCCCCGACGGCTGCCCCATCTGATCTCAGCGGCGCGCGACCAGCCAGGGCAGAGCCCCGGCGAGCAGCAGCGTCGCCGCCACCAGCAGCGACGGAGAGTCGGCGCGGTCCTCGACCGCCGCCACCAACGCTGCCAGCGCGGCCGCGGCTGAGAGCAGCACCAGCGCCCGGGCCAGCAGGCGCCCGACGACACCGACCGACGGCACCACGCCCGGCGGACCGGTCGCTGCGAGCGCTGTCGCCAGGTGGAAGGCAAGGGCGCAGCCGGCCACGACCATCGTGGCCCCGGCGCCCGGGTCGGGGACAGCCACCAGCCACCACGCGGCCAGCGCGGCGAGCGTCAGGAGAGGCGCGCCGCTGTCCGGCGCCACGGCCGACGCGAGCGCCAGCACCACGAGGACGGCTGCCGGCCAGAGCGGCGCTCCGGCGCGGGCCCCTTCCGGCGACGACGCCCACGTCGCGGCCGCCGCCGCGAGCACGGGCAGCACGACCGCCGCGTGCAGGAGGGTGCGGCCGACCGTGATCGTCGCGATCCGCCGCCCCGCCCGGTCCTGGACGACCAGGCCGCTCATCGCGGCACCAGCCGGGGTACGGCGGACCGCTGGCTGAGGTCGCGCAGCACCCGGTCGAGGCTGTGTGCACCGGCCCACGGCACGAACGGCACGCCGAGCGCTGCGAGCCGGTCCATCTCGACCCGCCGTTGGAGCATCCGCAGCCGCCACGCCAGCGCCGCCGGCGTCGTACCGCCCTCGACCCCGACGCCGGGCGGCAGCGTGTCGATGACCACGACGTCGATGCCGGCGCGGTTGAGGATCGCGACCTGCTGGGTCGCGGCCGGGTCGATCAGCGGCGACAGCAGCAGCGCGAGCGTCCCGGCGCGCAGGCCCTGGCGCGCGGCGAGCGGCGCCTCGCCGCGGGCGGTGCCGGGCTCGATGAGCGCGAGCGAGTCGAGGATCCGGCGCAGCTGCGTGCCGCCCGTCGCCGCCGGCACCACGCTCACGCCCCAGGCGCCGAAGACCCGCACGCCGACCCGGTCGCCGCGGTGCAGGAAGTGCTCGGCCAGCACGGCGGCCGCCCGCACGGCGAGGTCCATCGAGCTGTGCACACCGCCGAGGCCGGCGCTCTCGCCGACGTCGTTGACCGCGTCGACGAGGATCGCCACGTGCGCGTCCTCGTCGGCGTACGTCGCGGTCACGTGCAGCCGTCCGGTCCGCGCGGAGACGGGCCAGTGGATCCGACGCAGCCGGTCGCCGGGCGCGAACGGCCGCACCTTCGCGAACTCGGTGCCCTCGCCCGTGCGCGCGGCGCGCTCGGGCCCGACCAGCCCGCGCGGGTGGGGCGCCGGTGCCGCCATCTCCAGCGGCGAGGTCACCGGCAGCACCGTCAGTCGCAACGGCTCCGCGAGCACGGGGCCCGAGCGCCAGGCGAGCCACGGGTCGTAGGCGGCGACCGCGGGCTCGCCGAGGCGGCGCCTGCCCCACCGGGTGGGCCGCAGCGCCGCCTCGGCGGCTGCCGTCCCCTCCACTGCCGCGACCAGCACGCCCTCGGCGGGCTCGACGTCGAGCCACCGCTGGCCCGGGTGCAGCGCGGCCACGACTCCGCCGCTCGGCAGCCCGGTCACGACCGCCTGCCACGTGAGCTCCTCGCCCTCGTGCACGGTGAGCGACTCGCCCGGCGCGGAGACGGCCGGCTCGACGCTCGGTCGGGCGGCGGTCGCCCAGATCGCGGCCGCGACGAGCGGCGCGGCGATCACCACCGCGTCCGGCCGGCCCAGCAGGACCCCGACGACGAGCAGCCCGAGCCCGACGATCGCCGCGCGCAGGTAGGCGTACGTAGCCCGCCAGCTCACACCCGCTCCCGCGCGGTCGGTGCCGGCACCTGGTTGAGGACCGTCTCGACCACGGTGCGTCCTGAGATCTCGGTCATCCAGAGCTCGGGGCGGATCGTGATCCGATGCGCCAGCGCGGGCACGGCGACGGCCTTCACGTCCTCGGGCACGACGAAGTCGCGGCCGGCGATCACGGCGTACCCCCTCGCCACGAGCATCAGCGCGAGCCCGCCGCGCGGCGACGAGCCGACGAGCGTGTGCTGGTGGGAGCGGGTCGCGCCGGCGAGCGCGACGCAGTAGCGGCCGATGTCGGGGTCGACGGTCACCGCCTCGACGGCCGCCTGGATGTCGCGCAGCTCCTCGGGCGTGGTGACCTGCCTCAGCGTCTGCTCCTCCTGCCGGCGCTCGAGGCGGCGCCGCAGCACCTCCCACTCCTCGTCGGCGTCGGGGTAGCCGAAGCCGACCCGCAGGAGGAACCGGTCCAGCTGTGCCTCGGGCAGCGGATAGGTGCCCTCGTACTCGATGGGGTTGGCCGTCGCGAGCACGTGGAACGGCGGCTCCAGCTCGAACGTGCGGCCCTCGATCGTCACCTGCCGCTCCTGCATCGCCTCGAGGAGCGCGGCCTGCGTCTTGGGCGGCGTCCGGTTGATCTCGTCGGCGAGCAGCAGGCCGGTGAACAGCGGCCCCGGGCGGAACTCGAACTCGCCCTTGCTCTGGTCGTAGATGAACGAGCCGGTGAGGTCGGCGGGCAGCAGGTCGGGGGTGAACTGCGCCCGCCGGAACTCCAGGCCGAGGGTCTGCGCGAACGAGCGAGCGGCGAGCGTCTTGCCGAGCCCCGGGAAGTCCTCGAGGAGGACGTGGCCGCCGGCGAGGATGCCGGCGAGGACGAGGGTGAGCGCGTCGCGCTTCCCGACGACGGCGGTCTCCACCTCGTCGAGGACCTCCCGCGCGCGCCGCGACGCGGTGACGGAGTCGATGGTCGTCACAGTCGCTCGATCCTCTCCAGCACGGCGGCCAGCTCGGCGCGGTAGCGCGCGGGAGAGGCCAGGGGCGGGTCGGCGAGGAACGCGGCGACCCGCGGGTCCAGGTCCGCGGGGGAGAGGTGCGCGGCGGCGAGCAGGTCGGCGGTCACCTCGCGCACGATCCGGTGCGCGGCGGTCGGGTCCTCGGCCGCTACCAGCCGGGCCAGGTGGGGCAGCTGCTGGTCGACGGCCCGGCTCTCGCGCACCTGCAGCGGGGCCTCGTCGGGCCACGCGGGGGCGAGCACCGAGCGGCTGACGGCTGTCACGAACGCGAGCACCGCGGCGAGCGCCACCAGAGCCGCGATCCAGACCACCATCACCGCACCGCCTTCTCCCCGACGGACGCGAGCAGCCGGTGCAGGCAGCGTCCCGCCTCGCGCCGGTGCGCCTCGGTGACCGGGTGCGCGGAGAACCGCGCCTCCTCGTAGAGCTCGGCCAGGCGGTGGATCGCCTCCGCGTCCAGGCGGTACGCCGTCAGCGCGCGCGTGACCAGCTCGGTCGGCGTGTCCGCGGGCCGACGCGGGAGGTGCTCGGACACCACTCCGTCCTCGAGCCGGAGCCAGGCGCGGACGATCGCGTTGCGGGGCACGCCCTCGCCGACCGCCCGGACGCCGGCGTCGAGCGCCGTCGTCAGTGGGTCGTCCTCGTCGGTGTCGGCCTCGGCGACCGACGGGCGGGCGCCCGTGCGGGGGCCCGCCCGCTGCGTGAGCCGGCTGCGTCGCCGTACCAGGCGGAGCCGGAGGGCGGCGACGACGACCAGTGCCGAGGCGAGCACCACGACGGCGAGGGTCAGCAGCCCGCCCGCCGTGGCCGGCTCCCCGCCGCCGGCACTGTCTTCGTCGGGAGCCGGACGCTCCTCGCCCCGGTCGGCCTGCCCCTCGGAGCCACCGGTCGCGTCGTCCTGCTGCGTCGACCGCTCCGGTGACGACGGCGCCTCGAGGACCGGCCATGGCGGCCGCTCGGAGGTGGCCGCGACGACCGCGCAGAGGACCAGCGCCAGCGCGGCCAGCACCGAAGTCGTCCACGACGACGTCCCCATGAAGGAACGCTAGCCCGGTCGGCCACTGTGAGATAGGTCCGAATCGCGTTCATGAGTTCGTAACACCCGAGCCGTCGGGTAGCGTGAGTCTCGGCACAGCGTCGTGCACTCGGTTACCTCTTCACCCCGCACGCGTCGTACGCAAAGGACCCCGCTGTGACTGACCGCCCTGTCGTTCTCATCGCCGAAGAGCTGAGCCCCGCCACCGTCGAGGCGCTGGGCCCGGACTTCGAGATCCGCAACTGCAACGGCGCCGACCGCGCGGAGCTGCTGCCGGCGATCGCCGACGTCGACGCGATCCTGGTGCGGTCCGCGACCAAGGTCGACGCCGAGGCCCTGGCCGCGGCGAAGCGGCTCAAGGTGGTCGCGCGTGCCGGCGTCGGCCTCGACAACGTCGACGTCAAGGCCGCGACCCAGTCGGGCGTCATGGTCGTCAACGCGCCGACCTCCAACATCGTCTCGGCCGCGGAGCTGGCCGTCGCCCTGATGCTGGCCGCCGCGCGCCACGTCAGCCCCGCCCACGCCGCGCTCAAGAACGGCGAGTGGAAGCGGTCGAAGTACACCGGCATCGAGCTCTACGAGAAGACCGTCGGCATCGTCGGCCTCGGCCGCATCGGCGTCCTCGTCGCCCAGCGCCTCAGCGCGTTCGGCATGAACGTCATCGCCTACGACCCCTACGTGCAGGCCGGCCGTGCTGCGCAGATGGGCGTGCGCCTCGTCGACCTCGACACCCTGCTCGCCGAGGCCGACTTCATGTCGGTCCACCTGCCCAAGACCCCGGAGACGGTCGGCCTCATCGGCGCCGACCAGCTAGCGAAGGTCAAGCCGAGCCTGGTGCTCGTCAACGCGGCGCGCGGCGGCATCGTCGACGAGGCGGCGCTCTACGACGCGCTCAAGACCGGCCGCATCGCGGCCGCCGGCCTCGACGTGTTCGCCAAGGAGCCGTGCACCGACAGCCCGCTGTTCGAGCTCGAGAACGTCGTCGCCACCCCGCACCTCGGCGCGTCCACCGACGAGGCGCAGGAGAAGGCCGGCATCGCTGTCGCCAAGTCGGTGCGCCTCGCCCTGTCGGGCGAGCTTGTGCCCGACGCGGTCAACGTCCAGGGTGGCGTCATCGCCGAGGACGTGCGCCCGGGCATCCCGCTGACCGAGAAGCTGGGCCAGATCTTCACCGGCGTCGCCGGCGAGGTCGCCCAGCAGCTCGACGTCGAGGTGCGCGGCGAGATCACCGAGCTCGACGTCAAGGTGCTCGAGCTCGCCGCCCTCAAGGGCGTGTTCAGCAGCGTGGTCGAGGACCAGGTGTCCTACGTCAACGCGCCGCTGCTCGCCGCCGAGCGCGGCACGGCGGTCCGCCTGGTGACCGACGCCGAGAGCCCCGATCACCGCAACCTGATCACCATCCGCGGCACCCTCGCCGACGGCACCCAGGTGTCGGTCAGCGGCACGCTCGTCGGCATCCACCAGCGCGAGCGGATCGTCGAGGTCAACGGCTTCGACATCGACATCGAGCCCACCGACCACCTCGCGTTCTTCACCTACGTCGACCGCCCGGGCATGGTCGGCACCGTCGGCCAGATCCTGGGGCAGGCGAAGGTCAACATCGCGGGCATGCAGGTCTCCCGTGAGACCGAGGGCGGCGAGGCGCTCGTGGCGCTCTCGGTCGACTCGGCGATCCCGGCCGAGACACTGGCCGAGATCGAGGCCGCGATCGACGCGACCTCGATCCGGGCCGTGGATCTGGTCTAGACACCGAGTCGCACTTACGGCATCCTCTCGCGAGAACTTGTTCTAGGAGCGCCGTTTCTCGCGTGGGGGCTGAGCCAGCGCGCGCCTGGGACCGAACTCGGAGGTTGCCAGGACAATGATCCCCATGCGCACGCGCGTCGGCGGCACCATCGCGGCAGTTCTCGTCACGGCCCTCGGGGCCGTCGGCGCGGTCGCGCTCGGCGGCGACGACGACCGCAACCGTGCCGGCACCGAGGCCGCGACCAGCGGGCCGTCCTGCGGCGCGCCCGTCCCCAAGCCCGGCGGCGGCTACTGGCGGTGCACGTTCAGCGACGACTTCAAGGGGTCGACGCTCGACCCGGCCAAGTGGAAGGTGCAGACCACCGCGCTGAGCGGCTTCCAGGTCAACCGCGAGTGCCACGTCGACTCGCCGCGCAACGTGTCGGTCGCTCTGGGTGTGCTGCGGCTGACGGTGCGCAAGGAGGCGGCCCCGTTCACCTGCGCCGCAGGCGGCTCGTCGTGGACCACGCAGTACACCGCCGGCACCGTCATGACCTGGAACCGCTTCGACCAGACCTACGGTCGGTTCGAGTTCCGCGCGGCGTTCCCGGCCGCCACGCAGCCCGGCCTGCACAGCAACCTCTGGCTCTACCACCGCCACAACACCTACGGCCCCGGCCGGGTCTCGGGAGAGATCGACGTGGCCGAGTGGTTCTCCCAGACGCCCGGACAGGTCTATCCGTCGCTCCACTACGAAGGCCGGGTCGCTGCCGCCGACACCGCGTGGAACTGCTTCGTGGAGTCGCCGAGCGGGTTCCACAAGTACGTGCTCGAGTGGACGCCGACGCAGATGCGGTTCTTCTACGACGGCAGGCTCTGCTTCGCCCGCTCGTGGAAGCCGGCCGCGCCGTTGACCGCTCCGCAGCCGTTCGACCACCCGTTCTTCGTGATCCTGACCCAGGCCCTGGGCGGCGGCAACAATGCTCCGGTGGCCGGCACGACGCTGCCGGCGACGACCCGCGTCGACTACGTCCGGGTCTGGCGGTAGCTCAGGCCACGAGCACCCCGGACGAGCCGGCGGGCCGCGGCGGCCGGCCGGCTCCCTCGGTCACGGCCCGCCACGCGGTGGCGGTACGCCGTACCGCCTCCTCCAGGACGGACGGGGCGACCGTGTAGGGAATCCGCAGCCACCGGTCGAGGCCGCCCTCGGGCGCGAACGACGGCCCCGGCGCGAGCAGCACGCCGTGGTGCTCTGCCTCCGCCGAGAGCGCGGTCGCGCCGGTGGTGGGGAGCTCGCACCACAGTGCCATCCCGCCGGCGGGCAGCCGGAACCGCCAGTCGGGCAGCTCCCGGGTGACGGCCGCGGCCAGCGCGTCGCGCTGCTCGCGCAGCCGGGCAAGGTGGGCGTCGAGCAGCTCGTCCAGGCCGTGGGTGAGGAGCCGGGCGAGCACCAGTTGCTCGAGCACCGGCGCGCCGAGGTCGAGGCCGACCCGCGCGCGGGTGAGCCGGTCGACGAGGGGGAGCGGGGAGCGGATCCAGCCCAGGCGCAGCCCGCCCCAGATGCTCTTGCTCGCGCTGCCGACGGTCACCGCGTCCTTCGCGAACGTGGCGAACGGGCGCTGGTCGTCGCCGTCGTCGAGGCGGAGTGCGTGGTGGGCCTCGTCGACGACCGCGATCGCCTCGTGACGCGCGAGCAGGCGGGCGTAGTCGGCGCGCTGCCCGGCCGGCATCACCAGGCCGGTCGGGTTGTGGAAGTCGGGCATCACGTGCACGAGGTGCGGGCTCCGCCGGCGCAGCACGCCCGCGACGACGCCGAGGTCCCATCCGTCGTGCTCGAGCGGCACCGACACCAGGCGGCCGCCGCCGGACCGGAGCGCCTGCACGGCGTTGGGATAGGTCGGCGACTCCATCAGCACCCGGTCGCGCGGACCGGCGAGCGCGGTGCCGACGACCGCCGACGCGGCGAGGGCGCCGGCGGTCACCACGATCTGCTCGGGCCGGGTCGGCAGGCCGCGGGCGTCGTACGTCGCGGCGATCGCGGCCTGGAGCGCGGGCAGCCCGGCCGGGTAGTAGCCGTGGCCGCCCAGCAGCGCCGGGAGCTCCTCGACGGCCTCGGCGTACGCCGCCGCGATGCCCGGGGGAGCGGTCGCGGCGGCGCAGACCAGGTCGATCACCCCGCTCGAGGCGGCGACGTCGGTCGGCCAGAGCGCCCGGTCGTACGCGCGCGTCGGGCCGCCGGGCAGCCGCGTGAACGTGCCGGCGCCCTGGCGGGCCTCGGCGTACGCCGAGTCACGGAGCACCGCGTAGGCGCGGGTGACCGTGGTGCGGGAGACGCCGAGCGCCGCGGTCAGGTCGCGCTCGCTCGGTAGCCGGGTGCCGTAGCCGATGCGGCCGTCGCCGATCAGCTCGCGCAGCGCCTCGGCCAGGCCGACGTACGCCGGGGAGCGGTCGAAGTCGCCCACAAGAGTGGCGACGCGGCTGGCGGAAATGGCCTCGCTCATGCAGTCCAGTAGATCACGAGTGGCTATTTCACAACAGTCCAATCGGGATGATCCTTGGAGGGTGAGCACCACCGTCCCCACGACCGCCCCCGTCCTCGCCGACCTCGGCCCGATCGCCCAGCTGCGCGCCGGCCGCCTCGGCCGCCGTCTCCCGCAGCTCGTCATCGGCCTCTGGCTGTACGGCGTGAGCCTCGCGCTGATGTTCCGCGGCGACCTGGGCCTGGCCCCGTGGGACGTGCTTCACTCCGGCTTCATCCAGCATGTGCCGATCACGCTCGGTCAGGCCGTCGTGCTGATGAGCTTCGCGGTGCTCGTGGCGTGGATCCCGCTGCGCGAGGTGCCGGGCATCGGCACCGTCGCCAACGCGCTGCTGGTCGGCATCTCGGTCGACGCCACGCTGTGGCTGCTCGGGCCGGTCGACGGGCTCGTCGGCCGGGTCGCGCTCATGGTCGGGGGCGTCGTGCTGTGCGCCCTGGCGACCGCCGTCTACATCGGCGCCCAGCTCGGCCGCGGGCCGCGTGACGGGCTGATGACCGGCCTGCACCGCCGTACCGGGCTGTCCATCCGGCTGGTGCGCACCGCGCTCGAGGTCACCGTCGTCGCGGTCGGCCTGGTCCTGGGCGGCGCGATCGGCATCGGCACGGTGGTGTTCGCGCTGGCGATCGGACCGCTGACCCAGCTGATGCTCCCGTGGTTTCTTGTGGACCTGGAAGACCGGCACATTTCAGGGTGAATCCTGAGTGTGGACCCGGGTATCGGTGGATAGTCTCAGGTCCATGACCACCGATGGTTCCGCAGCCGCGCCCGAACCGAGCCCGCTCGCTCCGCCCGAGCCGGTCCTCACGCTCACCGCCCCCGAGGCGCCCGCCGTCGTCATCGAGACGCAGGCCCCCAAGATGGCGCCCCAGGTCGCGCCCGAGATGGTGCCCGAGCTCGACGCGAAGGTCGACAACTTCCTGACCGCCCTCAGCACGCAGAAGGTCGGCAGCCCGGAGTTCGCCAAGCAGGCCGAGAACGTCCGCACCATGGGCGACAACGACATCCGCAAGGCGGCCGAGACGTCCAACCGGATGCTCGACAAGCCGGTGACCGCGCTCAAGGAGGGCGGCATCGCGCAGGGCTCGAAGGTCGGCAAGACGCTGCTCGACCTGCGCCGTACCGTCGAGGACCTCGACCCCGGCCAGGCCAAGGGCGCGAAGAAGTTCTGGGACATGCTCCCGTTCAACGACAAGATCGAGGACTACTTCCGCAAGTACCAGTCGGCGCAGAGCCAGCTCAACGGCATCCTGCACAGCCTGCGCAGCGGTCAGGACGAGCTGACCAAGGACAACGTCGCGCTCAACCTCGAGAAGACCAACCTCTGGGCCACCATGGGCCGCCTCAACCAGTACGTCTACGTCGCGGAGCAGCTCGACGCGAAGCTGTCGGCGAAGATCGCCGAGCTCGAGCTCAGCGACCCCGAGGCCGCGAAGACGATGTCGCAGGACGTGCTGTTCTACGTCCGCCAGAAGCACCAGGACCTGCTCACCCAGCTCGCGGTCTCGATCCAGGCCTACCTGGCGATCGACATCATCATCAAGAACAACATCGAGCTCATCAAGGGCGTCGACCGCGCCACGACCACCACGATCTCGGCGCTCCGCACGGCCGTCATCGTGGCCCAGGCCCTCGGCAACCAGAAGCTGGTGCTCGACCAGATCACCGCGCTGAACACGACGACGTCCAACATGATCCAGCGGACGTCGGAGATGCTGCGCGACAACTCCGCGGCGATCCAGGAGCAGGCCGCGTCGTCGACGATCGGCATGGAGCAGCTCCAGGCCGCGTTCAACAACATCTACATGACGATGGACTCCATCGACGAGTTCAAGCTGAAGGCGCTCGACAACATGTCGACGACCATCGGCGTGCTCGAGTCGGAGGTCCAGAAGTCGCGTGCCTACCTCGACCGCGTGCAGAGGCACGACCAGCGCAACGCCGCCGGCACCCTGGACATCGGCTGATCTTCGGTGGGTCTGAAGTCGTGGTTCAAGCGGCTCGGTGACGACAAGGACGACGACCAGGAGTACGTCGTACCTGCGCCTCCGACGGAGCAGGACGTGCTCGCCGCGCTCAACCGAGTCAACGCGATGCTCCGCGAGGGCAACGCGCCGCCCGTCGTCGTCTCGCGCGTGGTGCGGATCGCACGCACCATCAGCCAGACGCTGCCGCGGATACGCAACCTCGGGCTCGGCAGCCAGGAGGGCTACTCGGTCGTGGCGACCGCGACGGAGTACCTCCCCGAGGCCGTGAGCTCCTACCTGCGGCTGCCGCGCGAGTGGGCCGACAGCCGGCCGATCGACGGCCACAAGACGTCGTTGGTGCTGCTCATCGAGACCCTCGACCTGCTGGGCATGACGATGGACAAGATCCTCGACGCGGCCAACCGGGCCGATGCGCAGGCGCTGATCGCGCACAGCCGCTTCCTCGACGCCAAGTTCGGCCACCACAACGACGGTGGCCAGGAGCTCAACCTAGGGACGCCACAGTGACGAACTCATCCGGTACGACGCTGAGCGGCGCCCTCGACGCGCTCGTGGAAGCCGCGCGGGGCGCGGGTCTCGACGAGGCCGCGGCCCGCGCCGAGGGAGAGGCGCTCGCCGCCACCGTGGCCGAGCGGTCCAAGGGTGCGTTCGTCGACTGGTCGGAGCAGACCGGCCGGGCGACCTCGGCCGAGGAGTTCTTCCTCGCCGCCAAGCGGGGCAACCGGTTCCGCGCCGGCCCGACCCCGTCGATGGCGCAGCTCTCGCTCGAGAAGTCGCAGCATGCCCCGGCGTACGCGAAGGCGCTCGGCGAGGTCGCCCTCGCCGCCAGCATGCTGGGCCAGCCCGGACCCGACGCGGTCGGCGCCGCCACGATGGCCGCTGCTGCACAGCTGGGGGAGGGTGCCGCCGGAGGTTTCGAGGCTCGGTCGCTGGGCGACCTCGCACCTCAACCACCGGCTGGCCGCCAACCGGTGCCCGGTGTCGGCGACGAGATGCTCGACCAGGTGCGCGCGATGGGGGAGCGGGTCCAGCAACAGCTGCGCGCCCTCAACGACGCCTTGCCGACGCCGCCGGTGGTTGAGGCGGGAGGCGCGCCAGCGCCGACCCTCGAAACTTCCGGTGGCACGGACGGCGTACAGACCGCCACCCAGGAGCCCGCGGAGAAGCCGGCCGAGGAGCCGGAGCCCGAGGAGCCCGTCAAGACCGTCGAGGAGCTGCTCGCCGAGCTCGACGCGCTCACCGGCCTCGCCAACGTGAAGGCCGAGATCCACCGCCAGGCCGCGGTGCTGCGGGTCGAGGGGCTGCGCAAGAAGGCAGGTCTCGAGACGCCCACGATCACCCGCCACCTCGTCTTCAACGGCAATCCCGGCACCGGCAAGACCACCGTCGCCCGCCTGGTCGCCGGCATCTACCGGGCGCTCGGCCTGCTGTCCAAGGGCCAGCTCGTCGAGGTCGACCGCTCCGAGCTGGTCGCCGGCTATCTCGGCCAGACCGCCCAGAAGACGGCGGAGGTCGTGAAGTCCGCCGAGGGCGGCGTTCTCTTCATCGACGAGGCCTACTCGCTCTCGGGCGACCAGTACGGCAAGGAAGCAATCGACACCCTCGTCAAGGAGATGGAGGACAAGCGCGACGACCTGGTCGTGATCGTCGCCGGCTATCCGCTCCCCATGGCGATCTTCATCTCCGAGAACCCCGGCCTCGAGAGCCGCTTCCGCACCACGATCGACTTCGCCGACTACACCGACGACGAGCTCGCCGAGATCTTCGCCGGCATGGCGAAGGGCGCCGACTACGACGCGGGGGAGGAGGTCGTCGCCCGCCTCCGCGAGATCCTCGCCGGCGTCCAGCGCGGCCCGTCCTTCGGCAACGCGCGCTTCGTGCGCAACGTGCTCGAGGCCGCGATCGGCCACCACGCCTGGCGCCTGCGCGAGATCGCCGAGCCCACGCTCGAGCAGCTGCGCAGCCTGGAGCCGGACGACCTGGTGGTGGAGACCGACGAGGACGAGTCTGCCGAGGACGAGCCCGTCGTCACCGAGGACGGCGAGCTGGCTCCTCCTGCCGATGCGGAACCCGCCGTACCCGTCGAACCGTTCGATGAGGCAGAGACCGACGACGCGGCCCCCACCGAGGAGGCCGACGCCGTGGCCCAGGAGGACAAGTGAGTCAGCCCGCTCCCGCACCGGCCCCGGCCGGCGCCCCGGCTCCCGCTGCCCAGCAGCCCGCCCCCGGCACGCCCGTCGTGATCCCCGCCGCTCAGCCCGGCGGCCGCACCGTGGTCGACACCCCCGCGCTGCTCAACCGCTGGCAGCTCATCGGCGTGAGCATCGCGATCGTCTTCGGCCTGGTCTGCGCGCTGCTCCAGTTCCTCGCGTGGCAGTCGGACGGCCGCGCGGCCGACGATGCCGAGCAGCTCATCCGGATCCGCTCGGTCGAGTCGAACCTGCTCCACGCTGACGCGCTCGCCACTAACGCCTTCCTCGTCGGAGGCCTCGAGGACCCGGACCAGCGCGAGCAGTACGACACCGCGATCAACGACGTCTTCACCGACATCACCGATGCGGCGAAGGCGCAGCCGGCGGACCGCGAGGCGCTTGCAGCGCTGATCGTCGAGATCAACGACTACACCGACGCCGTCGCGCAGGCGCGGGTCAACAACCGTCAGGGCTTCCCGGTCGGCGCCGAGTACCTGAGCGGTGCCAGCGCGGCGCTGCGCGCCGAGGCAATGCCGATCCTCACGAACCTTGCCGACGCCAACACCGAACGCACCGAGGACGCGATGGGCGGGCAGCACCCGATCTGGCTGCTGCTGCTCGGGGTTCTCGCCCTGGTGGGACTGTGGTGGCTCAACCGCCAGCTTGCTCAGCACTTCCGCCGGCGCATCAACGTCGGGTTCGCGGTGGCCGCCGGCATCGTGCTCGTGGTGACGCTCGTCGCCGTTGCCGCCGCCTACCGTGGCGACAGCCAGAACGACTCACTGTTGAGCGATGAACTCGACACCGCAACCCGCCAGGCCATCGCCCGCACAGCCGGCAACGACGCGAAGGCGCTGGAGAGCCTGCGGTTGATCAAGCGAGGGTCCGGCGAGCTGTACGAGGAGCCCTGGCGCACGGCGGCCGCAGTGGTCGTTGAGAAGGCCGTTGGCAGTACCGACGAAGAGTGGACGGCATACGCCGACTTTCACGAAGCGATCGTGAAGCTCGACGAGAGGGACCGCTGGTTCAGCGCAGTCATCCAGGCAACCGCGCGCGACGAGGACGACAACGAGACGGCTGACACGTCGACTGCAGCGTTCGAGGCCTTTGACAACGCGTCCGAGCGGGTGGTCGACACCAACGGCACGAAGACGTCCGACGAGCTGCGGTCGGGCCGCGGGCTGGCTCTGGCTGGGTCCGCCATCACACTGCTGCTCGGCATCGTCGCCGCCGTTGCGGTTGCCCGAGGTATCGGTGCTCGCCGGAAGGAGTACGCATGACGAGGATTTCGAGGCCTGTCGTAGTCCTCGGCGCCCTGGCGCTCATCTTGTCGGGTTGCGGTTATGACGAAACGCCCCTTCCCGAGGACCCGGCGCCTTCGTCAGCCGCGCCTCCGCCGCCGCTGCTGTGCGAGCGGGACAGTGTGGAAACGGACAAGCGGTCCTACGCACCCGGCTCAGTCGACCCTGCAGACCTGGAGATCGGGGACGGGTCCGGACCCCGGACGCTCCGGGTCGGCGTCTCGGCGGACACCTATCTGATGGCCGCGGCCAACCCGGAGAAGAACAACCGGATCGAGGGTTTCGACATCGAGATCGTGACCCGGATCGCTGAGGAGATCTTCGGCGACGACTTCAACCCGGGCCGCGACATCGAGTATCGCGTCATCACCGCCGGGCAGCGGATCCCTCTGCTGGAGGAGGGCGAGCTCGACATGGTCGTACGCAACATGACGATCAACTGCGACCGTTGGGAGCACATCGCCTTCTCGGCGGAGTACTACCACGCAACCCAGAAGGTGCTGGTCCGCGCGGATCTCGCTGAGCCAGTGGACGCCGACGGTGATGGCGTCGAAGACGAGACACAGGTGCCCGACCTCGCCGAGCTTCGGGTGTGCGCACCGACTGGTTCCACAAGCCTCGACAACGTGGCGGAAGAAGAGCCCGAGGCCGTGATCTCGCCGGCTCCCAACCACACCGGTTGCCTGGTCAAGCTTCAGAACGGCGACGTCGACGTGATCACGGGTGATGACACCGTGCTCGCCGGACTCGCCGCTCAGGACCCCTACGCCATCGTCCCCGAGGTGCAGCCACAGCTCGGAGGCGAATACGGCGAGCCCTACGGCGTCGGCGTGAATGCGGAGAATATTGAGCTCGCTGCGTTCATCAACCAGGTCCTCGAGGACATGCGCGCCGACGGTTCGTGGCAGGCCGCGTACAACAAGTGGCTCGCTCCCTACCTCGGTGGTCCGGACGTCAACGAGGAGGGTGCCGTCCAGCCTGAGCCCCTCTACGGGCGGTGATCCCGGCTTGACCACCGCCCCCATCGCACCGGGCCGGCTCGGCGAGGCGCTCGAGCCGGCGGCGATCCAGCGCTACCTCGGCGAGCTGGACACCTGGCTGCGCGACCGTCGCGCCGAGCTCGACGACCTCGACCAGACCGCGCTCGCGGCCGGCCGGGGCAACGAGGTCGCGTCCGACATGCAGCTGGCGCTGGCGCTGTGGCAGGCGATCTCCGACCGCTACCAGCTGGTCTTCGCCACCTGGGACGGTGGCCGGGTGATGCAGCAGGAGCGGGAGCGGATCTCCGCGCTGGTGTGGGGGCGCCTCGACGGAGCCGCGCAGATGCCCGGTGGTCTCGCGGTCTCGATGCCCGAGGCCTGCCGGCTCTGCGACGCGCTCACCGGGCAGCTCACCGCGACTCTCTCGCTCGCGCCCGGCGCGGTCGAGACGGCCGGCCGGATCCGCGACGTGCGGGCCCAGCTCGAGCGGATCCGCGACCAGGTCGGCCTCGAGCCCGCCAGCACCCGCGAGTCCGCGGCGCACCGGCTCGCCGGGCTGATGCTGCGACTCGACTCGATCGCCGACCGCGCCGAGCGCGGCGCCGACGTCGGCGGCCTGCTCGGGCCGCTCGAGGTCGACGCGACGATGTTCGAGCGCGACCTGATCGTCGGCAACGCCCGTCGCCGCGACGCGCGCAGCCAGGTGCTCTCGGCCCGCGAGCTGCGCGCCGACCTCGAGCAGCGCGAGGCCGCGCTCGAGAAGCTCGCCGCCACCTGCGTCGCCACCGTCTCGCCGGCGCCGCGGTTCGCCGTACCCGACGTCGAGGCGCTCGGTCCGGTGCCGGTGACGCCGGACGCGATCGGGCCCTACCTCGAGAAGCTCGACCGGGTCTCGCAGGCGCTGGAGTTCGCGCAGCACAAGTACGCCGACGCGCTCGCCGAGCACACCGACCTGGTCGCGCTCCTCGACTCCTACGTCGCGAAGGCGCACGCCCTGCGCATCGGCGACCACCCCGACCTCGCCGCCAGCGAGAAGGCCGCTCGCGACGTGCTCGACCGACGCCCCACGCCGATGGCGATCGCCCGGCAGATGGTGGCGACCTACCAGACCTGGCTCCAGACGGAAGGCAACAAGTCATGAGCAGTGGAGCTACCTGCACCCAGCCGGGCTGCACCGGCACGATCGTCGACGGCTACTGCGACACGTGCGGCATGGCCGCGCCGGAGGGCACCGCGTCGGCGAAGAGCCCCATCCCGACCGCGGCGGTCGGCACGGCCGCGACCGGGGTTTCGACAGGCTCAACCGCCGGAGGTGCCGCCCCCGTGGCAAACGGCACCGCGTGCACGCAGCCCGGGTGCACCGGCAAGATCCTCGACGGCTACTGCGACCTGTGCGGGTCGCCCGCCGTGCCCGGCGCCAGGGTCAAGGAGGCTGCTGCCGTCGCCGAGGCGCAGCCGCTCTCCTCGGGCGAGGGCTCGGTCGCCACGTCCGCCAGCCGCGTGCAGTCGGCGGCCATCGGCTCGAAGCGGGCTCCGGGCGGCAGCGGCGCGACCCGGCGTACCCGCACCGGCTCGCAGCGGATGCGCGCGGCCCGGCTCGGCGCCGGACTCACCACGGTGCCGCCGGCCCCGCCGGTCGACGCGGCGAAGGCGATCATGGCCAATGCCCAGGTGCCGGAGGACAAGCGCAGCTGCGCCAAGTGCGGCAAGCCGGTCGGCCGGAGCATCGACGGGAAGCCCGGCCGCAGCGAGGGCTTCTGCCCCAACTGCGGCACCCAGTTCTCGTTCAGCGCCAAGCTCAAGCAGGGCGACCTCGTCGCCAACCAGTACGAGGTGGCCGGCGCGCTGGCGCACGGCGGCATGGGCTGGATCTACCTCGCGCGCGACCGCAACGTGTCCAACCGGTGGGTCGTGCTCAAGGGCCTGCTCAACTCCGTCGACCCCGATCTCCTAGCGGCCGCGATCGCGGAGCAGCAGTTCCTGGCCCAGGTCGAGCACCCGGCGATCGTCGAGATCTACAACTTCGTGACCCACGAGGGCGCCGGCTACATCGTCATGGAGTACGTCGGCGGCAAGTCGCTGAAGCAGATCCTCAAGCAGCGGATGGCCGCCAACAACGGCGCCTACGACCCGCTGCCGGTGGACCAGGCGCTCGCCTACATCCTGGAGCTGCTGCCCGCGTTCCAGTACCTGCACGACCTCGGGCTCGTCTACTGCGACTTCAAGCCCGACAACATGATCCAGGTCGGCGACGCGATGAAGCTGATCGACCTCGGCGGCGTGCGCCGCATCGACGACCAGGACTCCGCGATCTACGGCACCGTCGGCTACCAGGCGCCCGAGGTGGCCGAGGTCGGCCCCAGCGTCGCGTCCGACATCTACACGATCGGCCGCACCCTGCTGGTGCTGACGATGGAGTTCCGCGGCTACCAAGGCACCTACCTGCACAGCCTGCCACCGGTGGAGTCGACGCCGCTGTTCCAGCAGTACGACTCGCTCTACTGGCTGGTGCGCAAGTGCTGCGCTCCCGACCCGGCCGACCGGTTCGCCTCCGTCGACGAGCTGCGTACCCAGGTGCTCGGTGTGCTCCGCGAGGTCGTCGCTCGGCGACGTTCGGGACCGGCGACCACGTCGGCGGCGTCAGTCCTCTTCGAGCCGCTCGCGACCGCGCGTCCGATCGCGGAATGGAGCCAGCTGCCCAGGCTGCGCCCCGACACCACCGACCCGCAGCACGGCTGGCTCCAGACGATCGGCGCCGAGGACCCGGTCCAGCGGCTCAAGGACCTCTCGGCCGCGCCGGAGGACTCCGCCGAGGTGTGGCTCGCCCGCATCCAGGCGGCGCTGGAGTCCAACGACGCCACCGCCGCGAGACAGTTCGCCGCGAAGCTCCTCGCCGACGACCCCTGGGAGTGGCGGGCGCTCTGGGGTGAGGGCCTCGCCGCCGTCCAGGTCGCCGACTGGGACACCGCCAAGGCGGCGTTCAACGCGGTCTACCAGCAGGTCCCCGGCGAGCTCGCGCCCAAGCTGGCGCTGGCGTTCGCGTGCGAGCGCGGCGGTCTGCCGGAGGTCGCCGAGGGTCTCTACCAGACCTGCGCATCCACGGATGCGGCGTACGTCGCGCCCGCCGCCTTCGGGATGGCGCGGGTGCGCGCCGACCAGGGCGACACGACCGGTGCCGTCGCCGCGCTCGACCTCGTGCCCAACACCAGCCGGGGCTACATCGAGAGTCGCCAGCAGCGGGCGGAGGTGCTGCTCGCGGGGAGCGCGCAGGACCTGACGGTGCTCGACCAGGCGATGAACACGATCGAGCGGGCGCAGCTCGACAACCCGACACGGCAGCGGTTCACCGTGCGGATCCTCAGCGAGGCGCTTCCCGTGGTCGCCTCCAACCCGCCCCGGGCCGGCGTGCACATCGGGTCGGTGCAGGCGTCGGAGGCGGGCATCCGCGACGGCATCGAGGCGGCGCTGCGCAGCCTCGCGCGCGACACCAACGACCTGAAGGAGCGCGTCGACCTGGTCAACCAGGCGAACGCCGTACGGAACTGGAGCCTCACGTGACCTGTCCCTCCTGCGGCACGGCGCTGGCCGAGGGTGCCCGCTTCTGCGAGAACTGCGGTGCCCAGGTCGGCGCCGACGCGCCCGCTCCGCTGACGCCGCCCGAGCAGGTCGAGGACCACCCCCTCGGCGACGCGCCGATCAGCGCGCCCACCCGGCGGCCCCACGACGCCCTGCCCGACCCGTTGCCCGACCCCGGTCGGCGGCCGTGCCCGAACTGCGGGGGAGAGGTCGGACCCGACCTCTACTGCATGTCCTGCGGCACCAAGGCGCCCAGCGAGCGCGACCACTTCCGGGAGAGCCCGGCGTCGTGGGTCGGCGGGGTCTGTGACAAGGGCGTCGGCAAGAGCCGCAACGAGGACGCGATGGCCCTGCTGGCCGGGCCCGAGCCCGGCTCCCGAGCCGTCCTCGTCGTGATGGACGGCGTCTCCAACTCGATCGACTCCGACGTCGCCTCGCTGGCCGGCGCGCGCGCCGCGCGCGAGGTGCTGAGGATGCCGCTGCCGTCGGGCATGGGTACGCCGGACAGCAGGTCGGCGGCCATCACGAAGGTGTTCAACGACGCCGCGGCCGCCGCCAACACCGCGATCATCGCGGTCACCGACCCGGACTCGCCCAACCCGGCGTCCGCCACCTTCTCCGCCGCGGTGCTCGAGGGCAACCGGCTGCACTACGCCAACATCGGAGACTCGCGCTCCTACTGGCTGCCCGACGACGCGCCGGGCGTGCAGCTCTCGGTCGACGACTCGATCGCGCAGGCGCAGATCGCCGCCGGCATGCCGCGCAAGGAGGCCGAGTCCGGTCCGCAGGCGCACGCGATCACCAAGTGGCTCGGCCGCGACGCCGAGGACATCGTGCCGATGACCGGCGCGATCGACGTCTCCGGCGACGGCTGGGTACTGGTGTGCTCCGACGGCCTGTGGAACTACGCCTCGGAACCGGGCGCGCTCAAGGACGAGATCGCCAAGGCCGGCACGAGTGACCCGACCGCGCTCGCCGCCAAGCTGGTCGACTTCGCCAACAGCTGCGGCGGCGTCGACAACATCACTGCCGCGCTGGCGCGGGTCGGCGCGATGCCCGAGCCGGTCGAGCCGCCGCCACCGCCGGCCGCGGCCGACGTACCCCCGCCACCCCCGGCCGCGGCCGACGTACCCCCGCCGCCGCCTCCGCCGGTCGGGCAGAATGCACCAGACACCCCGCCGACCGCGGGGCCCGCAGCAGGAGAGGGAGCGCCCACCGATGGCTGAGTTCACCGCCGCCGTCTACCAGAACGAGTTCCTGCCCGACGGCGGGACGGACGTCAACGCGATCGTCACGATCACCTGCAAGGGAGCCGGCACCGCCGGCCAGAGCGGGTCCGGCGACGCGGGCGAGATCATCATCGTCGACACGTCCGGCTCGATGGGACCGGCGACCATGGCCGCCGCCAAGGACGCCGCGCAGGCAGCCCTCGCCGAGATCGTCGACGGCACCTGGTTCGCCGTCGTCGCCGGCGCCGACCGCGCGATGCTGGCCTACCCGCCGGTGTCGAGCGGCCCCGGCATGGTGCGCATGGACACCCGGGTCCGCGAGGAGGCGTCCGCGGCGATCTCGCGCTTCGTCGGCAGCGGCGGTACGGCGATCAGCACCTGGCTCGACCTGGCGGGGCAGTTGTTCGCCTCGGTGCCCGAGGTGACCCAGCGCCACGCGCTCCTGCTCACCGATGGCGAGAACCGCGAGCGCCCCGGCAAGCTCGACGAGGCGATCCGCCGCGCGACCGGCTACTTCCAGTGCGACTGCCGCGGCGCCGGCACCGACTGGCAGGTCGCCGAGATCCGCCGCATCGCCCAGGCCCTGCTCGGCACCGTCGACATCATCCCGAGGCCCGAGCAGATGCGTGCGCAGTTCCAGGAGATCATGCGCAACGCGATGTCGCGCGGGGTCGCGGACGCGTCGCTCCGGGTCTGGACGCCGCAGGGCGCGCAGGTCCTGTTCGTGCGCCAGGTGGCGCCGACGCTCGAGGACCTCACCGACCGCCGGGTCGCGGTCAACCCGCTCACGGGCGACTATCCGACGGGTGCGTGGGCCGACGAGTCGCGCGACTACCACGTGGCGATCCGGGTGGCCGCCAAGGCGATCGGGCAGGAGCAGCTCGCCGCACGGGTGCAGCTCGCCCTCGGCAACGACGTCGTCACGCAGGGCCTGGTCAAGGCGACCTGGTCCAACAACTCCGAGCTGACCGCGAAGATCGACCAGCAAGTCGCCCACTACACAGGGCAGACCGAGCTCGCGGCCGCGATCCAGGAGGGGCTGGCGGCGAAGGCCGCGGGCGACGAGGCCACCGCCACGACCAAGCTCGGCCGCGCCGTACAGCTCGCCGCCGAGACGGGCAACGAGGAGGCGACGAGCAAGCTCCGCAAGGTCGTCGAGATCGACAGCGAGGCCGAGGGCACGGTGCGGCTCAAGCGGGCCGTCGACAAGGCCGACGAGATGGCGCTCGACACCGCCTCGACCAAGACCACTCGCGTCCGTAAGGAAAACTAGGTCTCGTGACCAGCACCTGTCCCTCGGGCCACCAGTCCGCCTCCGACGACTACTGCGACGTCTGCGGGCTGCCCATCCCTGCCGGTGGCGGGGGACAGCCGGCCGCGCCCGACGCGCCGCCGCCGGCGCCGGACCCGGCGACCGCGCCGGCGCCGGACACGTCGGAGTGCCCGAACTGCCAGGCGGCCAACCCGGCCAACGCGCTGTTCTGCGAGGCGTGCGGCTACGACTTCACCACGGGCACGATGCCGCGCCCGATCGAGCCGTCGTCGCTCGACATCGGCCTGCCCCCGCCGGTGACGACGCCGTCCGCCGGCACCGACGACCCGCCCACGGCTGAGGCCGCCGCGGCTCCTGACGAGCCGGCCACGCCCGTCGCGCCGCCGCTGGAGGACTCGTGGGTGGCCGAGGTCTGGATCGACCCCGACTGGTACGCCGACCAGGACAGCGACGACCCGCTCCCGTCTGCCGGCGTGCCGACGGTCGTGCCGCTGAAGACGAAGTCGATCCTCGTCGGGCGTACGTCGCGCAGCCGCAACATCCACCCCGACATCGACCTGGCGACCGACAGCGGCATCAGCCGCCGCCACTGCCAGTTCACGACCGACGGCAAGCGCTGGTGGGTCGAGGACCTCGGCTCGTCCAACGGCACGTACGTCGGCGGCGCCACCGGCGCGCTGCCCCAGCAGCCGGTCCCGCCGGGGGAGAAGCGCGAGATCGCCCCCGACGACAAGGTCTACCTCGGTGCCTGGACGCGGATCGTGCTGCGCCGCGCCACGCCTGGCGAGGTCTGATTCGCGCCGCCGGGCTCACTCCTCGCCCAGCCGCACGACGAGCAGCCCTGAGATCAGGAGGGCGAGGCCCATCAACCGCGCCGCGGAGAGCCGATCGCCGCTCCAGAGGACACCGACCCCGACCGCGCCGATGGCGCCGATCCCGGTGAAGGCGCAGTAGGCCAGTCCCACGGGGAGGCCCTCCATGGCCCGGCTGAGGAGGAACACCGCACTGACGCCGAGCACGAAGCAGACGATCGTCGGAACGGGCCTGGTGAAACCGTCGGTCGGCTTGATGCTCTGGGTCCAGGCCACCTCCACCAATCCGGCGGCGAGGAGCCACCACCAAGAGCTGTGCATCACCGGACCTCCTCGAGCGGGATGACCTGCCGTGCCGCCGCCCGCGCGGACGCGATCGCGTCCGCGAGCGAGGCCTCGTGGGCTTCCTGGAGATGGGCCAGCGCAGGGTCGACCCTCGCGTTGTTGAGCTCGGCGACGACGGAGATCGGCGGTTCCACGGAGTAGTGACCCACGATGAAGTCCGAGAGGTACCGGACGTGGTGCTCCATCGGTGCCCGCGGCCGGCCGGGTGTGTAGCTGCCCCCCTGCGCCGCTGCCACGACGAACCGCCGGTGCCCCAGGTTCATCCGCGGGAAGGTGACCTGGTCGATCCACGCCTTGAGCGAGGACGGGATGCCGAAGTTGTACATCGGGGCCGAGATGAGCACGACGTCGGCCGCGACCAGCTCGGCGAGCAGGGGCTCGACGACGGCCCAGGCGGCCCTCTCCTCCGTGGTGCGTGCGCCGCGATGCAGCTCGGAGAGGTCGGAGATCTGGTCCCGGAGCAGGTTGTCGCAGATCCGGGTCCATCCCTCGGTGATGTGCGGCACCGGCTGCGCCGCGAGATCGCGGTACGTGACCGAGGCCCCCGGGTCTGTCCGGAAGACCGAGGCGAACTCCTGCCCCAGGCGACGGGAGACGGAATCCCTGCGAGCACTCGAGTCGAGATGAAGTAGGTGCACGATCAAGCTCCTTTGGCATGGGTGGTGGGTGGTGAGTTCGGAGGAATAAGTGGACGCACCGTCCACTTATTCCTCCGAACCCGACGACGTCGTACGGACGCCGTCACCACTCACACGAAGGAACCGCCATGGTCGACCTGCACCAGATCGGAATCGTCTTCGGCAGCCTGACCCCGCCCGAGGCACTGCCGAGCGGAGCAAGGCTCGCGGAGGAGCTGGGCTTCGGGGAGCTCTGGTTCTCCGAGGACTGCTTCTTCACCGGCGGGATGTCGGGTCTGACGCAGCTGCTGTCGTCGACCTCGTCGATCCCTGCCGGCCTGGGTCTGGCGAGCGTGATGACCCGGCACCCGGCAGTCCTCGCCATGGAGCTCGCGGGCATCGCCCGCCTCCATCCCGGGCGCACCCGGGCGGCCATCGGACTAGGCAACCGTCACTGGCTGGAGCAGATGGGTCTCCTGCCGGACCGACCGCTCACCACGGTCGCCGAGACGTACGACGCGGTGGGACGTCTGCTCCGGGGCGACGCCGTCGACACGCCGACGAGCCAGCACCACTTCGACGACATCGCGCTCGCCTTCCCTCCGCAGAGCCCCCCGGAGCTGTGGATCGGCGCGGTGAACGAGCGGGCCTTGCGGCTCGCGGGCGCGAGGGCGGACGGGGTGCTCCTCTCGGTCCTGGCGAGCCCGACGTACGTCCGGTGGGCCAAGCGGGTCATCGCCTCGGGCGCGCAGGAGGCCGGGCGGCCGGTACCGCGGGTCACCGCGTTCGCGCTCGCCGCCGTCGACGACGAGGAGCGCCGGGCCGTGGACGCGGTCCGCGACGCGGTCGGCTTCTTCGTCGGCGCGGAGGCACACACCGCGCTCGTGACCCGATCGTCCCTGGCTTCGGAGATCGCCGAGCGCCGGGCAACCGGAGGCGCGTACGCCGTGCCCGACCACTGGGTCAGGGACCTGGCCGTCGCCGGCGACCCCGACACCGTGACGGAGCGGATCGGGGCGCTGCTGGACGCGGGTGCGGACAGTGTCGGACTCTGGCTGTTCCCACCCGAGCGCCTTTCCGTGACCATGCGGCAGCTCAGCGACAGCCTCGCCGGCCCGGCAGTCGCGGAGGGGTGACGGGGTGGCCGTCCACTACGGTTGCGATGTGAGGGCGCAGCGAGCGGACGCGCAGCGCAACACCGAGCGCCTGCTGGACGCCGCCGCACGCCTCTTCTCCGAGCACGATCCGGCAGACGTCTCGATGGAGCAGATCGCCCAGGCCGCCGGCGTCGGCAAGGCCACGCTCTACCGACGGTTCCCCGACCTCGCCTCCGTGGCCGCGGCGCTCCTGGGCGAGCACGAGGTCGAGCTGCAGGAACGGATGATGCGGGGAGAGCCGCCGCTCGGCCCGGGCGCGCCCCCGGGCGATCGCCTGGCCGCGTTCTACGGCGCCATGGTCGACCTGCTCGAGCGGCACGGCTCCCTCGTCCTCGGCACGGAGGTCGGCCACGAGCGGTTCTCCGTGGGGGCCTACGGCTTCTGGCGAGCTCACGTGCTGGCCCTGCTTCGCGGAGGCGCCGTTCCGGACCCCGAGGCGACGGTCGACCTCCTGCTGGCCCCGATCGCGCCGGACGTCTACCTGCACCAGCGCAGGCGGCTGAAGCTCGACGAGCAGCGCATCCGGGACAGCCTCGCGGAGATGGCGCACCGCGTGCTGGGCTGAGGCCGCCGGGTCAGCGGCGGGTGGCGATGATCGCTGAGGAGTCGGGCGCGACCATCACCTCGACCGCGGTGAAGCGATCGTCGGTGAGCCAGTGCTCGCGGAGGGTGTCGACCCGGCCGCCGGTGATGGGCGGCCACAGCTCGCACGGGTAGAAGTCGTCGAGCACGACGATCCCGCCGGGCTCGAGCAGGTCGGCGAGCTTGTCGACGGCGACCGCCTCCGGGTCGCCGGAGTCGAGGAAGAGCAGCGAGTAGGGACCCTTGTCCATCAGCGTCGACCAGTCGGCCTCGAGCACGTCGACGAGCGGGTCGTCGGTGAAGATCTCGGCCGCGGCCTTGGCCAGGCGGGGGTCGAGCTCGGCGGTGATGATGCGGGCGTTGCGGTCGCGCACGCCCGACCGCAGCCACGCGGTGCCGACGCCGCAACCGGTGCCGAACTCGGCCATGATGCCGCTGCGCGTCGCGGCCAGCATGGCCAGCAGCCGGCCGGTCTCGTTGCGGCAGAACGACACGTAGCCCGCGCGGCGAGAGACGTCGAAGGCGCGGCTCACCACGTCAGGCAGGTCTGGGGGCGCGCTCACCAGAGCAGTCTTCCCCGGCGGTTCAAACAGGGTGACCTGCATCTCGGATGGCGAACACGCTGCGGAAATCCCGCGACAGGAGCCGGCGGCCGCCGTACGCTTGCCCCACCATGCGGACGTTCGCTGCTCTCGCAGTATCCATCGAACGCCGCGGCGAGGCCTGAGAGAGGCCACCTCGCCGCGGTGTCTGCGGCGTTGCTCCACCATCGCCGGCATGGGCTTCTCGACAATCGTTGACAAGCCCGTCCCGAGAGCGAGACATCGTCATGAGCACCACCGCCTTCACCCGCACCCCCGCCCCGACGTTCTGGGGTCCCGCGGCCCACGACCCGGACCACCCGCTGCACCAGGACGCCGGTCCCTTCGAGCAGGGGACTGACCTGCGAGACGCGACGGACCTGCGCCCCGACGACAACTAACGTCGGACGTATGAGCGAGACGTCCTCCCCGAGCACCAGTCCCACCCCGGCAGAGGGGAGCGTGGCGCTCGCCGTCGTCCCCGGCGACGGCATCGGTCCCGAGGTCACGGCCGAGGCGCTGAAGGTGCTCGAGGTCGCGGCCCCCGAGGGCCTGAAGTTCGAGCAGACCCACTACGCCCTGGGCGCCGAGAACTACCTGGCGACCGGCGAGGTGCTGCCCGACTCGGTGCTCGAGGAGATCCGCAGGGCCGACGCCATCCTGCTCGGCGCGGTGGGCGGCAAGCCCAACGACCCGAACCTGCCGCCGGGCATCCTCGAGCGCGGCCTGCTGCTCAGGCTGCGGTTCGAGCTCGACCACTACGTCAACCTGCGCCCGTCGCGGATCTTCCCCGGCGCGGTCTCCCCGCTGTCCGCGGACGTGCTCGCCAAGGGCGACGTCGACTTCGTCGTGGTCCGCGAGGGCACCGAGGGCCCCTACACCGGCAACGGCGGCGCGCTCCGCGTCGGCACGCCGGCCGAGGTCGCCACGGAGGTCTCCGTCAACACGGCGTACGGCGTCGAGCGCGTCATCCGTGACGCGTTCGCCCGAGCCGAGCGCCGGCCGCGGAAGAAGCTCACCCTGGTCCACAAGACCAACGTGCTCGTCAACGCCGGCTCGCTGTGGTGGCGCCTGTTCGAGAAGGTCGCCGCCGAGCACCCCGACGTCGCCACCGACTACTGCCACATCGACGCGGTCATGATCTACCTCGCGACCGACCCCCAGCGCTTCGACGTCATCGTCACCGACAACCTCTTCGGCGACATCGTCACCGACCTCGCCGCCGCGATCACCGGCGGCATCGGCCTGGCCGCGTCCGGCAACGTCAACCCCGACCGCACCGCGCCGTCGATGTTCGAGCCGGTGCACGGCTCGGCCCCCGACATCGCGGGCCAGCTGGTCGCCGACCCCACCGCCGCGATCCTCTCCGGTGCGCTGCTGCTCGACCACCTCGGTCACCCCGAGGCGGCGGCCCGCATCGAGGAGGCCGTCGTCGCGGATCTCGCCGCCCGCACGCCGGGCGCGCAGCGCCGTACCCCCGAGGTCGGCGATGCGATCGCTGCCCGGCTGTAATTACTAGGAAGTCCCACTAAAGTGGCCGCCATGGAGATCACCACCACGCTTGCCGCGAACCCCACCGACGACGCGCGGCTCGCGGAGATCCTGTCCAACCCCGGTTTCGGCACCAACTTCAGCGACCACATGTTCACGGTGGAGTGGACGCCGGCCGACGGCTGGCACAAGGCGCGGATCACGCCGTACGGCCCGATCACGCTCGACCCGGCGGCGGCCGTGCTGCACTACGCGCAGGAGACCTTCGAGGGCATGAAGGCCTACCGCCACGACGACGGCTCCATCTGGTCGTTCCGGCCCGAGGAGAACGCCAAGCGGATGGTGCGCTCCAGCCACCGGCTGGCGCTGCCCGTGCTCGAGCCCGACGACTTCGTCCAGGCCGTGACCGAGCTGGTGAAGGTCGACCAGCGGTGGGTGCCGGGCAATCCCGAGGGTGGCGAGAAGAGCCTCTACGTGCGGCCGTTCATGTTCGCCTCCGAGAAGTTCCTCGGCGTGCGGCCCGCCGAGCACGTCACGTTCATGGTGATCACCAGCCCCGCCGGCGCCTATTTCAAGGGCGGCGTGAAGCCCGTGACGCTGTGGCTGACCGAGGAGTACACCCGCGCCGGCCGCGGCGGCATGGGCGCCGCCAAGACGGGCGGCAATTACGCGTCGTCGCTCGTCGCGCAGCAGGAGGCCTACGCCAACGGCTGCGACCAGGTCGTCTTCCTCGACGCTCAGGAGGGCCGGTACGTCGAGGAGCTCGGCGGCATGAACATGTACTTCGTGTTCGACGACGGCTCGATCGTCACGCCCGAGACCGGCACCATCCTCGAGGGCATCACGCGCTCGTCGATCATCGAGCTGGCGGGCAAGATGGGCCACCACGTCACCGAGCGGAAGTTCGGCATCGACGAGTGGCGCGACGGCGTCTCCAGCGGCCGGATCACCGAGGTCTTCGCGTGCGGCACGGCCGCTGTGGTCACGCCGGTCGGCTCGCTCAAGTGGGACGGCGGCGAGACGCCGGCGCCCGCGTCGACGGACCTGACGATGCGGATCCGCCAGGCGCTCGTCGACGTGCAGCTCGGCCGGGCCGACGACACCTTCGGCTGGATGCACCGCATCGTCTGAGCGTCACCGCGACCGGCGTCCCCGCGCGATCTCGGTCTCGAGTGCGTCGAGTCGCTGCTCCCAGAACCGCCGGAACGGGTGCAGCCACGCGTCGACCTCGGCGAGCGGCGCGGCGTCGATCGCGTAGATCCGGCGCGTGCCCTCGGGGCGCACGGTCGCGAAGCCGCTGTCGCGGAGCACGCGGAGGTGCATCGAGACGGCCGGCTGGCTGATGCCGAACTCGTCGGCGATGACGGCGACGACCTCGCCGGAGGCGTGCTCGCCCTCGGCCAGCAGCTCCAGGATCCGCCTGCGGACCGGGTCTCCGAGGACGTCGAACGCGTGCATCAGGCCCCGTCGTCCGGTGCACCGGTGTAGGCCGCCAGGCAACGGGCCGCCGCGGCACGGGCCTGCTCGGGGTCGGTGCCGAAGGCCGCGTCCGCCTCGCCCCATGCGGCGCTGCTCCCGGCCATGAAGCCCGACAGGTCGGGCATCTCCTCCGGGGACTCGGGGCGCCTCCACTCGGGCGCGGCGAGGTGCTCGCCGAGGCCCATCAGCATCATCTCCCAGCCGATGCCGACCGCTCCCGGCCCGAACTGCTCCCACATCTCGGGCGGAACCGGGGCGGAGTGCTCGAGCCGGAGCAGCGTGCGGTCGCCCTCGGGCGTCAGCGTCGCGTCGACCCAGCTCATGCCGTCGTACTCCCAGGTGATCGACAGCCGCTCGGGCGGCTCGCAGGCGAGGACCTCGCCTCCCGCGTTGCCCTCGAGCTGGAAGCGGCCGCCGAGGCGGAGGTCGCCGGAGACGGGCATCAGCCAGCGGTCGATCCGCTCGGCCGTGGTGAGGGCGTCCCACACCTCGTCGGGCGGGGCGTCGAACGTGCGGGTCACGACGAGGACGCGCAGCTCCTGCCCGTCGCGCGTCGTGGTGGAGAGGGCGCGGTCGACCGCGCCCAGGTGGTCGGCGGGAGTGAAGGTCATGTCTGCTTTATATCAGGCAACGCTGATATAAAGCCAGCGTCGTCGGCGGCCGATGGTTCACTGGGCGCATGGCCCACCCGATCGTGTTCAGCGACGACGACCCGGGTCTCGCCGAGCTCCGGGAGATCTGCCTCGCGCTGCCCGGCGCCGAGGAGCGCATCAGCCACGGCCGGCCGACGTTTCGCGCGGGCAAGATCTTCGCGGCGTTCGGCGGGTCCGAGAAGCTGCGGCCGGGGGAGCACCGGCAGGTGCCGAGCGCGTTCATCTTCACCCCCGACGCCGTCGACCTGCCGGCGATCGACGAGGACCCGCGCTTCTTCGTGCCCGCCTATTACGGGCCGTACGGCGGCCGCGCGATCGACCTGGCCTCGCCCGACATCGACTGGGCGGAGATCGCCGAGCTCGCGGATGCGTCGTACCGGCGGGTCGCGCCGAAGCGGCTGGTCGCCGAGCTCGACGCACGCGGCTGAGGACCTGCCTACTTCTGTCGGCGCTCGACCGCCTCGGCGATCCGCTTGATGCGCGCCAGCCGCGCGTCCCACGCGGTGCCGACGGCGGCGAGCTGGGCGGCCGCCCGCTCGAGCTGGGCCTGGTTGACGTGGAACCGGCGCTCCCGGCCCGCGGTGCTGGAGGCGACGAGGCCGACGCGGTCGAGCACCGCGAGGTGCTTGGTCACCGCCTGTCGGGTCACCGGGAGCTGGGCGCTGAGCGAGGTCGCCGTGCCGACGCCGTCACTGAGCAGCAGGTCGAGCATCCGGCGCCGCGTCGGGTCGCCGATCGCCGACCACAGCTCGTCGTCGACCCCGGTGCGCGGCTGGGCGCTCATCGCCGCGCGACCGCGGTCGGGGCGTAGGCGACCAGCTTGGGCAGGAAGTAGTCCCAGCCGGACGTGTGGTCGAAGTAGGTCTCCTCGAGCTGCGCGACCTCCCAGCCCATCTCGCGGAAGCCGGTCTCCTTGAACCGCACCGTGGTCCCGCTGCCCGTCGGCACCAGCTCGAAGGTCACGAGCAGCGAGTTGCCCTCGCGGGCGTCCTCGCCGGCCTCGTGGATCCAGCGGAACGTGAACGACCGCGGCGGGATCGCCTCGATCACCGTCAGCGTGACGACCTTGCCGCCGTCGGCGACGTCGCCGAACGTGATCGTGCCGGTCGCGCCGGGGGAGACGTCGTACGCCGCGTCGTCGGGCCACCACTCCTTGACGTGCTCGGGGTCGCTGATGACCTCGTAGACCACCTCGGGCGCCGCGTCGATGTAGAGCTCGCGCTCGATGCTGCCGAGCTCGGTGTCCGTGCCCTCTGTCCGCATTCCTGCCTCCTGCAACCGCCGGTTGCAGAAGACGGTACCCACGCGGGCACGCCGGCGCAACCCGGCGTTGCGCGACGCGGCGGGCCTCAGGCGCAGCCTGGGCTTCGGACGGCCTCTCCGCGGGTAGCCTTTGCGCGTGACGAGCCAGCCCCAGAGCGCGCAGCCGACCCGCGTCGGCGACTACGCCGTGCTCACCAAGCTCGGCGAGGGCGGCATGGGCATCGTCCACCTCGCCCGCGGGGCCGACGGCCGTCGGGTGGCGCTCAAGGTGCTGCGCCCGCACGTCGTGGGCGACAACGAGGCGCGGGCCCGGCTGGCGCGGGAGGTGGCCTCCCTCGAGAGGGTGCGCAGCCCGTGGATCGCCGAGATCCTCGACGCCGACCCGTGGGCCGACGTGCCCTACGTCGTCACCCGCTACGTCCCGGGCCTCTCTCTTCACGACCACGTGGCGGAGGAGGGGCCGATCGCCGACCGCGACCTCCACTGGCTCGCGGGGTGCCTGGCCGAGGGGATCGCCGCGGTGCACTCCGCCGGCGTGCTCCACCGCGACGTGAAGCCGTCCAACGTGCTGATGGAGGGCCGCACCCCGATCCTCATCGACTTCGGGCTCGCGCGCGTCGCCGACGACCCGCGCCTCACCCAGACCGGCTGGCTGCTGGGCACGCCGGGCTACCTCGCGCCGGAGATCCTGTACGGCGACGACGCCACGCCCGCGTCCGACGTGCACGCGTGGGCGGCGACGGTGGCCTACGCGGGCAACGGCCGCGCGCCGTACGGCCGCGGACCGTCGATGGCGATCATGGACCGCGCCCGCCGCGGCGAACACGACCTCGGTGGGCTGACCGGGTCGCTGCGCGAGGTGGTCGACGCCGCCCTGTCGCCCGACCCGCTGGAGCGGCCGAGCCTGCACGAGATCCTCGCCTGGATCCGGCCGCTGAGCACCCGCCCCGAGCTGCCCGTGGCCGACCCTCCGGTCGCCGACGACTTCACGCTCCCGCTGGCGGTCGCAGCGCAGGGTGGTGCGCCCGCACCGGTGCTGCCTCCGCCGCCTCCGGCCCGACCCACCCGGGTGCTCGAGACCGAGGTCGGCCCGGTGCCGCCGGCCGCGCCGTTCCCGGCCGCGGCGCCGACACTGGGTCCCGCCCAGCCCGGTCCGCCGGCTCCGCCGGCGCACGCGATGGAGCGGCTGGGGCAGGAGTGGGACGAGCAGTGGGGCGCCCCCTACCCGCCGGTCGCGCCGAGGCCGCCGCTCGCGGAGCGGTTGCGCCGCGGTGTCGCCGTCGGGTGCGGGGCGATCCTGCTCGGCGCGGCGACGGCCGCGGCGCCGTACGTCACCGCCGCCGGCGTCCTCGTCGCCGTGTGGCTGCTCCGGGCGGGCTCGCTCGCGGCGTCGTCGCTCGCCCACAAGCGGGTCGCGCGCGGGGCCAAGTGGCACGACGGGATCGGGTTCGTCGTGTCCAGCCCGTGGCACCTGGTGCGCGCGATCACCGGCACCGTCGTGCTGGTGCTGTGGAGCGCCGGCATCGCCGCCGCCGCGGGGCTGATCTGCTACGCCCTCGCGACCGGGGTCGCGACGATGCTCTTCACCGGCGGTACGGCGCTGGGCGTCGCGCTGTGGACCGGCATCGCGAGCAGCCGCTTCCGCGGGCCGCTCTCGCGGGTGGTCCATCCGCTGAGCCGCGGCTGGGTGCCGTGGTCGGCCCTGTGCGGCGGGCTGCTCGTCGCGGCCGTCGTGCTCGGCGCGGTCGTCGCGAGCCGCGGGATCGAGTGGCTGCCCGCGGCGTCAGGCCCGTTCGGCCTGTGACGCCTCCAGTGCCCTGATCGCGACGCCTGCGGCCCACCAGGCGAGTCCGGCGAGGGCCAGGCCACCGACGATCGCGCCGAGGAGCGACGGCGCCGGGCGCGCCGACTCCTGGAACCCGCCGACCACGCCGTCGGACTGCGCGGAGCCGATCGACCACCGGGACTGGTGCGACCCGACGGAGAGCAGGGCCATCGAGGAGCCGAGCGACCCGGCGGACGCGAACGAGCCGACCGAGCCGATGGAGAAGGCCGAGCCGGCCGACCCGATCGACATGAACGACTCGCTGGAGGCGATGCTGAGCATCGAGTTGCGGGAGCGGATCGACCAGAGCGACGGCATGGCCGCATCCTGCCCGCGCGGGACGCCGGATGGCGAGACCCCCTGTCCGGCCGGGCGGGTCGTGGCAGGATGGGGGCCGTGTCCAGCACCAGCATCATCATTACCTAGCGCGTCGAGCCCAGCCCGACGCGCAGCCTCTCGCACCCGAGAGGCTTTTCTTTTGCCCGGACGTTCCCACCCAGACTGCCGAAGAGAAGACCGATGACCGACCAGCCCGCGCTCGACCTGCACGGCGCCTTCCACGTCTACGACACGACGCTGCGCGACGGCGCGCAGCAGGAGGGCCTCAACCTCTCCGTCGCGGACAAGCTGACGATCGCGCGCCAGCTCGACGGCCTCGGCGTCGGCTACATCGAGGGCGGGTGGCCGGGGGCCAACCCCAAGGACACGGAGTTCTTCCGCCGTGCGGCGCAGGAGCTCGACCTCCAGCACGCGCGGCTCGCGGCGTTCGGCGCCACCCGCAAGGCGGGCGTCGCCGCGGCCGACGACCCGCAGGTGGCCGCGCTGCGCGACAGCGGCGCGGGCGTGGTGACCCTGGTCGCGAAGTCGCACGTGGGCCACGTCGAGAAGGCGCTGCGCACCACGCTCGCCGAGAACCTCGCCATGGTGCGCGACACGGTCAGCCACCTCCGCGCGGAGGGCCAACAGGTCTTCCTCGACGCCGAGCACTTCTTCGACGGCTATCGGCTCGACCGGTCCTACGCGCTCGAGGTGCTGCGGACGGCGTACGACGCCGGCGCCGACGTGATCGCGCTCTGCGACACCAACGGCGGCATGCTGCCCGGCTGGGTCGCCGACGTCGTGGACGACGTCGTGCAGTCGACCGGGGTGCGGGTCGGCATCCACTGCCACAACGACACCGGCTGCGCGGTGGCCAACACCCTCGCCGCCGTCGACGCCGGCGCGACCCACGTGCAGGGCTGCATCAACGGCTACGGCGAGCGCACGGGCAACGCCGACCTGGTCAACGTCGTGGCCAACCTCGAGCTCAAGCTGGACCGGCAGGTGCTGCCGCCGGGACTGCTCCAGGAGGCCACCCGGATCGCGCACGCGGTCGCCGAGGTGACCAACGTGCCGCCGGCCTCCCGGCAGCCGTACGTCGGCACGTCGGCGTTCGCGCACAAGGCCGGCCTGCACGCCAGCGCCATCAAGATCGACCCCGACCTCTACCAGCACATGGACCCCGCGGGCGTCGGCAACGACATGCGCCTGCTGGTCTCCGAGATGGCCGGTCGCGCGTCGATCGAGCTCAAGGGCAGGGAGCTCGGCTTCGACCTCAGCGGCGACCCGGAGACCGTCAGCCGCGTCACCGCGCGGGTCAAGGAGATGGAGGCGCGCGGCTACACGTTCGAGGCGGCCGATGCGTCCTTCGAGCTGCTGCTCGTCGAGGAGGCCGAGGGCCGGCGGCCGTCGTACTTCGACGTCGAGTCGTGGCGCGTCATCACCGAGACGCTCACCCACGCGGTGCCGGGGGAGGAGGCGGTCTCCGAGGCGACGGTGAAGCTCCAGGCCGCGGGCGTCCGCTACGTCGTCACCGGCGAGGGCAACGGCCCGGTCAACGCGCTCGACCAGGCGCTGCGTGCGGCGATCGTGCAGGCCTACCCGGCGATCGCGAAGTTCGAGCTGATCGACTTCAAGGTGCGGATCCTCGACCAGGGCCACGGGACCGACGCGATCACCCGCGTGCTGATCGAGACCTCCGACGGCGAGTCGTCGTGGGTCACCGTGGGGGTGGGCGCCAACGTGATCGAGGCCTCGTGGGAGGCGCTCGTCGACGGCTTCACCTACGGGCTGCTCCGCCACCAGGTCGGCTGAGCCGCCTCAGTCGGTGGTCCCTAGAGCGGGCCGACCTTGCCGCAGCGCCCGGTCTTCGGCCGGAAGGTCAGCAGGTTGATCGAGTGCGACTGGAAGTTGTAGCTGAGCCGGTCGACGTTCTTCTTCCACACCAGCGACCGCGGCGCGCGGACCGAGAGCGGGCGGCCCGACGCGTTGCGCGGCCGGGTCGAGCCGTCCGGCTCCGTGCGCAGGGTGCGGACGGCGACGCACATCGCTCCCTTGCGGCCCGGGAGCGCGATCGCGGTCTTGCGGTCCTTGTCCCAGCTGGCGTTGACCACCAGCAGGGATGCCTTGCGCCCGTCGCGGGTGGCCACCACGGAGGTGCCCTTCGGCGTGCCCTTCGCGATCATCGGCTGCTCGCCGACGAGGTGGCGCACCAGCCCGAGCAGGTAGCCGCGGCCGGACAGCGTGACCCGGCCGCCGAAGTGCTCGAAGATGGCGCGGAAGTTGGACAGGTTGGACACCCGGACGCCCTGGTTGATCTGGGCGACCAGGTGGATGCCCTGCACGATCTCGCGCATGAACGTCGACTGCAGCAGGCCGGGCCGCTTGCTGTGCTGGCCGCCGAACTCGGTGACGTTGAAGTAGCGGTCCTCGGCCCCGGGGTACGGCGAGCTGCGCATCTGGTCGCGCAGGTAGGCCAACCGCGCGTTCTGCGACCTGGCCGCCTTCATCAGCTGGTTGTACATCATCTTGACCCGGGTCGGGCCGCCGATGTTGGCGTAGGAGTGGACCGCGATGCAGTCGTAGTCGCGGTTGAGCTGGTTCATCCGCTCGACGAACGCGACGCTCGCCCACGAGCTGCACACCTCGACGTCGATGCCGGGGATGTTCTTCAGCGCGTTGAAGAAGTCGGTGAAGCCGGGGTGGCGCCCGGACTGGTAGCTGATCTTGATCTCGGCGCCCCGCGGCGGTCGCGGGCAGGAGGACAGCAGACCGCGGTCGGGAGCGAAGATGATGCGGGTCCGGTCGGCGCTGATGGTGTACTCACGCCGCTGCGGGGAGAGCAGCCCGCAGGTGCTGAAGGTCGGCACGTACTCGTAGACGTCGGTGCGGCTCTGGGTCACCACGGTCACCTTGGGCTGCGTGCCCGGCGCGATCGGGGTGTAGCGGGGGCGGTAGGTCTGGTTCGGGCCGCCGACGGCCTTCGCCGGCTTCATCAGGTTGCAGCCGTTGACCGGGTAGACGCTGTGGTCGCCGGGCATCCCGTCCGGCATCCGCGTGCCGCCGAGGATGTAGTCGTTGAGTCGCGTCGCGAGGGGCTTGGCCCGCCAGTAGCGCTGGCGCGTCAGGAACGGCTCGTTGCCGACCTCGACGTAGAACTTCTTCTGCCCCGTGGCCTGGGACATCGCCTTCACGTAGGCGACCGCGTCGGCCGGGGTCGTGTTGATCATCGGGATCATGATGTTCGTGCCCGCGCCGGCCATCCGGGCGAACGCCGCGTGCCGGCCGATCGTGTACTCCGACTTGTCGGGCGAGATCGAGGCGAACGCCGGCCGCAGCAGCCCGCCACTGACCTGGCAGCCCGGCTTGCCCAGGGCGTTGCGGAAGTTGAAGACGTTCGCGATCGTGCCGCCGGGGTAGCGGATGCTGCCGATGCCGATCCTGCGCACCTGCCGGGCGACGTCCGCGCGGAGGCGGTTCCGCTTGGGGTCCCAGGCGCCGTCGGCGGTGTTGAGCCAGCGCATGTTCGCGCCGATGATCTCCCGCGGCACGATGCCCGCGTCGCGCCGCTGCTGGGTGATCGTCAGCGTCCGGCGGTCGGCCCGCGACGGGCCCTCGGGGTCGGCGGCGGAGGCCCGCGCAGGCATCAGCACAGCCACGACCGCGAGGGTCGTGAGCATCAGGAAGACCGAGAAGATGGGCCGCACTCGCACGGGTCGGAACGATAGGTGAGACGGCACGTCTAGACCGGCGGTTTGCGGAAATGGCAGCACAACCGTGGCCGAAAGGCGCGCCGCTGCTAGTGATTGCGGCTCAGGGGCGAGCGGCCACCCGGGTGACGAGGTCCGCCCAACCGGCGCGCAGCCGCTCCACCGGGATGTCCGCCTTGTCGACCTGCTCGCGGAGCACGACGATGTCGAGCGGCGCGACGAGCGCGGTGGCCAGGTAGGGGAGGTCGCCGGTGACGCCGAGCTCGCCCAGCAGGTAGCGCACGTGCATGGTCGTGAACGACATGGCGCCGAAGGCGCGGGCGCCGGGCGAGGCCGCCGCCGCGATCAGCTCGAAGTGGCGGAGGTTGAGCAGCATCCGGGACTCGCCGAACGCGAGCAGCCGCTCGAGGGGCGGGGCGCCGGGGCCGAGAGGTGGGGGTCCGCCGATGACCGCCTCCTGCCAGTGCCGCTCCGAGCGGTCGAGCACGCCCGCCATCAGGCCGCCGCGGCTGCCGAACCGCCGGAACAACGTGCCCTTGCCGACGCCGGCACGCTGGGCCACCGCGTCCATCGTCACCTCCTGCACCCCGAGCTCCTCGATCAGCTCGTGGGCGGCGCGGAGGAGCGTCTCGCGGTTGAGCGCGGCATCGCGACGCTCGGGACGCTCGCTGCCGACGACGGGGAGCTGCCGGGTCTCGGCGAGGGGGAGAGGGGATTCCATGGCGCTGCCCAAGGTAAGGGAGGACGTGAGGCAGGTCGCAGGAATATAAGCGGACCGCGGTCCGTTTCGGAGGTCATGACTGCTACCACCACGCCCACCCGCGTCGCCGTACTCGTCGGAAGCCTCCGTGCCGACTCGACCCACCGCAAGCTCGCCGAGATCCTGCGGCAGGACACCCCGGAGCACGTCGAGCTCGACATCATCGAGGGCCTCGACCAGGTCCCGTTCTACAACGAGGACCTCGACGGCGAGGCCGCGCCGGAGACCGCCGCCGCCCTCCGCGAGCGGGTTGCCCGCGCGGACCGGGTGCTGGTCCTGACCCCGGAGTACAACGGCACGATGCCGGCGGTCCTCAACAACGCCATCGACTGGCTCTCCCGTCCGTACGGCGCCGGCGCGCTCGTCGGCAAGCCGGTCGGCATCGCCGGCGCCACCCCCACGCCGTACGGCGGCAAGTGGGCGCACGCCGACACCGCCCGCTCGGTCGGCATCGCCGGTGCGGTGGCCGTCGAGGACATCACCGTCTCGCACCCGGCCCCCGGCGTCGACGTCACCACCGACGCGGACCTGCACGCCAAGCTCAAGGACGTCGTGGTGAAGCTCGTCGACTTCCAGCCCGCGACCACCGCTGCCTGACCCGCGACCCGGCATGATCGGGTCGTGACCGAGATCCACGACCTGACGGCCGTCGAGCAGGGCCGGTTGATCCGCACCGGTGAGCTCGACCCCACCGAGATCACCGACCACTACCTGGCCCGTATCGAGCGCGCCGGTGACGACTTCGTCGCCGGCGCGTTCGCCTACCTGGGGGGCGACGAGGCGCGCGATCGGGCGCGGTCGGTCGCGGCGGTGGGCCCGGTCGGCGACGGGGCGTCGCCGCTGGCGGGCGTGCCGACGGCGATCAAGGACCTCAACCTGACCAAGGGCGTGCCGACCTCGTTCGGCTCGCCCGTGTTCGCCGACTACGTGCCCGAGGTCTCCGACGCCGTCACGCTGTCGATCGAGGAGGCCGGCCTGGTGTCGCTCGGCAAGACCAGCACGCCGGAGTTCGGATCGCCCTGCTACACCGAGCCGGAGGGCCGCCCACCCGCCGTCACGCCCTGGGACCCGCGCCGGATGGCCGGCGGCTCGTCGGGCGGGGCCGCCGCTGCGGTCGCCGCCGGGCTGGTGCCGGTCGCCCACGGGTCCGACGGCGGCGGCTCGATCCGGATCCCCGCCGCGTGCTGCGGCCTGGTCGGCCTGAAGCCCACCCGCGGCCGGATCAGCGGCTTCCCGATGTACGGCGACCCGGTCGGCCTCGCGACCTCCGGCTCGATCGCCCGCACGGTCGCGGACGCCGCTGCCCTGCTCGACGTGCTGGCGGGGCGTCGCGCCGGCGACCCGAGCTGGGCCCCCGATCCGGCGGGCACCTTCCTCGAGGCGACCACGCGGGAGCCCGGCCGGCTGCGGGTCGCCTGCTTCGACACCCCGGTCATCGCCGACGCCCAGGTGCACCCCGAGGTGCAGCGGGCCTTCGACGACGCGTGCCGTCTGCTGTCGTCGCTGGGCCACGTCGTCGAGGACGTGCCGGTGCCGATCCCCGCCGACGCGGTGCCGGTGTTCGAGACGTGCTGGGCCGTGCTGACGGCGCTGTCCACCACGCCTCTCCAGCCGTCGCAGCGCGAGCTCCTCCGCCCGCTCACGCGTTGGCTGGGGGAGCGCGGCGAGGCGGTCAGCGCCCCTGCGTTCGGCCTCGCCGTCGGCGCGCTGCGACGTTTCGCCGGCGAGGCGCTGGTCGCCCTGGCGCCGTACGACATCGTGCTGACGCCGACGCTGGCGCAGCCGCCGCTGCCGGTCGGCGCGATCCGCAACGACGACGACCCGGCCGCCGACTTCGAGGCGCAGAAGCTCTTCACGCCGTGGACCTCGGCGTGGAACGTCACCGGCATGCCCGCCATCACCCTGCCGTTGCACCAGACGCCCGAGGGCCTGCCGGTCGGCGTGATGCTGGCCGCGCGGCCCGCCGAGGAGGAGGTCCTGCTCTCCGTCGCCGCCCAGGTCGAGGCGGCCGCGCCCTGGAAGGACCGCCACCCGCCCCTCTGGTGATGCCGAATCCGCCCTCATGGTGGGCCGAATCCGCCCTCATGGTGGGCCGAATCCGCCCTCATGGTGGGGCGAACCCGCCCTCGTGGTCCGCGGGTCGGCCCGAGCGCCATTCTGCGAACCATCGTGCACAACTCGGCTGACCATGGAGCACAACTCGGCTGACCATGGAGCACGACTCGGCTGACCATGAGGGCGGATTCGACGGGTCAGCGGAACCAGGCGGGGGCGGAGGAGAGGAAGTCGGAGCGGGGGAGGGTGCCGACGCCGTCGGGGAGTACGGCGAGCAGGGGGACGCCGGTGACCCGGGGGAGGTCCTCGAGGTTGCAGGTCTCGGCCAGGCCCGGCGCCTCGGGCCAGGAGCCGATGACCAAGCCGGCGGGCTCGATGCCGCGCGCGCGGAGCGCACCGACGGTGAGCTCGGTGTGATTGAGGGTGCCGAGACCGGCGCGGGTCACGACGACGACGCCCGGCGAGGCCTTGCCGAGGGCGTCGACCAGGTCGACCAAGGTGCCGCCGTCCGTGTCGAGCCGGACCAGCAGCCCGCCGGCGCCCTCGACGATGACGTCGTCGTGGTCGTCGCGAAGCGGCAGGATCTCGTCGGCGTAGGAGGCCACCGCCGGGATCGTCGTGCCCTGCCGGCGGGCGGCGGTGTCGGGGGCGAGGGGTTCGTCGAGGGCGGTGAATTCACGGACGTCGACGCCGGTGAGCCGGTGCACGGTGGTGGCGTCGGCGACGTCGGGCTCGTCGCCGCCGATGCCGGTCTGCACCGGCTTGACGACAGCGACCCGACGGCCGGCCGCGACGGCGCGGGCCGCGAGGGCGGCGACGGCGATCGTCTTGCCGACCCCGGTGTCGGTGCCGGTGACGACCGTGACCGTCACCGGTGCTCCTTGACCACCTGCTGGAGCACGTCGACGGCACGGCGCCAGTCGTCGTCCTCGATCCCGGCCGAGGCGGTGACCCGCAGCCGGGAGATCCCGTCGGGCACGGACGGCGGCCGGAAGCAGCCGACCCGGACGCCCGCCTCGAGCGCAGCCGCCTGGGCGGCGAGCGCGGCTTCCGGCGAGCCCAGAGGCACCGACAGCACCGCTCCGTCCGGCACCTCGACGGCGAGCGCGCCGGCGAGCTCGCCGACGCGCCGTCGCACCAGGTGGGAGAGCTGCGGCCGCTCCCGGAGCAGGCGCAGCGACGCGAGCGCGGCCGCCGCCGACGCCGGCGCGAGCGCGGTGTCGAAGATGAACGGCCGCGCGTGGTTGACCAGGTGCTCGCGGACCGTCGACGGGCCGACCACGGCGCCGCCCTGGCTGCCCAGCGATTTCGAGAGCGTCGCGGTGACCAGCACGTGGGGCTGTCCCGCGAGGCCGTTGGAGGCGACCAGACCGGGCCCGTGCACGCCGAGGCCGTGCGCCTCGTCGACGACCAGCAGTGCGTCGTGCTCCTCGCAGAGGTCGGCGAGCTGCGCCAGGGGTGCGGCGTCGCCGAGCACGGAGTAGACCGACTCGACGAGCACGAGGGTGCGCTCGCCCGCCTCGGCCGCCTCGCCGAGCCCGCGGCGTACGGCGTCGACGTCGTTGTGCGGCACGACGGTGACCCGCGCCCGCGACAGCCGGACGCCGTCGATCAGCGAGGCGTGCACGTGGGCGTCGGAGAGCACCCGGCAGGTCGGGTCGGCCAGCGCGGTGACCACGGCGAGGTTGGCGTGATAGCCGGTGGAGAACACGAGTGCGGTGGGCTGTCCGAGGTACGACGCGAGCTCGCGCTCGAGCTCGGCGTGCAGCTCGAGCGTGCCGCTGACCAGCCGGGAGGCGCCGGCGCCGGCACCCCACGTGAGTGCCGCGTGCGCCGCGGCCATCTGGACGGCCGCGTCCTGGGCCAGGCCGAGGTAGTCGTTGCCCGCCAGGTCGATCGTCGGGTCGTCGACGGCGCGAGGCGTCAGTCGTCGCGTCAGCCCGCGCTCGGCGCGGTCGGCAGCCTTGGCCGCCAGCCATTCCCCCCAGATCATGCCCAGCTCATCCTGCCGTCGCCGCTCGCTCGACCCCGACGATCAACCGCTCCAAGTCGTCGTCGGGCGTCATGTAAGGAGGCATTGTATAGACCAGGTCGCGGAACGGACGCAGCCACACTCCCGCGGCGATCGCGGCGTCCGTCGCGGCCACCACGTCCACCGGGTGGTCGAGCTGTACGACGCCGACGGCGCCCATCGTCCGGACGTCGACCACGCCCGGAAGCGCGCGCAGCGGCGCGAGCCCGTCGGAGAGCCGACGGTTGATGTGGCCGACCCGTCCCGTCCAGTCCGAGGCGAGCAGCAGGTCGATGCTCGCCAGCGCGACCGAGCAGGCCAACGGGTTGCCCATGAACGTGGGCCCGTGCATCAGCACGCCGCTCTCCGACGCGGAGATGCCGCGACCCACCTCGTCGGTCGTGAGCACCGCGGCCATCGACAGGTACCCGCCCGTCAGCGCCTTGCCGAGGCAGACGATGTCGGGCGTCACGAGCTCGCTCACGAAGAGGTGGCCGGTGCGGCCAAAGCCGGTGGCGATCTCGTCGAAGACCAGCAACAGGCCGTGCTCGTCGGCGACCTCGCGGAAGACGCGGAGGCACTCCTTCGGGTAGGGGTGCATGCCGCCGGCGCCCTGCAACAGCGGCTCCACGATGATCCCCGCGAGCTCATGCGCGTGCTCGGCCGCAAGGGCGCGCAGCGCCGTACCCCACGCGGTGATCTCGTCCTCGGGCGCGTCGTGGCGCGGCGGCTGCGGGCCGAAGACCTGCTCGGGGAGCAGGCCCTTCCACATCGAGTGCATGCCGCCGTCGGGGTCGGTGACGCTCATGCAGTCGAAGGTGTCGCCGTGGTAGCCCCCGCGGACGGTCAGCATCCGGGTGCGCTCGGGGCGGCCGAGGCCGCGCTGGTGCTGGAGGACCATCTTCATCGCGACCTCGACGGAGACCGACCCGGAGTCGGCGAGGAAGACCCGCTCCAGCGGCTCGGGGGTGATCTCGACCAGCTGGCGGCCCAGCTCCACGGCGGGTGCGTGGGTGAGCCCGCCGAACATCACGTGGGCGAAGTCCGCGACCTGGGCGGCGACGGCCGCGTCGAGCTCGGGTACGGCGTAGCCGTGGATCGCCGCCCACCACGAGGACATGCCGTCGACGACCCACTCGCCGTCGACGCGCAGGCGCGCGCCCGACGCTCCGTCGACCAGGCGGACCGGCGTCGGGTCGGTCATCGACGTGTACGGGTGCCACAGGTGCTCGCGGTCGTGCGCGAGCAGCGCCTCCCGGTCGGTGCGGCTCACGCGCTCACGCGTTCGCCGGCACCTCGGTGCCCGCGCCCCGCTGGCGGATGGCCGGCTTGTGCTCGTCGGCCGCCGCCGAGCCGCACGCGCCGCCGCAGCCGTCGCCACAGCCCCCGGCGGAGCCGCACGCCGTCGCGGCGTGCGCGCGGTGGGTGACACCGGCCTCGTGCGCGGCGATCAGCTCGTCGAACGCGCTCGCGTCCATGCCGAGGATCGTGAAGCCGTTGTCGCGCAGCATCTCGAGGTCGGCCAGCGCGTCCTGCCCCTCGGAGGTGAGGTAGTCACCGAGGAAGATCGAGTTGGCCACCTGCAGCGCGGTCGCCTGCAGCGAGCGCAGGTGCATCTCCCGGCCGCCGGCGATGCGGATCTCCTTGTCGGGGCACACGAAGCGCGCCATCGCGAGGATCTTGACGCAGCGGATGGGGGAGAGCTCCCAGGTGTTCTCGTACGGCGTGCCGTCGAACGGCATCAGGAAGTTCACCGGGATCGAGTCGGCGTCGAGCTCCTTCAGCGCGAACAGCGCCTCCACGAGCTGCTCGTCGGTCTCGCCGAGCCCGGCGATCAGGCCCGAGCAGGGGGAGAGGCCGGCCGACTTCGCCTTGCCGATCGTGTCCACGCGGTCGTCGTACGTGTGCGTCTGGACGATGTTGTCGTGGTTGGACTCGGCCGTGTTGATGTTGTGGTTGTAGGCGTCGACGCCCGCCGCCTTCAGCCGCTCCGCCTGGCCGTCCTTGAGAAGCCCGAGGCAGGCGCACACCTCGACGCCCTCGTAGGAGTCCTTGAGGGCCTCGGTCATCTCGACGACCTTGTCGATGTCGCGGTCGGACGGACCGCGACCCGAGGAAACCATGCAGACGCGGGTCGCGCCGCCGGCGAGGCCGGCGCCGGCCTGCTTCAGGGTCTCGTCCTTCGACAGCCACGAGTACTTGAGGATCGGCGCCTGCGAGCCGAGCGCCTGCGAGCAGTAGTTGCAGTTCTCGGGACAGAGGCCGGACTTCAGGTTCACCAGGTAGTTCACCTTGACCGTGTTGCCGAAATGCTCGCGGCGCAGCCGGCCGGCGGCCGCGACCACGTCCATCAGCGCGACGTCGTCGGCTCGGAGTACGGCGACGGCGTCCTCCTGCGTGGCGGCCCCACCATCGAGGATCCGGTCGGCGAGGGCAGCGAACTGCGAGGTCATGGGCGCATCCTGACGTCGGCGGCGAAACTGAACGGCGTTCAGATTAACCTATGCGGATGCGCTACCGCCGTGCGGACATCGTCGACCGGGCGATCGACGCCCTCGACGCCCACGGCCTGGCGGCCCTCTCGATGCGCACCCTGGCCGCCGAGCTCGACGTCCGGGCCAGCGCGCTCTACCACCACTTCGACAACAAGGCGGCTCTGCTGGCCGCGGTCGCCGACGAGATCCTCCGGCGCGGCCGGCGTGCGACCGAGATCGTCGCGTGGGAGGCCGAGCTCCGCCTGACCTGCGTGGAGCTGCGCGACGGGATGCGCGCCCACCGGGACGGCGCGGCGCTCGTCACCGCGGTGTACGACGCCGGCGGCGTCCGAGAGCCGCAGGAGCGGATGGCCGACGCCCTCCGCCGGGGCGGGGCCGGTGACGACCTCGCCCGCGTCGGAGCGCGCACCCTGCTGCGGTTCGTCCTGTCCCACGTGCACGACGACAGCGCCGACTTCGCGCTCGGTCTCGGGATCGTGCTCGCCGGGCTGGGGACCCGTGTGCCTTAGGCCCACCAGATGCCCATGATCTTGCTCCAGAAGCAGGGCAAGCCGCCCAGGCAGGTCGTGAACTCCATCAGCCCTCGGTACCAGGGGTCGTCGTCGAAGACGCTGACGAGCCCCTTCGCCACCATCTTCTTGTGGATCATCCGCTGCACCCGCTTCGGGGCCGATGGGTCGGCTGCACGAAGCGCCGACCTGAATCGAGGTCACTCGTCGGTGGCGTGACGCGGAGCACGCCGCCCCGTCACCGGCCGATATTGTTCTGGTAACACCCGGGAGGCACTGTGGAAGACATGGCCAAGTCGAAGACCAAGCCCGTGACGGTGGTCCTGTTCGGCGCTACGGGGGACCTCTCGCGGCGCAAGCTGCTGCCCGGGATGCTGCACCTGCTGGAGTCGGGCCTGATCCCCGACCTGCAGATCGTGGGCACCTCGCTCGACGAGCACACCACGGAGTCGTTCATCGAGTTCGTGCACGAGGCGGTCAAGGAGTTCTCCGGCAACGACGGCGACATGGAGGCCTGGCCGGAGTTCGCCAAGCGGCTGCACTGGGCGCCCGGCTCCGAAGGCGCCGCCGGCCTGCGCGCCGCGGTCGAGAAGGCAGAGAGCGAGTCCGACGGGCGCACCCGCCTGCACTACCTGAGCGTGCCGCCGAAGGCCGCGCTGTCGGTCGTCAAGACGCTCGAGGAGGCCGGTCTCGTCAAGGGCAGCCGGATCATCATGGAGAAGCCGTTCGGCGTCGACCTCGCGACGGCGAAGGACCTCAACTCCGAGCTGCACAAGACGTTCGACGAGTCGCAGATCTACCGGATCGACCACTTCCTCGGGAAGGAGGCGGCCCAGAACATCCTCGCGTTCCGGTTCGCCAACGGCCTGTTCGAGCCGATCTGGCACCGCAACAACATCGACCACGTCCAGATCGACGTGCCCGAGGAGCTCGGGCTCGACCAGCGCGCCAACTTCTACGAGTCGACCGGCGCCTACAAGGACATGGTCGTCACCCACCTGTTCCAGGTGCTCGCGTTCACCGCGATGGAGCCGCCGACGTCGCTGTCGCCCGACGCGATCAACGAGGAGAAGAACAAGGTCTTCCGGTCGATGGTGCCGATCGACCCGGCCAACGTGGTGCGCGGGCAGTACCAGGGCTACCGCGACATCGAGGGCGTGAAGCGAGAGTCCGAGACCGAGACGTTCATCGCCATCAAGTGCTTCATCGACAACTGGCGCTGGGCCGGGGTGCCGTTCTACCTCCGCACGGGCAAGCGGATGGCCGAGGGCGCCCGCATCATCTCGATCGCCTTCAAGGAGCCGCCCCGCTCGATGTTCCCGAAGGGCTCGGGCGTCGGCGACCACGGTCCCGACCACCTGACGTTCGACCTCGCCGACAAGGCCAAGATGTCGCTGTCGTTCTACGGCAAGCGGCCGGGCCCGGGCATGAAGCTCGACAAGCTGTCGATGCAGTTCGCGATGGCCGACACCAACTGGGCCGGCTCCGTGCTCGAGGCCTACGAGCGTCTCATCTACGACGCCGCGCGCGGCGACCAGACGTTGTTCACGTCGGCCGAGGGCATCGAGCGCCTGTGGGAGGTCTCGGAGCCGTTGCTCGAGAACCCGCCGGTGGTCCGCCCCTACCGGCAGGGCAGCTGGGGTCCCAACCAGATCCACCAGCTGATCGCGCCGTACGCCTGGCGGCTGCCGTTCGAGCGGCAGTGGCGCGACCCCGACGCGCTCGGCTCCTGACCAGAATTTTCGGCGCCGGATTTCATCCGCAAGAGCGACGCGTGGCGCCGAGGCGCGCTGCCAGCATGCGGCCATGTCGATCCCCAGACGCCGTCGTGTCCTGACCGCACTCGCGCTGACCGGCGCGCTCACCGCTGCCGCCGTCCCTGCCTTCGCCGACAAGGGAGCCGGTGATCCCGGCTCGGACAAGTCGGACATGGAGCGCGCCGAGCGCGTGGCCGCGGTCGCCACCCTCGAGCGGGCCGAGGCTCTGCTCGACGGTACGTCGAGCGAGGACCCGCGGGGCGCCACGATGGCGCTGCGTGACGTCAGGATGCTGCGCGACTCGCTGCCCGCCGACCTGGCGGCGCGAGCGGACGAGGTGTTGCTTCGCCCGCCCGACGAGGGCGGCACGTGGGTCAAGACCTGCAACACCGAGGTCTGCGTCCACCACCTCCAAGGCGCCGACATCGGGTCCGGGGAGTACGACGTCAACGACGTGCTGGCGACCGTCCAGGACATCCGCGACAAGTATGTGGCGGCCGGCTACCGCGAGCCCCTGCCCGACGGCACCACCGGCGGGGACGCCAAGTTCGACGTCTACCTCGAGGACCTCGGCGACCAGAACCTCTACGGATACTGCACGTCGGACGACCCCAAGCAGGCAAGCCCGGAGACCGGCTGGGACCTGTGGGCCTACTGTGCGTTCGACGACGACTTCTCCGCGGCCCAGTTCCCGTCGAACACCCCGTTGGAGAACATGCAGGTGACCGCTGCGCACGAGTACTTCCACGCGACGCAGTACGCGTATGACGCGTTCGAGGACTCCTGGATCCTCGAAGCAACCGCCACCTGGGCCGAGGACGAGCTCTACGACGACGTCAACGACAACTACAACTACAACGGCTCGGGACCGATCGCTCATCCGACGACGCCGCTCGACAGCGACCAGAACGGCAGTCTCTTCAAGTACGGCGCCTGGACGTTCTTCCGCTACCTCACGGAGCGGTTCCCCGCCGCGCAGGGCGGGATCCCGACGCTGGTGCGCGAGCTCCTGGAGAGCATGGACGGGTCCGTCGGCGGGCCGGACCGCTTCTCGCTCCAGGCCGTGCAGGAAGTGCTGGGCGACCACGGCACCAGCCTGAGCGCAGCCTTCGCGGGCTACTCCTTGGCCAACCGCGCCCCCGAGGCGATCTACGAGGAGGGCGCTGATTACCCGACGGCGCCGGCCAAGTCCGTCACGGTCTCGTCCAAGTCGAAGAACCCGGGCGCCTACACGAAGACGCTCGACCACCTCACGTCGTCGACTGTCCGCTACCGCCCGAGCAACCTCAGTGCGTCGAACTGGAAGCTCCGTCTGAAGCTCGACCTGGCGCCGAAGGCGAAGGGGTCGGCCGCGGCGGTGACCGTGGTCAAGAAGAACGGCACGCGCACCCTCCTCGGATACGCGAAGCTCAACGCCCAGGGTGACGCCACCGTCGCTGCGCCGTTCAGCAGCAGCAGCGTCGCTGCGGTGGAGGTGACCCTGCTGAACCTCAGCGGCCGCCTCAACGACTGCTGGGACGGCGACACGCCGTACTCCTGCTACGGCGGCAACCCCCTCGACGACAACCTGCGGCAGTCGGTCGACCCGGTGGCCTACCGTCCCTGAGCGACGGGTCGCGGCGCCGTCCGGAGCTCGTAGTCGTCGAGCGGGAACCGGGCGGCGCCGCGGAACGCGGCCACCGTCGAGGTCGGCCGCAGCAGCGTCGCCTCGCCGTGCTGGTTGAAGTAGTAGCTGCGCGAGCCCGAGCAGTCGCCGGCGTTGAACACCGACGGCTCCAGCAGGTCGCGCATCCGCTCCAGGAAGCCGTCGTACGCCGCCTGCGTCACCTCGAAGACGTCGGCACCCCGCGCGCGCATCGCGCGGAACAGCCGGTCGAGGTGGCGCATCTGGGTCTCGATCGTCGTGAAGTACGACAGGCCCGAGTAGGAGTACGGGCTGTTGAGGGAGACGTAGTTGGGGAAGTCGGGCACGGCCACGCCCTCGTAGGCGCAGAAACGCGTCTCCCGCCAGAAGCGCCCGAGCTCCCGGCCGTCGCGGCCGACGATCGGGAACGCCGGGAAGTTGGCCTCCCAGAGGTCGAAGCCGGTGGCGAGCACCAGCACGTCGAGGTCGGCGCGGGTTCCGTCGGCGGTGACGATGCCGGTCTCGTCGACATGGTCGATGGTGCCGGTCTCCAGGTGCACGTGCGGCTTCTGGAGGGTGGGGTAGTAGTCGTTCGAGAACGTCGGCCGCTTGCACCCGAACTGGTAGGTCGGCGTCAGCTTGCGGCGGAGCTCGGGGTCGCTGACCTGGCGCCGCAGGTGCGCTCGACACGCGTTCTCGCCGATCCGGTTGGCCGTGCGCAGGTCGGCGAAGTGCAGCACCCCGGCCACCATCATCACCTCGAGGACCGAGGTGCCGACCGTTCGCACCAGCCGCTGCGTGAGCGGCACCCGGGCGAACAGCCGCTGCACCGCCTTCGGGACCGGCCCGTCGATCTTCGCGCTGACCCAGATCGGCGTGCGCTGGAAGACCGTCAGGTGCGACGCGACCTTCGCGAGCTCGGGTATCAGCTGGACGGCCGTGGCGCCGGTGCCGATGACGCCGATCCGCTGGCCGGTGAGCTCGATGTCGTCGTCCCACGCCGCGGTGTGGATCGTGGTGCCGCGGAACGTCTCGATGCCCGGGATGTCGGGCAGCTTGGGCTGCGACAGGAAGCCGGTCGCCGTCATCAGGTAGCGACCGCGGACCTCCTCGCCGGCCGCGGTCGTGACCGTCCAGGTCGCGCTCGCCTCGTCCCACTCGGCCTCGGTCACGGTGACGCCGAACCGCATGTGCCGGCGCACGTCGTACTTGTCCGCGACGTGGTCGGCGTAGCGCTTGAGCTCGGCACCGGGCGCGAACAGCCGCGACCAGTAGGGGTTCTGCTCGAAGGAGTAGGAGTACGTCGAGCTCGGGATGTCGACGGCGAGCCCGGGGTAGCGATTGACGTGCCAGGTGCCGCCGAGGTCGTCCTCGCGCTCGAGGATCACCAGGTCGTCGAAGCCGAGCCGATGCAGCTGGATCGCGGCGCCCATGCCGCCGAAGCCGGCGCCGACGATGACCGCGTCGTGGAGATGACTCACGTCGTCGAGCCTAGGCGGGAGCCGCAGAGCCCGGGATCCGACCGTGGTAGGAACCGAGCCGCTCGCACTCCGCGATCAGCCGCTGCCGTAGCGGCGCGGCCCGCTCGGCGAAGTCGCGCTGCGCGGCGACGTACTCCTGCTTGCCCTCGGGTGTCTCGATCCGCACGGGTTCGAACCCGAGGTCCGCGAGGTCGTACGGCGCCGCGCGCATGTCCATGACCCGAATGTCCCAGGCGAGCTCGAAGCAGTCGGCCACCAGATCGGAGCAGATCATCGGCGAGAGCCGGAACGCGTGCTTGTAGAGGTCCATGCCGGCGTGGAAGCAGCCCGGCTGCTCGAAGGCGGGGCGGTCGTCGCGCCCGGGGGAGAGCGTGTTGAGCGGCCGTGCGGGAGGAGTGAAGAACCGGAAGGCGTCGAAGTGCGAGCACGCGATCCGGTGCGACTCGACGACCTCGTCGGTGCCGGCCGGCCCGAGCCGCAGCGGCCAGGCCGCGTGGCGGGTCTCGTCCTCGGCGAGCCGGTAGACCATGGCCCACTCGTGCAGGCCGAAGCAGCCGAAGTGCGGTGCCCGCCCGGCGGTCGCGGTGAGGAGCCGGTGCAGCGAGGCGATCAGCGGCTGCTGTGAAGCGACATACGACGCCGCGACCGTGACCGGCCCCGGCGCGTAGCCCTTGCCGCCGCCGTACTCCTCCTCTGCGCCCGTCAGCACCACTCCGAAGCCCGGGTGCCACCGCCGTAGCTGAGCGGGTCGGTGGGAGTAGTAGGTGAAGAGGAAGTCGAAGACCGGGTGCTTCACCTTCGCCTCGCGGCGCGCGAGGTGCGGAGCGACGTACGCGTCGACGCGCGCCCGGTGCGCCTCGGCGCGCTCACGCCAGGCCTCCTCGGGCAGCACCACGGTCGACACGGTCTCCACGCAGCCAAGGGTGCACCGGCACCCGGCGGCCGGGGAAATCGCACAGTTCGTCCCTGCGGACCACAGTGTCCGTCCCGTTGGCGGAAGCGCGCGGGCCCTGGCGTCGAGAGGCTTGAGTCGGCCACAAGTCGCTCTCAAGTGACGGGGACGACGGTGGGTCCGTTCCCGATTCCGTAGGAGATCCCCGATGCACCCCCGAGTCCCACTCAAAGCGCGTCGCCGGCCCCGGCCCACCCGGGTCCTGATCGCCGGCGCGGTCGCCACCGCGATCGCAACCGGCGTGCTCGCCGCGGTGCCCGCCGCCACCGCCGCCGCGCCGAAGCCCGACCTGGAGGTGACCAAGGTGGCGGTCGACAAGACCACCGTCACCGAGGCCGCCAGGATCAAGGTGAGCCACACGGTCGCCAACCGAGGCAAGGCCCCTGCGAAGGCCACTGTCTCGCACTTCTACCTGACCACCGACGTGCAGCGCAGCCTCGCCGACCGGCGGGCCAGCACCACCAACCCGCGCAGCTCGCTGGTCGACATCCGCCTCCAGGGCGAGAAGCCGGTCAAGGCGGTCAGGCCCGGCAGGTCCGTCGGCGCGACGGCCGTGAGCGTGGTCGTGCCGATCGGCACGCCCCCCGGCCGCTACACCGTGCTCGCCTGCGCCGATGACCGCGGGACCGTCGCCGAGAGCGACGAGCGGGACAACTGCAAGGCCTCCGGACAGCTGACCGTGAAGGAGGCGCCGGGGAGCGACGACCTCTGGGTCCAGCAGTTCGCCGACACCGCTCGCTGGCCGGACGACGAGACCAGCTCGCTGCAGTGGATGAAGGCCTTCTGCGACGTCGCCTACCCGGTGAAGAGGCTGACCCTGTCCGCGGCGCTCACCAGCGCCGAGAGCTTCCTGAAGGACAAGGCCGGCGCCAACGCGCTGGAGAAGGTCGCCCAGTCCGGCGAGGCCGACACCGCCGAGGAGGCCCAGGACATGGCGGCCGCCGCGGTCGTCGGCGGATCGCCCGGACTGGCGCTCGCCGCCCTGCTGCGGGCGCACCGGTTGGACCCGCGCAGCGGCGACCACCTGGTCAACGCTGCCGGCGTCGCCACCGCCGTGGGCCTGCCCAACGAGGCGATCGCGTTCCTGGACGCGGCCGTCGGCCGCAACTTCCTCCGCCCGGTCGCCGGGATCCCCCAGCAGGCGGTCTCCCTGGTCACCCGCGGCCAGGCCCTCATGGCGACCGGCCGGCACGCGCTGGCCAAGGCCGCGTTCCAGGGCGCCCAGCGGCTCGCGCCGATCCTGAGCGAGGCCGACGCCGGTCTCGCCTCGGTCGCGGCCTGCGAGGGCGACAACCAGGCGGCGATGCGACTCGCGCGGCGCAGCCGGGTGCGCTCGGAGGACCCGGACCGGCCGGAGAACCCGGAGGGACCGACCCCGATGCTCGACACCAGCAAGGGGCAGGCCCTCGCGCTGCGCCAGCTGCCCCTCCCTCAGACGTCGGACGTCGGCGCGGAGCGGCACGACGACTACGACGCCATCCAGGCCTCGCTCCTCGGCGAGATCCAGGACCGCAACCAGGTGCAGACCGAGCTGGAGCAGCACCTGCGCGACACCGACGACGACCGCGAGCCGGCCGAGATCGACCGCCGCAAGGGGATCATGTTCCTCGTCTACTCGGTCGGGGACGAGGGTGTGGTCGAGGAGGCCAGGGCGGCAGTCGACGCCAAGCTCGACGAGCTGGTCGAGCACAAGGAGGCGTTCTGGGGCGGCGGCACCGGCGAGGCGCCGTACCTCTACGACGACTTCGCCGACCAGGCCCGCGCGGCGTGCGCCGGCGGCGGCCCCCAGAACTGCTTCGAGGTCGAGATGAACATCCGCTGCCGGCCGGCGCTCGACGACGAGCACGGCGAGTGGCGCGTGCTGATGCAGGAGCTGCAGGTGCTCAGCGACGAGCTGCTCGCGATCATGTCCGAGCGCATGAGCGGCCTGGCGGCGAACCTGGAGAACCCCGACGCCCACCGGCTGGTGATGCTCGCGATCGACGACACCGAGAACGCCATCTACTCCGGGCTGGTGCAGCAGGCCCAGCAGTGGACCCACTACGAAAAGCTCTTCCGGGACCACTGCGTCGAGCCCAAGCCCGCGTCGGTGTGGCCCGACCCGCCCACGGCTCCGGGCGCGACCGGCAAGACCTGCAAGGAGGCCTTCGACAAGCTGTCGTTCAAGGTGACGATGGGCTTCTCGACGCTGAAGATCAACTGCGAGGAGATCGAGCAGGGCTTCTCCACCAAGATCATCCCGCTGATCAACCTGTACGTCGACGTGAAGTACGAGTGGCGCACCGGGAAGATGACCGTCTGGGCGGGCGTCAAGGGCAGCGTCGGGGACCCGCTCGGCGTCGTCGACGCCGGGTTCAAGTCGGGTCTCTACGTCACCGCCGACCGCAACGGCGACATCTCCGACGTGGGCTGGAAGGTGGGCCGCAGCGTCGAGGTCACGGCGGGCGTCATCGAGTGGGAGGCCGACAAGGACGAGGTCCCGTTCTCGTTCATGCCCTCCCCGTCGTCGACGAGGCCGTAGACCAGCGCCGGGCACGACCCAAGTCGCGCCCAAGTCGATGCCAAGGGGACCGCGGGAGTCTCCCTGCAACCGCCACGAACACGGAGACCACCATGCACACCACCCAGCGATCCCCGATCGCCGCCGTCGCTGCCCTGGCGACGGCGGCGGTCGCCGCGGCGATGCTCGCCGCCGTCCCGGCACCGGCGTCCGGCGCAGCGGCCCGGCCCGACCTCCAGGTCACCGGCGTCACCGCGTCCGGCACCGTCGAGGAGGGCGGCCGGATCAAGGTCACCCACGCGGTGGTCAACCGCGGCAAGGCCGACGCGAAGGCGTCCGTCACCCACTTCTACCTCTCGACCGACGTCCAGCGCAGCCTCGCCGACCGTCGCACGAGCACGACCAACCCACGGTCGTCGCTGCTCGACGTACGACTCGAGGGCGAGCAGCCCGTCCCCGCCGTCAGGCGCGGCCGCAAGGTCGTCCTCAAGCAGTACGCCGTCGTCGTGCCCGTCGGCACGCCGGCCGGTCGCTACCAGGTGCTCGCGTGCGCCGACGACCGTGGCCAGGTCAAGGAGAGCGACGAGCGCGACAACTGCGCAGCCGCCTCCGGCGCCGTGACGGTCCGCGAGGCCGCCGGGAGCGACGGCCTGCACATGGAGCAGTTCGCCGACACCCTGCTCTGGCCCGAGGACGAGCAGGGCACGGTCCAGTACGTCAAGGCGTTCTGCGACGTCACCGTCGCTCCGAAGCGGCTCACCCTCGCCACCGCGCTCGCGTCCGCGGAGAGCCACCTGAAGGGGCTCGCCGGCAACGACGCGCTGGACCGCGTCGCCTCCTCGGGCCAGGCCGACACCGCCGTGGAAGCCCAGCTCCTCGCCGGTACGGCGGTCGCGGCCGGCTCGCCCGGACTGGCCCTGGCCGCGCTGCTGCGGGCGCACCGGCTCGATCCACGCAGCGGCAGCCACCTGGTCAACGCCGCCGCCCTCGCGGCGTCGGTCGGCCTGCCCAACGAGGCGATCGCGTTCCTCGACGCCTCCGTCGGCCGCACCTTCCTCCGGCCGGCGATGGGCGTCTCGCAGCAGGCGACGGCACTGGCGATCCGTGGCCACGCGCTCGTGCTGACCGGCCAGTACGCCGCCGCGCGCACGGCGTACACCGGCGCCAAGCAGCTCGCACCCCTCCTCCGCGAGGCCGACGCAGGGCTCGCCACCGTCGAGGCGTGCACGGGCAAGGACGCGCTGGCGATGCGCTACGCCCGCCGCGCTCGCGTCCGCTCGGACGAACCGGTGCCGCCCACGCCGCCGACCGAGGACCCCGAGCAGCCGGAGCCGACGATCGACGTCACCGACGGTCCGGCCATGCCGCTGCGGCAGCTGCCGATCGCCGAGACGCCCGCCCAGGGCGTGGCCATGACCGAGGAGTACCTGCGCGTCCACCAGGGCTTCCTCGCCGAGATCGACGCCAACAACACCGAGCGCAACCAGCTCGAGCAGCACCTGCAGGACACCGACGACGCCCGCACCCGCGCGGAGATCGAACGTCGGCAGGGCCTGATCACGATGGTCTACCGCGCGCACCTCGAGGGCAACGTCGAGGCCGCGGCCCAGGCGTTCTGGGACCAGCTCGACGAGGTCACGCAGACCTACGACGAGTTCTGGATGCCGTCGACGGCGCCCGACCCCGGCACGTTCGCCGTCCTTGCGAAGGACGCGAGCGACCTGTGTGCGGGGCGTCCCGACTTCAGCGCCTGCTACGAGGCCGAGATGAACCGGACCTGCCGCCCGGCGCTCACCCAGGCGCACCACCAGTGGGTCCAAGACATCGACGCCCTCCAGGAGGCCGGCGACCACTGGCTCGAGGTGGAGTCGAAGCGGATGAGCGGGATCGCCGCCAACATCCTCGACGAGGAGGCACACCGGATCGCCATGCTCGCGATCGAGGCCCAGGAGCAGGAGATCTACGCCGTGCTCGTGCAGTGGGCTCGCGACTGGACCCGGTGGGAGAAGGTCAACGAGCGGCTCTGCGTGACCCCGCTCGAGGCCGAGGTGGAGACGTCGCCCGACGCGGCCACCGCCGACGCCCCGGACTGCCTCGAGAGCGGCCGCAACAAGCTCTCCCTCATCGCCAAGCTCGGGCCCACGAAGCTCAAGATCAACTGCGAGAAGGTCGAGCAGCAGCTGTCGGTCGAGGTGCTGCCGCTGCTCAACGTCTTCGTGGACGTGATCTACGACTTCAAGACCGGACGGCTCACCGTCTTCGCGGGCTCGAAGGGCGCGGGCAAGCTGGGACCGGTGGAGGCGGGCTTCAAGTCCGGGATCTACCTCACCAGCGACAGCCAGGGCCAGATCACCGACGTCGGCTGGCGGGTCGGCCCGACCGTCAAGGCGACCGGCGGCAACGCGGAGTTCACGGTCTACAAGGACGAGATCGACCTCTCGTTCCTGCCGGAGCCGACGGTCCATCCCTGAGGCAACGGCGGCTGCGCACCCGGTGAGCCTCACAGATAGGCTCGCCGGGTGCGCATCGCAAGGTTCACCACGGGGGAGGAGCCGTCGTACGGCGTCGTGACCGGCGACCTCGACGACTACGGCCAGCTGTCCGACGACGCGGTCATCGTCGAGCTCGCGGGCGACCCGATGTATGCCGGCATCCGGCCGCTCGAGAAGCAGCACCGCATCGACGACGTACGCCTGCTGGCGCCGGTGCTCCCGCGCAGCAAGGTGGTCGCGATCGGCAAGAACTACGCCGCCCACGCTGCCGAGATGGGCGGCGAGGTGCCGCCCGAGCCGCTCATGTTCCTCAAGCCCAACACCAGCGTGATCGGCCCCGGCGACGCGATCGCGTACCCGCCCCAGACCCAGGACCTGCACTACGAGGGCGAGCTCGCCGTGGTGATCGGCCGGATCTGCCGCGACGTGCCGGCGGCCCAGGCGACCGACGTCATCTTCGGCTACACGCTGGGCAACGACGTGACCGCGCGCGACCTCCAGAGGTCCGACGTGCAGTTCACGCGCGCCAAGGGCTTCGACACGTTCTGCCCGCTCGGCCCGTGGATCGAGACCGACCTCGACCCGCACGACTTCAGCGTCGGCCGCCGGGTGCAGACGTTCCTCAACGGCGACGTCGTCCAGGACGGCACCACCGCCGACATGGTCTTCGACGTACCCACGCTCATCGAGCGCATCAGCAGCGTGATGACGCTGCTGCCGGGCGACGTCATCCTCACCGGCACCCCCGAGGGCGTCGGTCCCATGCAGGTCGGTGACGAGGTCGAGGTCTCGATCGAGGGGCTCGGCACGCTCACCAACACCGTCAAGGCGAAGTGAACCGAGAAGTGAGCAAGGTGGTCTCCAGTGGTCAGCTCTGACAAGCCCGTGCGCGTCCGGATGGCGCCCTCGCCGACCGGCAGCCCGCACGTCGGTCTCGTGCGCACCGCCCTCTACAACTGGGCGTTCGCACGGCACCACCAGCGCCACGGCGCCGGCGGCACGTTCGTGTTCCGCATCGAGGACACCGACAAGGAGCGCAACACCGAGGAGTCCTACGCCGCGCTGATCGAGCTCATGCACTGGCTCGGGCTCGAGTGGGACGAGGGCCCGGAGGTCGGCGGGCCGTTCGCGCCGTACCGCCAGAGCGAGCGGAGCGACTACTACGTCGAGACGCTCGACCGGCTGCGCGCGTCGTCGTACACCTACGACTGCTACTGCACCAACGCCGAGGTCGAGGAGCGCCGCAAGGCGTCCGGCTCCAAGGTGATGGGCTACGACGGCTTCTGCCGCGAGCTCACCCAGGACCAGGTCGAGGAGTTCGAGGCAGCCGACCGCCGGCCGGTCGTGCGGTTCCGGATGCCCGACGGCACCATCACGTGGAACGACCTGGTGCGCGGCGAGATCTCGTTCGAGACCCAGTTCGTCCCCGACTTCGCGCTCTGCCGCGCCAACGGCGACCCGCTCTACACGCTCGTCAACCCCGTCGACGACGCGATGATGGAGATCACCCACGTCCTCCGGGGCGAGGACCTCCTGTCGTCGACGCCGCGCCAGATCGCGCTCTACGAGGCGCTCAAGGACCTCGGCGTGGCCAAGGCGACGCCGGAGTTCGGCCACCTGCCCTACGTGATGGGGGAGGGCAACAAGAAGCTGTCGAAGCGCGACCCCGAGGCGCATGCCCTGGCCTACCGCGACCAGGGCTTCCTCCCCGAGGGCCTGCTCAACTACCTGGCGCTGCTCGGCTGGGCGATCGCCGCCGACCGCGACGTGTTCAGCGTCGAGGAGATGGTCGACGCGTTCGAGATCGGCGACGTCAACCCCAACCCGGCCCGGTTCGACCTCAAGAAGTGCGAGGCCATCAACGCCTCGCACATGCGGCTGCTGTCCCTCGACGACATGACCCACCGGGTGCTGCCGCACCTGAAGGCCGCCGGCGTCGTGCACGACCCGGTCTCGGACTCCGACGCGCAGCTGCTCGAGCTGGCGATGCCCCTCATCTCCGAGCGCATCAACAAGCTGAGCGAGGCGCCCGCGATGCTGGGCTTCCTGTTCGTCGACGAGGACTCGTTCGAGCTCGACGAGGCCGACGCCGCGAAGCTGCTCGACGAGCAGGGCAAGGATGTCGTCCGCGCGTCGCTCGCCGCGCTCGAGGGGCTGGCGACCTGGTCGACGGCCGCGATCCAGGAGGCCCTGCAGGGCGCGCTGGTCGACGGCATGGGCCTGAAGCCGCGGGTCGCCTTCGGTGCCGTTCGGGTGGCGGTGACCGGGAAGCGGATCAGCCCGCCGCTGTTCGAGTCGATGGAGCTGCTCGGGCGGGAGCGCAGCCTGGGTCGGCTCCGGCGTGCTCTCGGCTGACCCCGGGCCCGCGCGACCGGAGGAGCCGCTCGGCTACCACCAGCTGCACCGGCTCGGCCGCCAGGGGATCGGCTGGTCGGCTCTCGCGCTGTTCGTCACGGTCGTCGTCGGGTACGTCGCCGCGAACGTGGTCGTGCTGGCGGTGGCGGTGGTCGCCGACCTGGCGGGCACCACCGTCGAGACGGACCCGGTCACACCGGCCGGCCTGACCGCGCTCAACCTGGTCTGGGCGGTCGCGATCCCGGTCACCTGGCTCGCGCTGTTCGCAGGACACGGACTCCGGCCGGGCTGGCTCGCATCGGTCGTCGGCCGGGTCCGGTGGCGCTGGCTCGTGGTGTGCCTCGGCCTGTCCCTGGTCGCCCTGGTCGCCACGATCGTCGTCTCGATGTTCTTCCCGCAGCAGCCCGGCGCCGAGGTCAGCGGCGAGCTCAACGACTGGTCGGCGCGCACCCGCGACTTCGTGCTCGTGATCGTGCTGCTGACCCCGTTGCAGGCCGCGGGGGAGGAGTTCGCGTTCCGCGGCTACCTGACCCAGGCGTTCGGCGGCCTGGTGGGTGGCCGGCTCGCGGCGCCGGTCGCGGTCGCCGTACCGGCCCTGCTGTTCGCGCTGGCGCACGGCGCCCAGTCCGCCCCGGTGTTCGTGGACCGGTTGGCGTTCGGGCTGGTCGCCGGCGCCTTGACGATCCTCACCGGGGGCCTCGAGGCGGGGATCGCGATGCACGTGCTCAACAACTGGACCGCGTTCGGTCTCGCGCTGGCGTTCGGCGACCTCGACGCCTCGCTGACGCCGGACGGCGGCACCTGGTGGACGTTGCCGGGGACGCTGACCCAGTCGTTCGTGTTCCTCGGCCTGGTCCTGTGGTCGGCCCGGCGCCGGGGCGTGGAGACCGCCTGGGAGGGGGGCGTTTTGGAGGGCCCGGGGTCCCGACGGTAATGTTTCCCCTCGGTTCACCGACCGGCCGGGAGGCCGCGGAGGAGAGCCGAACAGCAGTAACACAGTGGTCTATGGTGTAATTGGCAGCACGACTGGTTCTGGTCCAGTTAGTCTAGGTTCGAGTCCTAGTAGACCAGCGAGATCTCGCAGCGAAACGAGGGAACAAGGGCCGATTTGGCCCCGATCGCCAAGGGTCGCTAAGGTTCTCACGTTGGAAGGCCGCACGGCCGGACAACACGTTGCCCCCGTCGTCTAGCGGCCTAGGACGTCGCCCTCTCACGGCGGTAACGCCGGTTCAAATCCGGTCGGGGGTACAAGACAGGAAGCCCGCTCCTCGGAGCGGGCTTCCTGCGATTTCGGACGGTGGCGGTCAGGCGCTCTCCGCCCAGTCGCTCCATCGCGTGACGTCGCCGGAGTCGCGGTCCTCCGAGCGGACCTTCACGCGCACGCTCTCCGGGCTGTCGAAGCAGCTCCGCGCGAACGCGAACCGGTAGACGGCGCCGCCGTCCTCCGGGTACTGGATGGTGGGTCGCTCGCGGCACGTCCAGTCGTCGGCGCCGCCGTCGCGCGGGTAGACGTAGACCAGCCGCGAGGAGAGGTTGTCGAACGAGACGAGCCACTCCCACTTCTTGCCGTCGGGGACGTCGAGGTTCATCGTCACGAACGTACCGGGCATCGCGGCCAGGTCGACCTTGAACCTGATCCGCTCGGCCTTGTGGTGGACGACGACCTCCGTGATGTCGGATCCGGTGCCCTCGCCCGCGCCGTCGGTGAGCACCACGCGCTCGGCCGAGGCCGGGCTGCTGGTGAGCAGGACGGCGAGACAGCTGACGATCGCGACGAGCGCCGCGCTGATGGTGCTCCTGATGTGCGCCATGGGTTCCTCCTGTGTCGGTTGCACAGGGGAGACGCGCGGGCGCCGGTCAGGTTGCGTCGCACCGCACGGACTCATCCTCGCGGACGGTTTGTCCCCAGGTTTTCCAGCGGCGCGGGTTGCGGCCACGTAGGAAGGGGTAAGCAGGTCTCCGTACGCCGACCGGACCGGTCGGCCGCCACGTCTCTCGGGTCTACCCACAAAGGATGAGTCACCCATGCGCAGTGATCTTTTCGCCCAGGAGCTCCAGGAAGTCGAAGGCCCGGGCAACTTCGTCAAGCAGAACTCGAAGATGATGAAGATCGAGCTCTCGCAGGGCACCGTGAAGGCCCTCCAGGGCTCGATGGTCGCCTACCAGGGCAACGTCAACTTCGAGCACCAGGGTGCCGGCGGCGTCGGCAAGTGGCTCAAGCAGAAGGTGACCGGCGAGGGCCTGCCGATCATGCGGATGACCGGCACCGGCGAGATCTTCCTCGCCAAGAACGGCATGGACGTGCACGTCATCGAGCTCGAGAACGACTCGATCTCCTGCAACGGCGCCAACATCCTCGCCTACTCCGACACCCTCCAGGACGACATCCAGCTCGTCCGCGGCGCCGGGATGATGTCCGGCGGTCTCTTCAACACCACGCTCACCGGCACCGGCCAGGTCGCGATCGTCACCGACGGCACCCCGATCCTGCTCAACGCGGGCGAGGCGCCGACGTTCGTCGACCCCGACGCCGCGGTGTGCTGGTCGGCGGGCCTGCAGATCAACCTCAAGGCCGACATCGGCATGAAGGCGCTGTTCGGCCGCACGTCGGGCGAGGAGTTCCAGCTCGCGTTCAACGGCCAGGGCTTCGTCATCGTCCAGCCGAGCGAGAACATGCGCTTCGGCGGCGCCCAGGACGCCGGCCAGCAGGTGCAGCAGCAGAGCCCGCTCGGCGGGCTCGGCAACCTGCTGCGCTGACCGCTACTTCTTCGCCGCCTTCTTGGCGGCCCGGGTCTTCGGCGGGGTCGGCTGGGTGCCGACCACCGCGAAGACAGGTGCGGTGACCTTCTCGAGCGCCGACACCGCGTCGGCGTGACGGTCGGCGAGCGCGGAGACGACGGACGCGAGCTCGGCCTGCGCCTCGGCGAGCGTGGCCACGGTGTCGGCGAGCTCGCGCTGCCGGACGATGAAGTCCTGCAGCGGCTGCGCGGTCGCGGCGGCGAGTCCGGTGACCGCGGTGGACATCCCGGCCACGGCCGCGGCGAGGTCGCCGACCTGCCGCACCAGCTCGTCCGGCTGGGTGACGCCGGTGACGGCCGTGTCCCTCACGGTGCGCAGGGTGTCGGTCGCCAGCTTGAGGGCGGACTGCTGCGACTTGATGAGGATGTCGATCGGGTCGGGCATGCCGACAGCGTGGCAGAACGCGGGCCCTCGTGGCGGGATCTCGCGGGCCGGACCGTCATGTCCGATTCCCGCGAGAGACTGTCGGCGGCGTCGTACAGGATGGGGGGCATGAACCTCGACGTCGACTCGTGCTACGCGGCCGTCCGGTCGCGCGACCGGCGGTTCGACGGCGTCTTCTACACCGGCGTCCGCACCACCGGCATCTACTGCCGCCCGTCCTGCCCGGCCCGCACCCCCGCGCTCCGCAACGTCACGTTCCACCGCAGCGCGGCCGCCGCCCAGGCCGCCGGCTTCCGGGCGTGCAAGCGGTGCCTGCCCGACGCGACGCCCGGCAGCCCCGAGTGGGACGTCGCCGCGACGGTCGCCGGCCGCGCGATGCGACTGATCAGCGACGGGGTCGTCGACCGCGAGGGCGTCGAGGGCCTGGCCGTCCGGCTGGGCTACACGTCGCGCCACCTCAGCCGGCTGCTGACCGCCGAGCTCGGCGCCGGACCGCTGGCCCTCGCGCGCACACAGCGGGCGCAGACCGCCCGGGTGCTCGTCGAGACGACCGAGCTCGGCTTCGCCGACATCGCGTTCGCGGCCGGCTTCGCCAGCGTCCGCCAGTTCAACGACACGATCCGCGCCGTCTACGACGCCAGCCCGACCGAGCTGCGCGGCCGTCGGAGCGGCCCCCGCACGCCGGGTGCCGTCGACCTCCGGCTGGCCGTGCGCACGCCGTACGCCGGCCGCGCCCTGCTGCGGTTCCTCGCCGATCGCGCGGTCGCCGGCGTCGAGGTCGCGTCCGTGCGCGACGACGGTTCGGGCAGCTATGCGCGGACCCTCGACCTGCCGCACGGCTTCGGCACCGTGCGCCTCGAGCTCGACGACCTCGTCGAGCCCGGCGTCGCGTTCGTCCGCGCGAGCTTCGCGCTCCAGGACCTGCGCGACACGTCGGCGGCGCTCGCGCGGGTGCGCGGGCTGCTCGACGCCGACTGCGATCCCGTCCCGGTGGGGGAGCACCTCGCGACCGATCCGGGCCTCGCCCCGCTCGTCGCCCGCCGACCGGGGCTGCGCGTCCCGGGACATCCCGCCGGCCACGAGCTCGCCGTGCGCGCCGTGCTCGGCCAGCAGGTCAGTGTCGCCGGTGCGCGCACCGTCGCCGGCCGGCTGGTCGCCGAGCACGGTCGCCCCGTCGACACCGACATCCCCGGGCTGACGCACCTCTTCCCGTCCGCGGCGACCGTCGCGACGCTCGATCCCGAGTCGCTGCCGATGCCGCGGGCGCGCGGTCGGGCACTGGCGACCCTCGGCGCCGCCCTCGCCGACGGCGAGGTGGTGCTCGACCGCGGGGTCGACCGCGACGAGACCCGGCGCCGGTTGATGACGCTGCCCGGCATCGGCGCCTGGACCGCCGACTACATCGCGATGCGTGCGCTCGGGCACCCCGACGTGTTCCTGCCGACCGATGTCGGTGTACGGCACGCCCTCACCCGGATGGGGAGCGACGACACCGACCCAGCACCATGGAGCCCGTGGCGCTCCTACGCCCTGATGCACCTGTGGACGTCACTGGAGGATGAGAACTGATGTGGACCGTGACCGAGTCGCCCGTAGGACCCCTGCGGATCATCGAGCAGAACGGTGCGATCACCGCCATCGAGTTCGCGCCGTGGCGCGACGCCGACGGCCGCCCGCGCGGCGAGCGCTCCGACGACCACCCACTGCTCGTCGAGGCCGTGCGCCAGCTGCACGCCTACTTCGCTCGTGAGCTCGACACCTTCGACCTGCCGCTCGCGCCGGTCGGCAGCGCGTTCCAACAAAGGGTGTGGGAGCAGCTGCGCGGCGTCGCGTTCGGCGAGACCGCGTCGTACGGCGAGATCGCCAAGCGCCTCGGGATGACCAACGCCGCCTCGCGCGCCGTCGGCCTCGCCAACGGCCGCAACCCGATCCCGATCGTGATCCCGTGCCACCGGATCATCGGTGCCGACGGCACCCTCACCGGCTACGCCGGCGGCCTCGAGCGCAAGCAGCTGCTGTTGTCGCTCGAGCAGGACGCGCTCTTCTGAGTCGAATCCGCCGCGATGGTTCGCTGAATCCGCCGCGATGGTTCGCCGAATCCGCCGCGATGGCTCGCCGAATCCGCCGCGATGGTTCGCCGAGTCACCCGCGGTGGCGTGCCGAATCACTCGTCGTAACTCGATCGACCATGAGGGCTATCTCGACGAGCCATGAGGGCTAGCTCGACGAGCCATGAGGGCTCGCTCGACGAGCCATGAGGGCTAGCTCGACGAGCCATGAGGGGCGATTCGACCAGCCATGAGGGGCGATTCGACTATTCAGCGGCCGCCCGCCGTAGCGACTCCGACAGCCGCTCGGCCGCGGCGAGCACCGCGGGGGCGTGCATGCGACCGGGCTGGCGCGAGAGCCGCTCGAGCGGACCGGAGACCGACACGGCGGCGATGACCTTCCCGCCGGGGGAGCGGACCGGCGCCGACACCGACGCCACCCCCTGCTCGCGCTCGCCGACCGACTGGGCCCAGCCCCGGCGACGGATCGCGGAGAGCTCGGCTGCCGAGAACGCAGCGTTCTGGAGGCCGCGGTGGATGCGCTCGGGGTCGTCCCACGCGAGCAGCACCTGCGCCGCGGAGCCCGCGCGCATGGTGAGCTGCGAGCCGACCGGGATGGTGTCGCGCAGGCCGGAGGGTCGCTCCGCCGCAGCGACGCAGACGCGGTGGTCGCCCTGGCGCCGCCAGAGCTGGGCGGACTCGCCGGTGATGTCGCGCAGCCGTGCCAGCACCGGGCCGGCGGTCGCGAGCAGCCGGTCCTCGCCGGCAGCGGCGGAGAGCTCGGCGAGGCGCGGCCCGAGCACGAAGCGACCCTGCATGTCGCGCGCCACGAGCCGGTGGTGCTCCAGCGCCACCGCCAGCCGGTGCGCCGTCGGTCGGGCGAGACCGGTGCCGGCCACCAGGCCGGCCAGTGTCGCCGGCCCCGACTCCAGAGCCGTGAGAACCAGGGCGGCTTTGTCCAGCACGCCCACGCCGCTCGAGTTGTCCATATGGCAATACTGCCGTCTCAGATCATGGGATGCAAGAGGTAGGGTGGGTGACACAGGTCAAACAGGCCTCGCAACGCCATCACATTCAGGAGGAACAGGTCATGGGCAAGACCCTGGCGGAGAAGGTGTGGGACGAGCACGTCGTCCGGTCGACCCAGGGGGAGCCGGACCTTCTCTTCATCGACCTCCACCTCATCCACGAGGTCACCAGCCCGCAGGCCTTCGACGGCCTGCGCCTCGCCGGCCGCACCGTTCGCCGGCCTGACCTCACCCTCGCCACCGAGGACCACAACGTCCCGACGGTCGACTGGGACAAGCCGATCGCCGACCCGGTGAGCAAGACGCAGGTCGACACCCTGCGCAGGAACGCCGAGGAGTTCGGCGTCCGGCTGCACCCGCTCGGCGACGTCGAGCAGGGCATCGTGCACGTCGTCGGTCCGCAGCTCGGCCTCACCCAGCCCGGCATGACGATCGTCTGCGGCGACAGCCACACCAGCACCCACGGTGCGTTCGGTGCGATCGCGTTCGGCATCGGCACCTCCGAGGTCGAGCACGTGCTCGCCACGCAGACCCTGCCCCAGGCGAAGCCGAAGACCATGGCCGTGACCGTCAACGGGAGCCTGCCCGACGGCGTCACCGCCAAGGACCTGATCCTGACGCTGATCAGCAAGACCGGCACCGGCGGCGGACAGGGCTACATCGTCGAGTACCGCGGCCAGGCCATCGAGGAGCTCTCGATGGAGGCCCGGATGACGATCTGCAACATGTCCATCGAGTGGGGTGCGAAGGCCGGACTGATCGCGCCCGACCAGACGACGTTCGACTACATCGAGGGCCGCCCCGAGGCACCGAAGGGCGCCGAGTGGGACGCCGCGGTCGCCCACTGGAAGACGCTCGTCACCGACGCCGACGCCGAGTTCGACAAGGAGATCGTCCTCGACGCCGCGGACGTGACGCCGTTCGTCACCTGGGGCACCAACCCCGGCCAGGGCGTGCCGCTGGCCGCGAACGTCCCGGACCCCGCGGACTTCGCGGAGGACAGCGACCGCATCGCGGCGGAGAAGGCGCTCACCTACATGGGTCTCGAGGCCGGTACGCCGATGCGCGACATCAAGGTCGACACCGTCTTCATCGGCTCGTGCACCAACGGCCGCATCGAGGACCTGCGCATCGCCGCCGAGATCATCAAGGGCCACCAGGTCGCCCCGGACACGCGACTGCTCGTGGTGCCGGGCTCCGTGCGGGTGCGGATGCAGGCGCAGGACGAGGGTCTCGACGTGGTCTTCAAGGAGGCCGGCGCTGAATGGCGCGGCGCGGGCTGCTCGATGTGCCTCGGCATGAACCCCGACACCCTCCAGCCCGGCGAGCGCAGCGCGTCCACCTCCAACCGCAACTTCGAGGGCCGGCAGGGCAAGGGCGGACGCACGCACCTGGTGTCCGTCCCGGTCGCTGCCGCCACCGCGATCCGCGGCACGCTCTCCTCGCCCGCCGACCTCGAGCCGGCCACGGCCGCGAACTGAAGGGACCGCTGACATGGACAAGTTCACCCACCACACCGGCGTCGGCGTCCCGCTGAAGCGCAGCAACGTCGACACCGACCAGATCATCCCGGCCGTCTACCTCAAGCGCGTGACGCGCACCGGTTTCGAGGACGGCCTGTTCGCGGCCTGGCGCAACGATCCGGAGTTCGTCCTCAACCAGGACGCCTACAAGGCCGGCACCGTGCTGGTCGCCGGTCCCGACTTCGGAACCGGGTCGTCCCGCGAGCACGCCGTGTGGGCGCTGCAGAACTACGGATTCAAGGCAGTGATCTCCTCGCGCTTCGCCGACATCTTCCGCGGCAACTCCGGCAAGGCCGGGCTTCTCGCCGCCCAGGTCGACGAGAAGGTCGTGCAGCGACTGTGGGACTACCTCGATGACAACCCCGGCGGGGAGATCACCGTCGACCTCGAGAGCAAGACGGTGCGCACTGCCGACGGATCTGTCGAGGACAGCTTCGACATCGACGACTACACGCGGTGGCGGCTGCTCGAGGGCCTCGACGACATCGGCATCACCCTCGGTCACGAGGCGGATATCGCTGCCTACGAGGCGACGCGTCCGAGCTGGAAGCCGGCCACCCAGCACTGATCGGCTACCCGAATCGGTCGAATTCGGCGCCGTAGAGCGAAAAAACCCCGGAAAACACGGCGATGTCGTTGTGACCGTGCCCACGAATGCCTAGCGTGCCGAGCAAGGCGCCGGGCGTGGGCCCGGCCGGAACCGGCCCAGGAACGGCAGGAATGCCGGTCTGGCGGAAGGACACAGCAGTGAACAAGTCTCAGTTGATCGACGAGCTGGCGACACGCTTCGACGGCAACCGCAAGGCGGCGGCCCACGCGCTCGACTCCGTGCTCGACACCATCACGCGCCAGGTGGCGAAGGGTGAGAAGGTCGCCATCACCGGCTTCGGCGCGTTCGAGAAGGCCGTGCGCAACCCGCGCTTCGTGCGCAACCCGCAGACGGGTGCGCGCATCAAGACGAAGAAGAAGGCGGTGCCGAAGTTCACTCCCGGCGCCGACCTGAAGAACGTCATCTCCGGCGCGAAGAAGCTCCCGGCCCTGCCGAAGCCCGCGAAGAAGGCCGCCGCCCCCGCGAAGAAGGCAGCGGCTGCGGTGAAGAAGGCCGCCGCTCCGGCCAAGAAGGCGGCTCCCGCCAAGAAGGCCGCGGCGAAGAAGGCTCCGGCCAAGAAGGCGCCTGCGAAGAAGGCTCCGGCCAAGAAGGCGCCCGCGAAGAAGGCCCCTGCGAAGAAGGCGCCTGCGAAGAAGGCGCCCGCGAAGAAGGCGCCTGCGAAGAAGGCTCCGGTCAAGAAGGCGCCCGCGAAGAAGGCCCCGGCCAAGAAGGCACCCGCCAAGAAGGCCCCGGCCAAGAAGACCGCGAAGAAGTCCTGACGCCTTCGTCTCGTACGTCGGGCCGCACTCCAGCAGGAGTGCGGCCCGTCGTCATTTCCTCGGGTCTCAGGCGACTCCTGCCCGCTCGGTCCAGCCGGTGCGGTCCTTCCAGCCGAACTGGTCGTCCCACGCGATCGCCTTGACGCGGACGGACTTCGGCGGCCCGAAGCAGGACCGGGCGACCGAGAACGTCAGGACGCTGTTGTCGTCGGCGACCTCGGCCGTCTTGTTCCTGCAGACGTAGTTGCTGCCCCCGTCCTCGAAGTCCTTCTTGGTCTGCACGTAGACCTTGCGCTGTCCGTAGATCGACCACGTGACGACGTAGTCGTAGGTCTTCTTCGGGCCGGGTGTGTCGACGCGGATCTCGTACCAGTAGGGCGTCTGGTCCTGTCGCAGCTCGAAGGTGACCCGCTTCGACTTGTGCCGCACCCGGAGCTTGGTGATGTCGTAGCCGTCGGCGTCGCCGGCGGGGTCCCACAGCGTGACGCTCTCGGCCCCGGCGGGGCTCGTCGTGGTCGTCGTCAGGGCCGCGCACGCGAGGAGTGTCGCGAGGACGGTGGCGAGAAGTCTGATGGGGTGGCGCATGGGGTTCCTCTCGGATGGCTCGGATTAGTGGGCTCAACCTGAGGGACGCACGGCCTACACCCGGGGTTGCGTGCGTCCTCCGAGAAGCGTGCGGGTCGCCGTACCCACTCCCAGCTCGGCCGCGGCCCACAGCGCGCCGACGTCGTCGACGTCGCGGCGGAGCGTCAGGAGCTCGCCCTCGATCGCGACCCCACCGGCGGCAGCGTGCGCCGCCGCGGAGTCGACCCCGAAACGCGGGTCGAACGCGTCGTGCGGCGCCGCGTAGAGCGTGGTGCCGGTGCCGTCGGCGTCGACGACGTACGACGCCGCATCCCGCGCCCGGCCGGCGATCTGAGCCAACGCCGCCGCGAGGTCCTCGGTGCGGAGCGCGGGCAGGTCGGCGAGGAGCGCGACCGGGACGGCGTCGGGCCATCGCCCCGCCGCGACGGCGGCTCCGTGCCGCAACGCGGGATTGAGGCCCGGCACCGGTCCGTCGCCGCACGTGTCGGCGCCGAGGGCCGTCAGGGTCGCGGCCAGGCCGGCGTCCTCGGTGACCACGAGCACGCCCACGACACCGTCGGTGTGCAGGCAGGCCGCCACGGTGTCGGTCGCGAAGGCGGCTGCGAGCAGGCTGCGATCGATCCCGTCGAGGTCGCCGAGACGGGACTTGCCGACACCGGGCGACTTCACCGGGACGACGACGACGAAACCCGTCCCGGCAGCGCTCACGCGGCGATTCTGTCAGGGCCGCCGGAGCTGCGTGGCGCCGGTCACCCACGTCCGACCGCCCTAGTACTGTGCAGCCGTGACGGTGCGGAAGATGCGTGAGAAGCGCGGATGGGCCTTCTGGCTCGCAGGTTTCGTCGTGAAGCCGACGCTGCTGGCGACCACCACGCACCGCTGGCTCCACCCTGAGCGGATCCCGGAGACGGGCGGCTGCGTCATCGCGATGAACCACCTGTCGCACGTCGACCCGCTGACCGCGGCGCACGTCGTCTACGACTACGGCCGGCTGCCGCGCTACCTGGCGAAGTCCGGCCTGTGGGGCAACAAGCTGCTCGGCCGGCTGCTCGACGGCGCCGGCCAGATCCCGGTCGAGAGGTCCTCGGGCGGCGCGGGCGCCTATGCGGCCGCCGTCGACGCCGTGCGCGCCGGCAAGCTCATCGTCGTCTACCCGGAGGCGACCATCACCCGAGACCCCGACATGTGGCCGATGCGCGGCAAGTCCGGCGCCGCGCGCATCGCGCTCGAGACCGGTTGTCCGGTCATCCCGGTCGGCCAGTGGGGCGCGCAGGAGATCCTGCCGCCGTACACGAAGCGGCCCCACCTCTTCCCGCGCAAGCCGATCACCATGAGCATCGGGGAGCCGGTCGACCTCGCGGACCTCGCCGCGAAGCCGCGCACCGCGGAGGTCGTCAACGAGGCGACCGAACGCATCATGGCGGCGATCACGCGGCAGCTGGAGGAGATCCGGGGCGAGCAGGCACCGGCCGAGAGATACGACATGCGTGTCCACGGAGACCGCTTCAAGAAGGGTGGTCGATAGCGGATGAGCAACGGGAAGGTCGCCGTCCTCGGTGCGGGATCGTGGGGCACCGCGTTCTCGATGGTCCTCGCCGACGCGGGCAACGACGTCACGATGTGGGCCCGCCGTGAGGAGGTCGCCGCGAGCATCAACGACAAGCGGGAGAACGTCGACTACCTCGCCGGCATCGAGCTCCCGCCGGCGATCAGCGCCACCCACGACCCGGAGCGGGCGCTCGCGGGCGCCGACGTCGTCGTGCTGGCGGTGCCGTCGCAGTCGCTGCGCGACAACCTCCCCGCGTTCCTGCCGTACGTCGAGAGCGACGCCGTCCTGGTGTCGCTCATGAAGGGCGTCGAGCTCGGCACCGTGAAGCGGATGAGCGAGGTGATCGCGGAGGTCGGTGACATCGGTCCCGAGCGGATCGCAGTCATCAGCGGCCCCAACCTCGCGCGCGAGATCGCCCGTCGGGAGCCGGCCGCGTCCGTCGTCGCCTGCGCCGACGAGGACGTCGCGACGATGCTGCAGAGCCGGTGCCACTCACCGGCCTTCCGCCCGTACACCAGCGTGGACGTGCTGGGCTGCGAGCTCGGCGGCGCCTACAAGAACGTCGTCGCCCTGTGCGTCGGCATGGCGGTCGGCCTCGGCTTCGGCGACAACACGACGGCCTCGCTGATCACCCGCGGCCTCGCCGAGACGGCGCGCCTGGCCATGCGTCTCGGCGCCAACCCGCTGACCCTGATGGGTCTCGCGGGCCTCGGTGACCTCGTCGCCACCTGCTCCTCGCCGCTCTCGCGCAACCGCACGTTCGGCGAGAAGCTCGGCCAGGGGATGACCGTCGAGGAGATCTACGCCTCGACCCGCCAGGTCGCCGAGGGCGCGAAGTCGTGCTCCTCGATCCGCGCCCTTGCCGAGCAGTCCGGCGTCGAGGCCCCGATCGTGCAGCACGTCGACGAGGTCCTCGCCGGCGACATCACGACGTCGGAGCTCATGCAGTCCTTCATCCAGCGCGACACCAAGGCCGAGATCGACTGAGCCCTACGGCACAAGCGGGGCCAACGCCCGCTCGAGGTCCGTCCACAGGTCCTCGACGTCCTCGATGCCGACCGACAGGCGGAGCAGCCCCTCGGGAATCGTCGAGGCCTCGGCCTTCCAGCGGCGGCGCCGCTCCAGGGTGGACTCCACACCGCCGAGCGAGGTGGCGTGCACCCACAGCCGGGTGCTGCGCGCCACGAGGTCGGCACTGAAGCCGTCGGCCAGCACCAGGGCGACGATCGCGCCGAACCCGGGGTAGCGCACCTCGACGACGCCGGGGTGATCCGCGAGCCGGCCGGCGATCTCGATCGCGTTGGCCTGCGCGCGCTCGAGGCGCAGGTGCAGGGTGCGCATGCCGCGCAGCGCGAGCCAGGTCTCGAACGGGCCGGGTACGGCGCCGACGAGGTCGCGGCGGGCCTTGAGGGCGCCGGAGACCTCCTCGTCGGAGACGACGAGGGCGCCGAGCTGGACGTCGCTGTGACCGGCGAGGTACTTCGTCGCCGAGTGCACGACGATGTCGGCCCCCAGTGAGAGCGGCTGCTGCAGCAGGGGGGTGGCGAAGGTGTTGTCGACGACGACCCTGACGCCGAGCTCGTGCGCGGCCCGGGCGAGGGTCTCGATGTCGGCGAGCTCGAGCGCAGGGTTGGTCGGCGACTCGATCCAGAGCAGGGCGCAGTCCTCGTCGGCCTTCATCGCGCCGATGACCGCGTCGGTGTCGGCGATGTCGACCAGGTGGGCGTGCAGCCGGCCGCGCGCCTCGAGGTCGGCGAGCGCCATGATCGTGCCGCTGTAGGCGTGCTGCGGCGCCACCACGCCGGCGCCGGGGCCGACCAGGTCCAGGACGGTCGTCGCCGCGGCCATGCCCGACGCGAACGCCAGCGCGCGCCCGCCCTCGAGCGCGCCGAGCACCTCCTCGAACGCCGACCAGGTCGGGTTGCCGTAGCGCCCGTACTCGACGTCGCCCGCCGCGACGTACGTCGACGCCATCGTGATCGGCGGGTTGAGCGGCGCGTCGGGCTGTCGGGCCGGTCGGCCCCCGGTGACGGCGATGGTGGCGGGGCGGACGTCGATCGGGTGGTCGGGGTGGGAGGGCTCGTCGGACATGCCACAACGGTAGGGTCAACGCCGATGAACGCCGCTACCGACCGTCGGATCCGTGTCGCTGTCGTCTTCGGCGGCCGCTCCAGTGAGCACGCCATCTCGTGCGTGACCGCGGGGAGCGTGCTCCAAGCGCTGGATCCCGACCGCTACGAGGTGATCCCGATCGGCATCGCCACCGACGGCAGGTGGGTGCTCGAGTCCGGCGACGTCGAGCGGCTGCAGCTCAAGGGCGCCGACGAGCTGCCCTCGGTCGATGGCGCCCGACCACCGGTCGCCCTCGGCCGTACGGCGTCCGGCGCCGGCCTGGTCGTCAGCGAGCCGTCCGCACCGCCGCGCGAGCTCGGTGACGTCGACGTGGTCTTCCCGCTGCTCCACGGCCCCTGGGGCGAGGACGGCACCCTCCAGGGGCTGCTCGAGATGGCGGGCGTCCGCTACGTCGGCGCCGGGGTGCTCGCCTCGGCCGTCAGCATGGACAAGGCCTACATGAAGGTCGTCCTCGCCGCCGCCGGCCTGCCGGTGATGCCGAGCACCACCACCACCGCGCGGGAGTGGGAGCGCGACGAGCTCGCGGTGCGCGAGCGCTGCGACCGGCTGGGCTACCCGCTCTTCGTCAAGCCCGCCCGCGGCGGGTCCAGCATCGGCATCGCCAAAGCGCACGACGCCGGCGAGCTCGCCGACGCGATCGAGGGCGCGCTCGCCCACGACCCGAAGGTGCTGATCGAGGTCTCGGCCGAGGGCGCCCGCGAGATCGAGTGCGGCGTGCTCGAGACGCTCGACGGCGACGTCGAGACCAGCGTCCCCGCGGAGATCCGGATCACCGGCGACCACGAGTTCTACGACTTCGAGGCCAAGTACGTCCCCGAGGAGGCGACCGAGCTCGACGTGCCGGCCGTCCTCGACGAGGAGACGACCGCCCGGATGCGCGCCCTGTCGGCCGATGCCTTCCGCGCGGTCGGCTGCGAGGGCCTCGCCCGCGTCGACTTCTTCGTGATGCCCGACGGCTCCCTGGTGGTCAACGAGCTCAACACGATGCCCGGGTTCACGCCGCTGTCGATGTTCCCGCGGATGTGGGCCGCCACCGGGCTGGAGTACGGCGCGCTCGTCGACCGCCTGGTCGGGCTGGCGCTGCAGCGGGGGACCGGGCTGCGCTGACGGCCGCCGGAGAGCAGGGCTCAGAAGTCGCAGCGGCCGACGCTCTCCAGCGTCTCCTTCACGATCGGGCTGAGTACGCCGGTCGCGGCGGCGGTGGCCTCGGGCCAGTGGTCGTCGGGGATCTCGACCCGCACGCGCGGGCGGCTCCACGCGCTGGTCATCACCACGTCGACGGGCTCGTCGCCGTACGTCTCCGCCGGGACGAACCAGTCGATGCCGGCCACGGACTCGCACGGGGCGCCCTTCGCGAACCCGGCGGGCTCGCCGACGCCGCAGGTGATCACGATCGCCGGGTCGCCGTACGCCGCGCCGGGAGCATCGGCAGGCTCGACCTCGACGCGGTCGAGGCCGGACAGGGTCTCCGGCAGGGCGTCGACGAACTCCGCGCAGGCCTCGGCGTCCGCCTCCGAGAGGTCGGGAGAGTTGATCTGTGGGGGATTGCCGCAGGCGGTGAGGAGGACGAGGAGGAGCGCGACGAGCGCGCCCGCGCAGCTACGCTCGCTTCGCTCACTCCGCTCCGCTGCGCGCCCCACCCCGCTGACGCTACGAATCTCTTGTTCTCAGATGTGAACGACGGGGCACGTGAGCGTGCGCGTGATGCCGTCGAGGTTCTGCACCTTCGACACCACCAGCTTGCCGAGCTCGTCGACGTTGCGGGCCTCGGCGCGCACGATGACGTCGTAGGGGCCGGTCACGTCCTCGGCGAGGGTCACACCCTTGATCTTGGCGATCGCCTTGGCGACCTCGGCGGCCTTGCCCACGTCGGTCTGGATCAGGATGTAGGCCTGCACCACCATTGGTCGCTCCTCGGCTCGGTCGGCTGGTTCGACGCACCAACCTACCGTCACCCCCGCCGATGTCACGAGTCCGCGCGTTCTGGTGGGATGGGCCCATGGCTGACCCCGCGCCCGACCCCGCGCTTCGTGACCAGACCCTCGCCGACATCGGCGAGTTCGGCCTGATCAGCCGGATCGACGAGCTGGTCGCGCGGCTGGCTCCGGGGGAGCAGGTGCTGGTCGGTCCGGGCGACGACGCGGCGGTGCTGCGGGTGCGCAACGGGCACGTCGTGGTCTCGACCGACGTGATGGTCGAGGGCCGGCACTTCCGGCGGGAGTGGGTGGACGCCGTCGACGTGGGCCACCGCGCCGCGGCCCAGAACCTGTCCGACATCAACGCGATGGGCGGCCGGGCCACCTGGCTGACCGTCGGCCTCGCGGCGCCGAAGGACCTCCCGGCCCAGTGGGCGCTCGACTTCACCCGCGGGTTCGCCGAGGAGTGCGCGTCGGTGGGCGCTGGCCTGGTCGGAGGCGACCTCACCAGCGCCGACCAGGTCGTCATCAGCGTCACCGTCCTCGGCGGCTGCACCGTGTCGCCCGTGCTGCGCTCCGGCGCGCGTCCCGGCGACGTCGTCGCGCTCGCCGGCCGCCAGGGCTGGGCCGCCGGCGGGCTCGCCGTGCTGGGCCGCGGCTTCCGGTCCCCGCGGGTCCTGGTCGACGCGTATCGCAGGCCGGAGCCGCCGTACGACGCCGGGCCGGCCGCCGCCGACGCGGGCGCCACCTCGATGATCGACGTCTCCGACGGGCTGCTCGCCGACGCGCTCCACGTCGCCCGCGCCTCCGGTGTCGTGATCGACGTCGACACCGCGGCGTTCGAGGTGCCCGAGCCGCTCCAGGCCGTCGCCGCCGCGACCAACTCCGACCCGCTCGGGCTGATCCTCGGCGGGGGCGACGACCACTGCCTGCTCGCGACGTTCCCCGCCGACGTCGCCCTCCCGGACGGCTGGCGCGCGGTCGGCATCGTCCGCGAGCCGGGCGCCGACGGTCCCACGGTCATCGTCGACGGCGCGGCGTACGAAGGACCGACCGGGTGGACGCACTTCTAGCCGACGAACCGCCACGGTTGGTCGGTCGAGCCGGCAATTGGCAACGCCGCCCGGGCCAGAGGCCGAGCGGCGTTGACGGTTCGTTCAACCAACCGTGCCGGTTCGTCGGGTCAGCGGGTGACCTTGCCGGACTTCAGGCAGCCGGTGCAGACGTTCATGCGCTTCGGGGTGCCGTTGACGACAGCGCGCACACGCTGGATGTTGGGGTTGAAGCGGCGCTTGGTGATCTTGCGCGACCACGGCCGGTTGTTGCCGAAGGCCGGCTTCTTGGCGCAGATGTCGCACACGGCAGCCACGGTGACTCCTTGGGTTGGAACGGTCTCAAGTCAGGGGTGCCCGGCTTCGGGCAACCGGAACAGATTAGCCGACGACCGCCTCGCGGCTGAAATCCGCGGGGACCTCCGCCGCCCACTACTCTCAGCAGGATGGACGACGGGACGGAGGAGCGCACGTCGGCGGGGAGCCCGTCGGGCGGCGCCGTGGGCGGCATCGCCCTCGAGAGCGTCCTCCGGTTCGTGGACATCGCCGTCGACGCCCTCGGTGACGCGCGCGAGGAGATCGACGCCCTCAACGTCTACCCGGTGCCCGACGGCGACACCGGCACCAACATGTACCTGACGATCGCCGCGGCGCGCGACGCGATCCGCGAGGCGCAGGACGAGGGGCGCGAGGCCGCGCTGGCGGCGTTGGCCCGGGGCGCGCTGCTCGGCGCCCGCGGCAACTCCGGGGTGATCCTCAGCGAGATGCTCGGCGCGATCGCCCGACGCATCGGCGCTGCGACGCCCGGCGACCGCAACGCCGAGGTGATGGCCGAGGCCCTCCACCAGGCCACCGAGGCGAGCTATGCCGCGGTCGGCGAGCCGGTCGAGGGCACGATGCTCACCGTGCTGCGCGCGGCGAGCGAGGCGGCCCGCACGGCCGCAAAGGATCCGGCGGTCCGCTCCCGCGACGTCTTCACCACCGCGGCGGCGGCAGCGCGTGAGGCCCTCGGCCACACGCCCGAGCAACTCGACGTGCTCGCCCGCGCCGGCGTCGTCGACGCCGGCGGCCGCGGCATCTGTGTGATCCTCGACGCGGCCGAGACGGTGCTGACTGGCCACCGGCCGGTCCCGGTGACCGCCCCGCTCGGCAGCCACGCGATCCCGGTGCCGCACCTCCCGCACGACGGCGCGGGCGACCTGAGCGCCGACGGCCCCGCCTACGAGGTCATGTACCTCCTCGACAGCCCCGACGGCGAGATCCCGCGGGTCCGGGCCCGGCTGGCCGAGCTCGGCGACAGCGTGGTGGTGGTCGGCGGCGAGGGGCTGTGGAACGTCCACGTCCACACCGACGACGTCGGGGGCGCGATCGAGGCGGCCCTCGAGGTCGGCCGGCCGCACCGGATCCGGGTGACCCACTTCGTGCAGCAGGTGGCCGCGCAGACGGCGGCGCGGGCCGGCGAGCGACCGGCCCCGGCCGTCCTGGCCGGGCCGCGCCGGGTGGTCGCGGTCGCCGCCGGGCCGGGCCTGGCAGAGCTGTTCGCCGAGGCGGGGGCCGAGGTGGTCGAGGGCGCGCCGGGACGACGCGCCTCCGCCGGTGAGCTGCTCGCCGCGATCACCCGCTGCGGCGCGAGCGAGGTCGTCGTACTGCCCAACGACGAGGACACGGTTCGTACGGCGCGGATGGCCGCGAGCACCGCTGAGGTCGACCATCCCGGCCTGCGCGTCGCCGTGATCCCGACCCAGGCGCAGGTCCAGGGCCTGGCCGCGCTGGCGGTCCACGAGCCGGGCCGCGCGTTCGACAGCGACGTGACCGAGATGACCGCGACCGCGCGGCACGTGCGCCACGGCGCCGTCACGACCGCCGCGCGGACGGCGATGACGACGGCCGGACCCTGCGAGGTGGGCGACGCCCTCGGGGTGATCGCCGGTGACTTCGCGGTGGTGGGCAGCGACCTCGCGCGCGTCGCCGTGGTCGTCGTGGAGCGGCTGCTGGCGGCCGGTGGCGAGCTGGTCACGCTGGTCCGCGGCCGCGAGAACGGCGAGATCGCCGACCACGTGTCGGCGTGGGTGGAGGAGATGCACCCCGGTGTCGACGTCGTGGTGTACGACGGGGGGCAGGAGCGCTACCCGCTGCTCCTGTCCGTCGAGTGAGTACGCCGCACCGGGAGCAACCAAGTCTGTGATCACCCTCGAGTCGCCGCTCGTCTCCGTGCTGGGCGGCGCGCCCCCCGCCAAGCGCAAGAAGTTCGAGGAGGGCCTCGGCCTGCGCACGGTCGGCGACCTGCTGCGCCACTTCCCGCGCCGCTACCTCGAGACGGGCCGGCTGAGCCGGGTCGACAACCTCCACGTCGGCCAGATGCTGTGCGTGATCGGCGAGATCTCCCAGTGCGAGATCAAGACCTACAAGGACCGGCGCACGGGCCGACCGGCACACCGGGTCGAGGCGACGCTGCGCACAGACGGCCCGCCGCTGCGGATGACGTTCTTCGCCAAGCACGAGCGGACCGCCCGCTGGCAGGCCAACCGGGTCGCGGTCGGCCGCCGCGGAGTCTTCCTCGGCAAGGCCGACCGGTTCCGCAACGAGTGGCAGCTCACCAACCCGGCGATGACGATCTTCGGCCTGTCCGACGCCGCGGAGGGCGAGAACGACGTCGCCGAGATGATCGAGGAGATCGGCGACCTCTACCCGATCTACCCGCTGACCAAGGGCGTGGAGACCTGGGACGTCCAGCGCGCGGTGCGGTTCGCCCGCGACGTGATGGGCGAGGTCCCCGAGGTGCTGCCCGCCTCCGTGCGCGACGCCTACGACGTGCTCGACATCTCGACCGCCTACGCCTGGGTGCACGCGCCCGACGACCGCGACCAGGTCGACCGGGCGCTCCACCGCTTCCGGTTCGAGGAGGCCCTGGTCACCCAGCTCGTGCTCGGACGGCGCCGCCGGGCGCTGCGCGCGCAGGGCGCGACCCCACGCACCGGCGGCGGGGGAGCGCTCGCCGCGTTCGACGCCCGGCTGCCCTTCGAGCTCACCGCCGGGCAGGTCGAGGTCGGGGCGCAGGTCGAGCACGACCTGGCGCAGGCCCACCCGATGAACCGGCTGCTCCAGGGCGAGGTCGGCTCCGGCAAGACGCTCGTCGCGCTCCGGGCGATGCTGCGGGTGGTCGACTCCGGCGGGCAGGCCGCGCTGCTCGCGCCGACCGAGGTGCTCGCCCAGCAGCACTACCGGTCGATCGTGACGATGCTCGGCGACCTCGCGGAGGGCGGGGTGCTCGGCGCCCCGGAGCACGCGACCCGGGTCGAGCTGCTCACCGGCTCGATGACCAAGACCCAGCGCACCGAGCCGCTGCTCAACATCGTCACCGGCGAGGCCGGCATCGTGATCGGCACCCACGCGCTGCTCCAGGAGCAGGTGGAGTTCGCCGACCTCGGGCTCGTCGTCGTCGACGAGCAGCACCGCTTCGGCGTCGAGCAGCGTGCCGCGCTCGCCGACAAGGCGCGCACGCCACCGCACGTGCTGGTGATGACCGCGACGCCGATCCCGCGCACGGTCGCGATGACGGTGTTCGGCGATCTCGAGACCTCCACCCTGCGCGAGCTGCCCGCGGGCCGCGCGCCGATCCAGAGCACGGTGGTGCCGCTCGCCGAGCAGCCGGCCTGGCTCGACCGCGCCTGGCAGCGGGTGCGCGAGGAGGTCGGCAAGGGCCACCAGGTCTACGTCGTGTGCCCACGCATCTCCGGCGACGAGGCCGAGGCGGGCGAGACCGAGGTCGTCGACCTCGACGAGGACGGCAACCCGATCGCCCCGGCTCCCGGGGCCGCCGCGGTCGAGGAGGTCGTCGAGCGGCTCGCCGCCGGCCCGCTCGACGGCCTCCGGATCGGCCGGCTCCACGGCCGGCTGCCGGCCGACGAGAAAGACGCCACGATGCGGGCGTTCACGCGACGCGAGCTCGACGTCCTCGTCTCGACGACCGTGATCGAGGTCGGCGTCGACGTGCCCAACGCCACCACGATGGTGATCCTCGACGCCGACCGGTTCGGCGTCTCGCAGCTCCACCAGCTGCGCGGCCGGGTCGGCCGCGGCGGGCTGCACGGCCTGTGCCTGCTCGTGACCCGCGCCGAGCCCGGCACCCCGGCCCGGGAGCGGCTCGACGCCGTCGCCTCGACCACCGACGGCTTCCTGCTGAGCCGCATCGACCTCGAGCAGCGGCGCGAGGGCGACGTGCTCGGCGCGTCCCAAGCCGGCCGCCGGTCCAGCCTCGAGAAGCTGCGGGTGCTCCGCGACGAGGACACGATCGTCGCCGCCCGCGACGCGGCGGAGAAGCTGCTCGACGCCGATCCCGCTCTCGGCGACGCACCCCTCCTCGCCGACGCCGTCGCCGAGCTCGAGCGCTCGCAGCAGGCCGAGTTCGTGGACAAGTCGTGAGGGCCCGATGACCCGCATCATCGGCGGTGTCGCCGGCGGCCGCCGCCTGCAGACCCCGAAGGGCGACCAGACCCGGCCCACCTCCGACCGGGTGCGCGAGGCGCTGTTCTCGGCGCTCGACGTCTGGGCCGGCTCGTTCCACGACCTCCGGTTCCTCGACCTGTACGCCGGCAGCGGCGCCATCGGCCTCGAGGCGTGGTCGCGCGGGGCGGGCCACGTGACCCTCGTCGAGTCCGACCGGCGCACCGCCGACCTGGTGCGCGCCAACGCGCGCGCGATCGGCTGCGACGCGGCCGACGTCCGGAGCCGCTCGGTCAGTGCCGTGCTCGCCGAGCGGCCGGCGGCGCCGTACGACCTGGTCTTCAGCGACCCGCCCTACCCGCTCACGGACACGGCCCTCGCCGGCGACCTCGCGCTCCTGGCGGCCAACGGCTGGCTCGCCGACGACGCGCTGGTCGTCGTCGAGCGCGGCTCGCGCAGCCCGGAGCCCGCCTGGCCGGCCGGCCTCGAGCCGCTGCCCGGCAAGAAGGGCCGCAAGAAGTACGGCGAGACCACCCTGTGGTTCGCCACGACACCGGACGACCACTAACGTTCCGGCCATGACGCGCGCGGTGTGTCCCGGCTCCTTCGACCCGGTGACCAACGGTCACCTCGACATCTTCCGGCGCACCGCGGCGCTCTTCGACGAGCTCGTCGTGGCCACCGGCACCAACATGTCGAAGAACCGGATGTTCGACCCCCAGGAGCGGCTCGAGATGCTCGAGGAGGCCTGCGCTGACCTGCCGAACGTCAAGGTGATGGGCTTCACCGGCCTGATCGTGGACTTCTGCCGGGAGATCGGGGCCCAGGCGATCGTCAAGGGTCTGCGCGGCGGCAACGACTACGAGTACGAGCTGCCGATGGCGCAGATGAACGCCCACCTCACCGGCGTGGAGACGGTGTTCGTGCCGACCACCGCCTCGCTGGGCTACGTGTCGTCGAGCCTGGTCAAGGAGGTCGCCTCCCTCGGGGGAGACGTGTCCGGGTTGGTGCCGCCGGCCGTGCTGGAGCGGCTGACGGAGCGCCTGGCGTGACCGCCGACCGCGTTTTGCCCCATCTGTCACGCCCGACTAGCATTGATCCGATCTGTTTGTGCTTGGACCAGGAGTGATCACGTGACCAGCCTGGACCCGAGAGCGCCGCTCGTGCTCGACACTCGCGAGCTCGGGCGCCGCCCGGGGTCCCAGCGTCAAGTGACGCTCACGGTCCCGGCACCAGCAGATCTGGGCATCGAAGTTCTCACTGTCCCCGAAGGATCGCCGGTCGAGCTCGACCTGCGGCTGGAGGCGGTCATGGAGGGCGTGCTCGTCACGGGTACGGCGAAGGCCGGGCTCGAGGGTGAGTGCGCACGGTGCCTGGAGCCGATCCGAGACGACGTCGAGGTGGAGCTCCAGGAGCTGTTCGTCTACGACGACATCCGTGACTCCGAGGGGGCGGAGGAGGACGACGAGGTCAGCATGCTGCGGGACGACCTGGTCGACCTGGAGCCTCTGCTGCGGGACGCGGTGGTGCTCGCACTGCCGTTCCAGCCGCTGTGCATGCCGGACTGTCCCGGCCTGTGCCCCGAGTGCGGGGCACGACTGGCCGACGACCCCGACCATGCGCACGAGGCTGCGATCGACCCGCGGTGGGCGGCGCTCAGCAAGCTGGCCGACGACACGCAGCAGCCCGAACAAACCGAGCCCTGACCGGCACCGAAGATCCGAGGAGACAACCGTGGCAGTCCCGAAGCGCAAGATGTCGCGCAGCAACACGCGGCACCGCCGCTCGCAGTGGAAGGCCGTCGCCCCCACCCTGGTCGACTGCGCCAACCCGGCCTGCGACGCCAAGCACATCCCGCACCGCGCCTGCGGCACCTGCGGCCAGTACGGCGCCCGCGCCGACCGCCGTCAGGTTCTCTGACCCTCACGGTCGGAGCAGCGGCATCACTGCTCACACCGACACGGTGTACGGCGAGCTGCGTCGTGCGCTCGGCGAGCCTGAGCTCGACCCCGAGCTGCTCGACCGCGCGCTGACGCACCGGTCGTACGCCTACGAGAACGGCGGCCTCCCGACCAACGAGCGCCTGGAGTTCCTGGGCGACTCGGTGCTCGGCGTCGTCGTCACCGAGACGCTCTACCGCATGCACCCGGACCTCCCCGAGGGCCGGCTCGCGAAGCTCCGTGCGGCGGTCGTCAACGCCCGCGCGCTCGCCGGCGTGGCCCGCGAGCTCGACCTCGGGCAGTACATCAAGCTCGGCCGCGGCGAGGAGGCCACCGGCGGGCGCGAGAAGGCGTCGATCCTGTCCGACACCGTCGAGGCGGTGATCGGCGCGGTCCACCTCAGCGGCGGCATCGAGGTCTCCTCGGTCGTCGTCCACCGCCTGTTCGACCCGCTCATCGAGTCGGCCTCCGCGATGGGCGCCGGCCTCGACTGGAAGACGTCCCTCCAGGAGCTCGCGGCCGAGCGCGGACTCGGCGTCCCCGAGTACGTCATCGAGGACGACGGGCCCGACCACCAGAAGACCTTCACCGCGCAGGTCCGCGTCGGCGGTCGCCTCTACGGCAACGGCAACGGCCGTTCCAAGAAGGAGGCCGAGCAGGGCGCCGCGGAGACGGCCTACGGCGAGATCGTCGCCGACCTCGGCCAGCCGGCCTAGCGCCACCGTGCCCGAGCTCCCCGAGGTCGAGGTCGTCCGCCTCGGCCTCGAGCGCCACGTCGTCGGCGCCACGATCACTGCGGTCGAGGTCCTCCACGAGCGGCCGGTGCGCCGCGACCCGCGCGGCCCGTCCGGCTTCGCCGCCGCGCTCACCGGGCGCACCGTCACCGGCGCCCGGCGGCGCGGCAAGTACCTCTGGCTCCCGCTCGACAACGGCGACGCGCTGCTGGGCCACCTCGGCATGAGCGGCCAGATGCTCGTCCAGCCGGCCGGCGCCCCCGTCGAGCGCCACCTGCGCGTCCGGTTCGCGCTCGATTTCGGTGGTCGAGGAGGCCGCCCCGCGGAGCTCCGGTTCGTCGACCAGCGGATGTTCGGCGGCCTGCTGGTCTCCGCCGGCGGGGCCGGGCTGCCCTCCGAGATCGCGCACATCGCCCGCGACCCGCTCGACCCGGAGTTCGACGACGACCTCTTCGTCCAGCGGGTACGGCGCCGCTCGGCCGGCGTGAAGCGGCTGCTGCTCGACCAGGGGCTGATCTCCGGCGTCGGCAACATCTACGCCGACGAGGCGCTGTGGCGCGCCCGGGTCCACGGCGACCGGCCGGGGGAGCGGCTCACCCGGAAGCAGGTCACGGAGCTGCTCGGCCACGCGCGCGAGGTCATGGCCGCCGCGCTGGTCCAGGGCGGGACGTCGTTCGACGCGCTCTACGTCAACGTCAACGGCGAGTCCGGCTACTTCGACCGCTCCCTCCACGCCTACGGTCGCGAGGACCAGCCCTGCGACCGGTGCGGCACCCCGATCAGGCGGATCGCGTTCATGAACCGGTCGTCGTACTTCTGCCCGAGGTGCCAACCGGTCCCGCGGGTCCGCAGAGTTTGACCCAGCGCGTGTGAAGTGCGACTCTTGGAGACGGCCCTCCAGTCGAGGACGGGCCCTCTTCCCCCCAACCCAAGCGCCACCCGCGGGGTGGCGGGCGGGAACAGAGCAGGATTCGAACCGGAAGGTACACCTTCATGGCCAAGGCGCTGATCGGTCACCTGAACAGCGACCTGCGCGACCCCCGGCTCGCCGTCGAGAACGCTCGACTGCGCAACCGGGTGGCCGAGCTGGAGTCTCTCGTCCTCCGTCTCAGCGAGGAGAACGACAAGCTGATGGCGACTCGGGCCGCCTCCATCCTGGCCGACGACCAGGAGATGCAGCCGGCCTGACAGGCCCCTCACGGGCATCCGTAAATCGGGTGGCCGAGCATTCACGCGCGCCGTAGTTTTCTCCGGTGCGCCGCGTCCTCGAGCTGATCCTTCCCGCTCGACTCGGCGTCGGCTACCGCTGGCTGGTCGGCTCCAGCTGGATCTCCAACCTCGGCGACGGCATCGCCCTCGCCGCCGGGCCGCTGCTCGTGGCCTCGCAGACCCGCGACCCGTTCCTCGTGTCGCTCGCCGTCCTGCTGCAACGGCTGCCCTGGCTGCTCTTCGGCCTGCACGCCGGCGCGATCGCCGACCGGGTCGACCGGAAGCGCCTCGTCATCGTCGCCGACCTCGCCCGGATCGCGGTGCTCGCGCTGCTCTGCGCGACGATCGTCACCGGATGGGTCGACATCACGGTCGTGCTCGCCACCCTGTTCCTCGTCGGCGTCGCCGAGGTGTTCGCCGACAGCGCGTCGGGCACCCTGATGCCGATGCTGGTCGGCAAGGCCGACCTCGGCACCGGCTACGCCCGGCTCCAGTTCGGCTTCATCACGCTCAACCAGATCGCCGGGGCCCCGATCGGTGCGCTGCTCTTCGGAGTCGGACTCGCGGTGCCGTTCGGCGCCCAGATCGGGTGCGCCCTCCTCGGGGCGGTGCTGATGGCGCGGATCCGGCTCCCCGCGGGGCCGGTGCGGGACGCGGAGGGCACGCACGTGCGGCGCGACATCGTCGAGGGCGTGAAGTGGCTGCTCGGCCACCCGCCGGTGCGCACGCTCGCGCTGGTGATCTTCTCGTTCAACATCACCTGGTCGGCCTCGTGGGCCGTCCTCGTTCTCTACTCCCTCGAGGTGCTGGACATGGGCGCCGTCGGCTACGGGCTGCTGACGACCGCCGCAGCCGTCGGCGGCCTGGTCACGACGCCGTTCTACGGCTGGCTCGAGCGCCGCGTTCCGCTCGCCACCCTGATGCGGGTGTGCCTCCTCCTCGAGGTGGTGATGCACCTCGGGTTCGCGGTGACCACCGTCCCCTGGGTCGCGCTGGCGATCATGTTCGGGTTCGGCGCCTACGCGTTCGTGTGGGGCACGCTGTCGCAGGCCGTGCGGCAGCGCGCCGTCCCGATGGAGCTCCAGGGGCGGGTCGGGGCGGTCTACGCCGTGGGCGTCTTCGGCGGGATGGTGGTCGGCAGCGGGCTCGGCGGGGTGCTCGCCGACGTCTGGGGCGTCACGGCGCCCTTCTGGGTCGGCTTCGTCGGCTCCGCCGTGCTGCTGGCGCTGGTGTGGCGCCAGCTCGCCCACATCGCCCACGCCGACGACGAGGTGCGCGAGTCGGACGCCGTCCCCTAGTAACCTGAACGCGGTCACGCTTCCCCCGCGACCGCCCGCGTCCGCCGGCACGGCAGGATGGGGCGTTCGCGTCCGCGCCGCCGCACCACCGACCGTCGTCCAGCAAGGGGAGCCCGCGTGTATCTGAAGAGCCTGACCCTCAAGGGGTTCAAGTCCTTCGCATCCTCGACCACGCTGCAGCTCGAGCCCGGCATCACCTGCATCGTGGGCCCCAACGGCTCCGGCAAGTCCAACGTCGTCGACGCCCTCGCCTGGGTCATGGGCGAGGCCAGCGCCAAGAGCCTGCGCGGCGGCAAGATGGACGACGTCATCTTCGCCGGTACGTCGGGCCGCCCGCCCCTCGGTCGCGCAGAGGTCCTGCTGACCATCGACAACTCCGACGGCGCGCTGCCGATCGAGTACTCCGAGGTCACGATCAGCCGGACGATGTTCCGCACCGGCGGCTCCGAGTACGCCATCAACGGCACCTCGTGCCGCCTGCTCGACGTGCAGGAGCTGCTGAGCGACTCCGGCATCGGCCGCGAGATGCACGTGATCGTCGGCCAGGGCCAGCTCGACACGATCCTGCACGCCACCCCGGAGGACCGGCGCGGCTTCATCGAGGAGGCAGCCGGCGTCCTCAAGCACCGCAAGCGCAAGGAGAAGGCGCTCCGCAAGCTCGACTCCACCGAGGGCAACCTGACCCGCCTCAACGACCTGCTGAGCGAGATCCGCCGGCAGCTCAAGCCGCTGGGCCGGCAGGCCGAGGTGGCCCGGCGCGCGGCCACCGTGCAGGCCGACGTGCGCGACGCCCGCGCGCGGATCCTTGCCGACGACCTGGTGACCGCGCGCACCGCCCTCGAGCAGGAGCTCGCCGACGAGAGCCTGCTCGTCGCCCGGCGCGAGCAGGTCGAGACCGCGGTCGCCGCCGCCCGCGAGCAGGAGGCCGCGCTCGAGGAGGCCCTCCGCGAGGACCTGCCCGCGCTCTCGAAGGCCCAGGAGTCCCTGTCGTCGCTCGGCGCCCTCCGCGAGCGGCTGCGCGGCACCCAGTCGCTCGCCGCCGAGCGGGTGCGCAACGCGGCCGGTGTCGCGGAGGCCGAGGACCAGCAGGGCCGCGATCCCGACGAGCTCGACGCCGAGGCCGAGCGGCTCCACGAGCAGGAGCAGGAGATCCAGGCCCTCGTCGCCGAGCAGCAGACCGCGCTCGAGGCCGCCGTCGCCGCCCGCCGCGCCGCCGAGGAGGCCGCGGCCGCGGAGGAGCGGCGCGTCCAGGCGCTGCTGCGCGCCGCCGCCGACCGCCGCGAGGGCCTCGCCCGGCTGCACGGCCAGGTCAACGCGCTGCGCTCACGGGCGACCGCTGCCGAGGAGGAGATCGGCCGCCTCGAGACGACCCGCACCGACGCCCTCGCCCGCGCCGACCGCGCCCAGAAGGACTTCACCGCACTCGAGACCCGGGTGGCCGGGCTCGACGCCGGCGAGGAGGGCCTCGACGCCGAGCACGAGGCCGCCAGCGCCGCGCTCGACGACCTCGACGAGCGCCTCACCAAGCTCCGCGAGGAGGCCCAGCAGGCCGACCGCGACAAGTCCGCGCTCGCCGCGCGCAAGGAGGCGCTCGAGATCGGCCTGTCCCGCAAGGACGGCGCCGGCGCGCTGCTCGCCGCGAGCGACACGGTCTCCGGCCTGCTCGGCTCGGTCGCGGCCCTGGTCACCGTGCGCTCCGGCTACGAGGCCGCCGTCGCCAGCGCGCTCGGCGCCGCTGCCGACGCGGTCGCGGTCACCGACGCCGACGTCGCCGTCGAGGCGATCAGCCACCTCAAGGCCGACGACCTCGGCCGCGCCGGCCTCCTGCTCGGGGGCGGCACGGTCGACCGGTCCGGCTGGCCGCAGCTGCCCGGCGCGGCGACGTACGCCGTCGACGTGCTCGAGTGCCCCGACGACCTCCGCCCGGCCCTCACCCGGCTGCTGCACAAGACCGTCGTGACCGACGACCTGGCGGCCGCCCGGAGGCTGGTCGCCGACCTGCCCGACGTCGTCGCGGTCACCCGCGAGGGAGACCTGCTCGGCCAGCACTTCGCCGCCGGCGGCTCCGGCCACCAGCAGAGCCTGATCGAGGTGCAGGCCGCCGTCGACGAGGCGACGGCGGCCCTCGCCGAGGCCGTGTCCGCCAGCGAGCGGCTCTCGTTCGACCTGGCGCGGGTCGAGTCGGAGCGCGCCGAGGCCCAGCAGCGTGCCGACGTCGCCCTCGCCAAGCTGCACGAGTCGGACGCCACCCTGGCCGCCGTCGCCGAGGAGCTCGGTCAGTACGGCTCGCTCGCCCGCGCGGCGCGCGCCGAGGCGGAGCGGGTCAGCGAGGCGATCACGCAGGCCCAGGCCGCGCGCGAGCAGGCGCTGAGCGGGCTCGCGGAGCTCGAGGAGCGGCTCGCCTCCGCGGAGGACGCCGGCGAGGAGGAGCCCGACACGGCCGAGCGGGAGCGTCTCGCCGAGGAGACGAAGGCCGCCCGCCAGGCGGAGATGGAGGCCCGGCTCGCGCTGCGTACCTCCGAGGAGCGGGGCCGGTCGCTGCACGGCCGGGTCGACCAGATCCGCAAGGCCGCCCAGGCCGAGCGCGCGGCCCGCGTCCGCGCCGCCGAGCGCCGCGAGCGGCTGCTGCGGGAGGGCCGCGCCGGCCAGGCGGTCGCCCAGGCGGCGGCGTACGTCATCCAGCGTCTCGAGGTCTCGATCGAGGCCGCCCGCGCCGAGCGTGAGGCGGTCGAGCAGTCGCGCCGCGGTCGCGAGGACCAGCTGCGTGCGGTCCGCGCCCAGCTGCGCGAGCTCGCCAAGGAGCACGAGGAGCTCGTCAACTCCGTCCACCGCGACGAGATGGCGCGCACCCAGCAGAAGATGCGCATCGAGCAGATCGAGGGTCGCGCGCTCGAGGAGCTCGGTCTCGAGGCCGACTCGCTGGTCGAGGAGTACGGCCCCGACCAGCTGGTTCCGGTCGCGAAGGACCCCGCCGCCGAGGGCGACGAGACCGCCGAGCCGGAGACCAAGGCGTTCGACCGCGAGGAGCAGCTCAAGCGGCTCAAGGCCGCCGAGCGCGCGCTGCGCGAGCTCGGCAAGGTCAACCCGCTCGCGCTCGAGGAGTTCACCGCGATGGAGGAGCGCCACAAGTTCCTCACCGAGCAGCTCGAGGACCTTCGCGCCACCCGCAAGGACCTCCTCGACATCGTCAAGGACGTCGACACCCGCGTCGAGCAGGTGTTCACCGAGGCCTACCGTGACGTCGAGGCCGCGTTCGACCACGTCTTCAAGCGACTGTTCCCCGGGGGCGAGGGCCGCCTGGTGCTCACCGACCCGTCCGACATGCTGACCACCGGCGTCGAGGTCGAGGCCCGGCCGCCGGGCAAGAAGGTCAAGCGGCTCTCCCTGCTGTCGGGTGGCGAGCGGTCCCTGGTGGCCGTCGCGTTCCTGGTGGCGCTGTTCAAGGCAAGGCCGTCGCCGTTCTACATCCTCGACGAGGTCGAGGCAGCTCTCGACGACACCAACCTGGGCCGGCTGCTGGAGATCTACGAGGAGCTGCGCGAGAACTCCCAGCTGCTCGTCATCACCCACCAGAAGCGGACCATGGAGGTCGGCGACGCGCTGTACGGCGTCACGATGCGGGGCGACGGCGTCTCGACGGTGATCAGCCAGCGGCTGCGGGAGTCCGAGCCGGCCTGAGGAGCGCGCGGGACCGGCGGAGCCCCGGTCCGGCCGGACGATCAGTACCCGTAGAGCTCGAGGTCGCGGGCGTAGATCGCCTCCACCCGGCGCACCAGGTCGGGACGCCCGTCGTAGGGATCGGGCTGGCCGGACTTGCGGGAGTTGGGGATGAAGACCGGGACGTCCGGGAGGCCGGCCTGCTCCCGGATGAGGGCGAAGTCGGCGTCGAACCGCTCCAGTCGCCCGATGTGGTCGTAGGTGACCGCCCCGTGCATCAGGTTGAGGTGCTGCGGCCGCCAATGGGGATCCATCTCGCTGAGCGGGTCCTGCAGCTCCAGCGCGGACACGAACTGCTCGAACGTCAGCGGGGTGTCGGGGTCGACCTCGAGTCCGAGGACGGGTTGGAGCCGCGGGCCCCACTCGCGCTTCTGGAGGACGAACTTGGCGTACCAGGTCGACCGGGCGCGCGCGAGCGGGTCGCGGACGAAGCTGAACCTGTAGGCCGCGCCGTCCAGCATCCGCACCACCTTGCGCCACCCGATGTCGCGGGGCTTGGGCAGCCGGTTGTCCTTGTGCACGCGCTCCGGGAGGAAGTCGTGGTCGCCGGTGTAGGCGCGGTCGAGCCACAGCGTCATCGTCGAGCAGCCCGCCTTCGGGTTCTTCACGTAGACGCAGCCGAGCTCCGGCACGGCCAGGACGTGGCGGGCCAGGGCGCCGCGCGTGACCCAGAAGGCCTCGAGGTCGGGCAGGGCCAGCTGTTCGGTCACCGGTTCAGAGTACCGAGCGACGCCTCCCGCTCGGCGATCCGGCGCAGGGCAGCGTGCTGTGACTCCGGGATCTCCAGCTCGGCGAGGTAGTGGTCGAGGCGCTCGGGGTCGAGTCGCTGAACCGTCGTGGTGCCGGCGGTCTCCCGGGAGGGAGGAAACAGCTCGCCGGTCTCGCCGAGCCAGTGCCGCGCCACGTGGCGGTTGGAGTCGGCGAAGCGCGCCATGATCGCGTCCAGGTGCTGCGGCGCGAGAGTGAGCGTCGGTCCCCGGTCGGCCGACTCCGCGAGGCGCTGCGACAGGCGACCGTTGCGGATCTGCGCGGGCCTCACGCCTTCGTTCTCGATCCGGTGCAGGTTGTAGACCCGCAGGAACTCCACCGCCTCGGCGTCGAGGCTCTCGTTGCGTCGCGGGGGGATCTCGAGGGACGTGGCCGGGACGTCGATCTCGGCGGCGTCGAGGAAGTCCTGGTAGAGCGAACCGCCGGCGAAGTGCGCCGGACCGAACCGCCTGACGACGAGCGCATCGGGCGCCACGTCGCGCTGCCACGCGGTCAGCCGGGACCCATAGTCGTAGTGGGCCGAGCGCGCGCGGGCGGCGGCGAACGAGTCGATGCGCTGGGTGTCGCCACCGCGGACGCTCTGCTGGTAGGCGCTGATCAGGTGATCGTCCTGGCGCCGCAGGTAGACCACGACCCGGGTGCTGCGCGCGAAGGGCGCGACCAGCTCCCGGACGGCCGGGAGCCGGCCGGCATGCCAGAGGTACTCCTCCGACAGGATGGCCCGTGGCTGACCGGACTCGTGCAGCTCGGCTGCGAGCCGCCGCGGGAACCGCGCCCGGAAGACGTCAGGGTCCGGGTAGTCGCCGGTGACCCAGGCCCCGGTCCGTGCGAGCTCGGCATCGGACTTCACGTAGAAGCCGACACGCACGTGGCGCACCTTGCCGGGAGTCCGCGGGTAGAGCCACCCGCCGGCCGCGAGGGCGGTCTCGTTGCCTCGGAGGAAGTGCTGGATCGAGGTGCTGCCGGCCTTGTTCATGCCCACGTGCAGCACCAGGTCCACCAGCGTGCCGCCGGCGCTCATCGTGCGGCTTCCCGCTCCGCGATCGCACGGACGGCGGCCTGCTGCTCGGCAGGGATCTCGAGCAGCTCGAAGTAGTGGTCGAGCCGCGCCGGGTCGAGGCGCTGGTCGGTCGTCGTCGACCGGGACGCCCGGCGCGGCCCGAAGAGCTCGTCCCCGGCGAAGTACGTCGCGGCGACCTGCCGGTTGGTCGCCGTCCACTGGCCCATGAACCTCGTGAACTCGTCGTCAGCGAGCGTGAGCGTCGGGCCGTCGGCCCCCAGGCGCGTGAAGAGCGGCCGGTTGTTGATCACTCCGGCCACCGCGCCCTCGTGCTCGACGCGGTAGAGGTTGAGGATCCGCAACAGCTCGACGGCCTCGGCGTCGAGGCTCTCGTTCTGCGACTCCACCGGCTTGAAGCGATCGAGGGGAGCCTTGATCGCCGCCGCGTCGAGGAAGTCCTGGTAGAGGCCGCCCGCGCCGAACCGCGACGGCTCGAAGCGGCGGACGACGAGCTGGTCGGGCCGCACGACCTGTTGCCACGTCGTGAGCCGGGCTGCGTAGTCGTAGGTGGGGGTGTGGTCGAGGCGCGCGAACTCCGCGAGCGTCTCGGTGGCGCCGGTCTTCACCGCTTGTTGGTAGCGACTGACGAGGTGATCGTCCTGCCGGCGCAGGTAGACGATGACCCGCACCCGGTCGGCGATCCGCTCGGCGAGCGACCTGAGTCGCAGGAGGGCCTCGTCGGAGAGGCTGTAGAGCGCCTCGTCGGACATGATCACCCGCTTGGGCGCGGCCTCGGAGATCTCGGTCGTCAGGCGGCGCTCGAAGTCCGCCCGGAACGCGTCGAGGTCCCCGTGGCCCGCTCGAGTCCACTCGACGATGCGCGCGAGCTCCGCCTCGGTCTTGACGAAGAACCCGAGCTGGGTGTGGCGGGCCCTGCCGGGCGCGTGCGGGTAGAGGATCGCTCGGCGCGCCAGGCGGGGACGGTTGATCCGCAGGAACTGCTGGATCGACGAGGTGCCGGTCTTGCCCGTCCCGATGTGGAGCACGAGACCGGGGCGGGACACGATCAAGAGACTAACGAACCCAGCGGTTAGGGTGTGGAGCGCCATGAAGAACCTGCTCATCACCGGCGGCGCCGGCTTCGTCGGACGTCATCTCGCGGACTACCTCGCCGGCCTCGGGACCTACCGGGTGACCGTGTTCGACAACGAGTCGCTGGGGGACCGCAGGCACCTCGACCTCGACAAGGTCGCGTTCGTCCCCGGTGACCTCCGCGACGCCGGGCAGGTGCGCGCAGCGCTGGCGGGCCAGGACGCCGTCGTCCACCTCGCCGCCGACACCCGGGTGATGGACAGCATCGAGGACCCGGCCCACAACTTCGACAACAACGTGATCGGCACGTTCAACCTCCTCCAGGCGTGCCGCGAGAACGGCGTCGGCCGGGTGGTCGCGGCGTCGACGGGTGGGGCGATCATGGGCGAGGTGCCGCCCCCGGTGCACGAGGAGATGTCGCCGCGCCCGACGTCGCCGTACGGCGCGTCGAAGCTGATGATGGAGGGCTACCTCAGCGCGTTCTCCGAGTCGTACGGCGTCAGCGGGTGCGCGCTCCGCTTCTCGAACATCTACGGGCCCCGGTCGTTCCACAAGGGCTCCGTCGTCGCCCACTTCTACAAGCGCGTGCTCGCCGGCGATCCGCTCGTGGTCTACGGCGACGGGTCGCAGACCCGCGACTACCTCTACGTCGGCGACCTCGTGGAGGCGATCCGTGCGGCCGTCGAGTCCGACGTCACGGGGCCGCACCAGCTCGGCAGCGGCATGCCGACCTCCCTCAACAGCCTGATCGACGGGATGCGCGAGGCCACCGGGCGCGACCTGGAGGTCGTCTACGAGGACTTCCGTGCGGGCGAGGTGCGCAACACCTGGTGCCAGATCGACAAGGCGCGCGCCGCGTTCGGCTACAACCCGACCACGCCGCTCTCCGAAGGCCTCAAGGTCACCTGGGAGTGGTTCCTGCGCGCGGCCGAGGACCCGACTCTTGCCCGGTGACGGCCTGCGGCGCCGTCTGCGACGCCGCCCGGGAGCTCGCGAGGCAGGGGCGCAGGCAGCGGGCGCCCGGCCCACGCAGGGCGACAAGGCCACGGCGCCGGAGGAGCAGGAGCACGCCCCGATCCCGCTGACCGAGCTCCCCGAGGTGCCCGTGGAGCACACCCACTTCGGCCCGCTCGTCGACGAGCGGGTGGCGCGGGCCCTGACCAGCATCCAGCAGTGGACCGATCCCGAATGGGTGCTGGTGCGCGAGCACATGGACGTGCTCCACTACCTCAGCCAGGCGCCGATGGTGTTCGCCCATCCCAAGGCCGACCCGGTCCGACACTTCGTCAACCACGGCGCTGCCTACGGCCGGGAGCCCGAGCCCGGCTTCTCCATGGAGCGCTACCTCGCCCGCTACCCGCACCGCGCCGGCAGCGGCGCCGCGCCGTACCTCCAGTGGCTGCGCGAGGGCAAGGACGCCGGGGAGATCGCCGACCCGGCGCCCGGCATCGAGCTGCTGGCGCCCGCGCTCGGCAGGGAGCCCCACGAGGTCGTCGAGCTCCTCGCCGCGAAGCGCGCCGACCTGCGCGAGCGGTTCCGCACCGGCACGCTCGGGGAGATGCTCGCGAAGGCGGTCGAGGTCGAGCCGCTGCTGGGCGACGCGTGGAAGGAAGCGACGAGCCCGAAGATCCAGCCGTTCGTCAACGATGACGTGGCACGGGTGATCGCCGCCGTGGCGGACGCGCAGGAGCAGGCAGGCTTCCAGCGGGCCCGGCTGGTGATGGTGATCGGCGATCCGCGGTGGGGCGGCGGCCGCCGGATGGAGGGCCACATCGCCCACGCGCTCGCTCGCAGGATCGACCCGGCCGAGATCGTGGTGATCTACACCGAGCAGGGCGGCGACTCACCGCCCGGCCGGTTTCCCGCGGGCGTCCGCGAGGTCGACCTCTCGCGGCTGCTGACCAACGGCCCCGACGAGAGCCCGGGGGAGGAGCTGATCGAGCCGGCGCAACGGCAGCGTGCGCTGGTCGAGCTGATCCGCAGCTTCCACGCCGACGCCGTCGTCGGCATCAACTCGCCCCTGCTCTACAGCTCGATGGCCACGTACGGGCGGGCCCTGCAGGCCACGGAGCGGCTCTTCTTCGTGTTCTTCTGCAACGAGCAGATGATGCGGGGCAACTGGAAGGGCCATCCCCTCAAGCAGTTCTACCGCAACCTCGACCTCGCGACCGGGATGATCACCGACAGCCGGGCGTTGGTCGAGTGGTTCCAGCAGCAGTACCTCGTCGACGACACCGCGCTGGCGAAGGTGCACGTGTTCAGGGCGCCGGTGGATGCGTCCCTGCCCGTGGCCGCGCGGCCCGAGCCGTCGCCGGGCCGCCGGCCGAAGGTCTTCTGGGCCGGTCGCTGGGACCGGCAGAAGCGCGTCGACCTCGCGTTCGAGATCGCGCGGCTCATGCCCGACGTCGACTTCGTGATGTACGGCGGCGCGGTGATCGACGGTGTGGGGATCGTGCTGGAGCGGCCGGACAACGTGCAGGCTCCCGGCACCTACGCGCACATCACCGACCTCGACCTCGGCGAGGCCGACGCCTGGCTCTACACCTCCGCCTGGGACGGCGTCCCGAGCCTGCTGCTCGAGGTGGGGATGATGGGTGTCCCGATCGTCGGCACCCTCGTGGGCGGCACCGACGAGGTGCTCGACGAGGAGGACTGCTGGGTGCTCCCGGCGGACGCCGGTGCCGAGGCGTACGTCGCCGCGATCCGCGAGGTCCTCGCGGACCCCGCCGAGGCCAAGCGTCGCGCCGACGCGGTGCGCGAGCGGCTGCTGGCGCAGCGCACCCACGAGGCGTTCACCGAGCACGTGGCGTCGCTGCTGCTCACCGAGCAGCCCGACGCCGAGGGGGAGCGATGAGCGCGCCCGACGTGACGGTCGTCGTGACCGCCCACGACGAGTCCGCCGTCTGCGGCCCGACCATGCGCTCCGCCGAGGCCGCGATCGCCGCGGCCCGGGAGAGCGGCCTGGTCGTCGAGCAGGTCGTCTCGCTCGACGCGCCGTCCGAGACCACGCGGCGCTATTTCCACCAGCCGCGCTTCGACGCCTGGCAGCGCCGGGAGTACGACGTCCGCGACCTCGGCAAGGTCCGCAACGCGGTGCTGCCCGACACCCGGGGCCGCCACGTGGCGTTCCTCGACGCCGACGACCTCTTCAGCGAGAACTGGCTGGTGGCCGGCGTCGCCGCGCTCGACGCCGCCGCCGAGGGCAGCGAGCGGGTCATCGCCCACCCCGAGCTCAACATCATCTTCGACGCGGCCTCGACGGTGCTGGTCAACATCGCCCAGGACGACCCGCTCTTCACGCCCCACTACCTCTACGTGCGCAACTTCTACGACGCGCTGTGCCTCGCGCCGCGCGAGGCCTACCTCGAGGTGCCCTACCGGCTCAACGACCTCGCCAACGGGCTGGCCTTCGAGGACTGGACGTTCGCCGTCGAGTCGATGACGGCCGGCTGGAAGCACGTCGTCGTGCCCGACACGATCATCTTCAAGCGGCGCCGTGACAGCTCGCTCGTCACCGCGAGCAGCAGCCGGAGGTCGGTCATCCGCGCCCTGCCCGGCATGGCGATAGACCGCGTCCGCGACCTGCCGAGATAGCCCGAGTCGGCGCGTCTTCACGCAAAAATGAGGCCGAGTCGGCTGGTGATCACCAGCCGACTCGGCCCACAGACGCAGGAGGGTCAGGCCTTCTGCTCGGCCTTGTCCGCCTTGGCCGCCTCGGCGTACTCGCCCCACACGGAGACGCAGGGGATCTTCGACTGGTCGCAGCGGTCGGCGTACTTCTTGGTGATCTCGGTGACCTCCTGCATCAGGCCCTCGCTGAGCGTGATCGGCGTGAGGCCGAGGTGCAGGAACCGGTCGTTGGCGACGTGGAGCTCGTTCTCGTCGGCCTCGTTGCGCGGGTTCGGCAGGTTGGCGATGGTGGCGCCGGTCCGGTCGGAGATCATCTTCGCCAGGTCGCGGACCCGGTGGGTCTCGGTCATCTGGTTGAACACCGAGACGCGGTCGCCCTTGGCCGGCGGGTTGTCGATCGCCAGCTGGACGCACTTCACGGTGTCCTGGATGTGGATGAACGCGCGCGTCTGGCCGCCGGTGCCGTGGACGGTGAGCGGGTAGTTGATCCCCGCCTGCATGAGGAACCGGTTGAGCACCGTGCCGTAGTCGCCGTCGTAGTCGAAGCGGTTGATCAGCCGCTCGTCCAGCTTGGTCTCGGCGGTCTGGGTGCCCCACACGATGCCCTGGTGGAGGTCGGTGACGCGGACGTGGTCGTTCTTGGCGTAGTAGGCGAAGAGCAGCTGGTCCTGGGTCTTCGTCATGTGGTAGATCGACCCCGGGTTGGCGGGGTAGAGGATCTCCTGGGTGACCATGCCGTTCTCGCCGGCGTCGACCTGCACCTCGAGGTAGCCCTCGGGGATCTTCATGCCGGCCGTGCCGTAGCCGTAGACGCCCATCGTGCCGAGGTGCACGATGTGCACGTCGAGGCCCGACTCCACGACCGCCGCCAGCACGTTGTTGGTCGCGTTGAGGTTGTTGGAGACGGTGTAGCGCTTGTGGCGGCTGCTCTTCATGGAGTACGGCGCCGCCCGCTGCTCGGCGAAGTGCACCAGCGCGTCGGGCTTCCAGTCCTCGAGCAGGTCGAGGAGCTGGCGGTAGTTGACCGCCACGTCGATGTTGTGGAACGCGATGTTTTTGCCGGACACCTCCTTCCACGCGGCGAGGCGCTCGCCCATCGGCCGGATGGGCGTCAGCGACTCACACTCGAGCTCGATGTCGATCTTGCGACGCGAGAGGTTGTCGACGATCGCGACGTCGTAGCCCTGCGCCGAAAGGTGCAGCGCCGTGGGCCACCCGCAGAAACCGTCGCCCCCGAGGATCAGGACCCGCTTCGCCTTCGATTCGTCGTTCATCTCGCTCATCTCTTCGCTTGGTTCGTTGATCGGTTCATTGTGCGTCACGGTCGGCGGTCCGACGAACACGCGCACACCGGGCGTGGCTGGAGGGGTGGTGGCCGCCTGCTCGGGCGCGGCGGCTCGCTCGAACTTGCCGGTCACGGGGTTCAGGTGGATGCCGCACTCCTTGACGGAGTCGACCTCCCACCACCACCGACCGGCCCGCGTGTCCTCGCCGGGGGCGACGGCGCGCGTGCACGGCGCGCAGCCGATGCTGGTGTAGCCGCGGTCGAACAGCTCGTTGTAGGGCACCTGGTGGGCCTTGATGTAGGCCCACACCTGGTCGGTGGTCCAGTCGAGCATCGGGTTGAACTTCTGGAGGCCGTTGACCTCGTCCCACGCGGAGACGGCGAGGTTGCGCCGCGTCGCCCCGTGCTCGCGGCGCAGGCCAGCGATCCACGCCCTCTTCCCGGCCAGGAACCGCTGCAGCGGCGCGACCTTCCGCACCGCGCAGCAGCCCTCCCGCAGCTCGACGCTGCCGTAGAAGCCGTTCTGGCCGTGTTCGCGGGTCCACGCCTCCACCTCGGCCGAGTCGGGCGTGAGCATCCGGATGATCGGGCCGTAGCGCCGGTGCACGCTGTGCGCGAGCGCATGGGTCTCCTCGGGCAGCCGCCCGGTGTCGACGCTGAACACCTCGATGGCGAGGCCGTGGCGCGCGATGAGGTCGGTCATCACCATCGCCTCCGGACCGAAGGCGTTCGCCAGTACGGCGGGACTCCAGTCGCGCTCGATCTCACGCAGAGTCGCGAGCGTCGCGTCGAGCGCGTCGCGGTACTCCACCGAGGAACCCCCAGACGTCACGGAAAAGGCCGGGCGAGCCTAGCACCGGCGCCGCCCCGCTCAGGCACTCGCGGGTGGGGCCGGTGCCCGAGCCGCGACCCGCTCGGCGTACCGCCGCCAGTGCTCGCGGTGCGGCGTGAGGTCCTCGCTCCACGGCTTGCCGATGCCGGCGTAGTGGACGATCGCCCAGTCCTCGATCGACTCGACGATCGGCAAGGCGTTCCACCGGGGCTCCAGCCGCTGGTAGTCGTCGCCGGCCCAGGCGAGCAGGACGTCCTGGTCGTTGAGCCCGAAGTCGGCGACCATCGGCAGGCACCAGTCGACGAACCGGTCGGCCCGCAGCCGGGCGAGGTCGAGCACCAGGACCCCCGCGTTGAGGGTGGGCGTGCCGAACGGGTGCTTGGCGGCCATCGCCCGGCGCAGCTCCGCGGCCCGGTCGGCCGAGAGATGGTCGCCGGCGTTGCGCCACATGTTCTCGACGCGGAAGTAGGACTCGCGCGCCGCGAACGACCGGCCGCCGAGGTCGATCGCAGCCAGCTCGCAGACGTCGCCCTCGGTCACCGTGTCGATGTCGATGTAGGTGATGCGGTCGAGCTCGGGAAGCAGGTCGGGCAGCAGCAGCCGGTCCATGGTCGACACGGTGATGTGCGTGATCATCCGGGTGATCTCGCCGTAGTCGACGTCGTCGAACGGCAGGAACGTGATCGCGACCTCGGGGAACGCCGCGGAGAGCCAGTCCTGGTAGTCCGGGCCCAGGCCGCGCGTGCAGAGCCACAGGTGCAGCGGGCCGCTCGCGTTGGCGACGATCGACTCGATCGTGACGGGAAGCATCCTCGCGAGGTTCTGGTCGGTGCTCAGGGCGACGTCGGTCGCCCCCGGTGCGGGGGCGGGGCCGACGTCCCGACGGCCGGCCGCGACCTTGGCGACGAGTGCGCTGCCGTCGACGGCCGCGGTCTCCATGCGGACCGGCGCGGCGAGCCGGGCGCGTGCCTGCTCCACGAGCGGCGCAGTGACCTCGCGCCAGCGGGCGTAGACCTCGTCGCTCGGGGCGCCGCTGACGACAAGCGGCAGCACCTCGCCGAGCAGGCCGGTGATGCCGTCGCGCATCGCGACGAACGCCTCGCCCTCGGGCGTCATGTCGAGCAGTCCGTCGAACCGCACGTCCCCGATGGTCTTCGGCCGGAAGGTGACAGGGATCCCGAGCGAGGTGCCAGGGAGGTAGGAGTGCAGCCGCGAGGTGACGATCCGGTGGTAGCGGCGCTGGTAGTCGTCCAGTCGGTCGATGGCGTCGCGCACGCCGGTCGTCAGGTCCATGAACCGGTACTTGTCCTCGACGTTCGTCGACGACTCGATCGGCCGGTTGGCCTTGACCTTGCCGGCCGGGTAGTCGATCGCGGCCACGACACCGGGCTCCGTCCGCACCTGGTCACGGTCGGGGAAGAGGTTGCCGACCGTGGACGTGACGCAGCCGGTGAAGAACGCGTCGACGCCGGCGCTCAGCAGCAGGTAGACGGTGGTCCAGTCGCGGCACCCGATCGGGCCGTGCGCCCGGAGGTAGTCGATCGCCTCCGCCGTCAGCAGCTCGACGTGGTTGACGTGGAAGGACGCGAAGATCGGGTTGAGGTTCGGGTGGTAGGGCATCCCGAACCGCAGCTTCCACATCGGGTGCATGTGCCAGCCGAACGCGACCATCCAGGTGTCCGGTGCGATCGGGTCGCCCTCGCTGTAGTCGCGGCTGACGGTCGAGAGGTGGACGCGGCCGGCAGGCTCGTCGATCCGGAGCTCGGGACGCACCCGGCCCTGCAGGTCGGTGGCCAGCTCGCCCAGCCCTGCCTCGCCGGTGAACTCCACCTGCTGGTGGCGGGCGAGATGACCGAGCATCGAGAGCGTCTGGACGTAGTCGCCCACGTTGCGCGACGACCTGCCCAGGTCCGGCTGGTAGTAGTCGATGACGGCCACCCGGACGGCGTCCGGCGGCGCCGTCGGCGGGGGAGCCGGGTGCGTCCAGCGCCGGAGGTTGGTGACGACCTGGGCGACCTCGTCCGGGATCGGCTCGCCGCCGGCCTCGCGGCGCGCCAGCTCGTCGAGGAGCGACCGGGCGCGGTCGGTCTCACCGAAGACCAGGAGGGGTCCTGCGGCGTTGGCGAGGGCCTCGGTCGCGAGCCGGTCCGGTACGGCGGCGATGCCGAGGGCGACCTCGCGCCCCTCGGGGGTGCCGGAGTGGAGCGCGCTCGCGATCGCCTCGGCGGGGGCGTGCGTGGCGAGGGCCTCCGCGTCGACGCCGCGGAAGGCGTCCCAGGCGGAGTCGAACAGGAACCGGTCGTGGTGGATCAGCGCGATGCACAGGTCGGGCAACCAGGGCGACCCCGCACCGGCCGCGCCCATGGCCAGTGCCCGCGCGGTCTGGCGCTCGCGGACGTCGAGCAGCTGACGGACCGTGGCGACCACTGCCTCGTCGAAGGTGGCCCCGCGGGTGAGGGCGCGCGCGAGCGGCGCCAGCAGGCGGGCCTCACGGGCGGACCGCGCGGCTTCGTCGACGACCGCGGCGTCGGGCACCGTCCCGTCCTGGACGGGCACCACGGCCGTGCCCAGCGCGGCGCGGGTCAATCGGCGCAGCGCGCGTTCGGGTGAGCGCGGACCGGAGGCAGCGGGGTCGGAGGTCGACATGCCCGCAAACTTAGTGGTTGGTGCGGGCGGGACCGGATTCGGCGCCGCCCTCCGTGTGATCGACGCGACGCGTCCGCGGCGGGATCGCGGCAGGGTGTCGCGGGTAACGTCGGTGCCGTGCTCTTTCTCGTGGTCGCCATGCTCGTGAGCCTCGTCGTCGCCGGGGCGGTGCTGTTCTACGTGGCCTACCCGCACCGCGGGGAGAAGGCGCCGGGCGTGCCCTGGCTGAGCGATGCGATGGAGAAGGCCGCGGAGGCCGCGCCCGTCCTCGAGGAGCACGAGGTCGACCTCCTGCGCTCGACCAGGTGAGCGAGCACCCGCGCAGGTAGCAGGCGAATTGCCGGGCCGCCGGGCCCGGCTGATTGGATAGCGCCATGGAGTGGCTCTACCTGGTCATCGGCATCGCGGTCGTCGCCGTTCTCGGCGTCATCGGGTTCGTCACCACGCGTGGCGGCCGGGGGAGCGTCGCGCCGCCGCCGGAGGCGCCGACCGACGTCATCGCGCCCTCCACCGAGGCGCCGACCGACGTCATCGCGCCCTCCACCGAGGCGCCGACGGTCGAGGCACCGTCCGTCGAGACCCCGGCGGAGCCCGTCGCGCCGACGCTCGAGAAGCCGGAGCGGCCCGCCTCGCGGCTGGTCCGGCTCCGCCAGCGGCTCGCCGGCTCGGGCACGCTCGGTCGCGGCCTGCTCGGGCTGCTCAGCAAGGAGCGTCTCGACGAGGACACCTGGGAGGCGATCGAGGACCTGCTGATCGGCGCCGACATCGGCGTCGAGCCGACCCAGCAGCTCGTCGAGAAGCTGCGCACCCGGCTCCGCGTCGAGGGCGGCGACCTTCCCGACGCGCGCACCGTGCTCCGCGAGGAGCTGATCGCGCTCGTCGATCCCACGTTCGACCGGTCGCTGCGCGTCACCGGGGAGGGCGACGCCCCCGGCGTCGTCCTGGTCGTCGGCGTCAACGGCACCGGCAAGACCACCACCGTCGGCAAGCTGGCCCGGATCCTCGTCGCCGAGGACCGCACTGCGCTCCTCGGCGCGGCCGACACGTTCCGTGCCGCCGCGACCGAGCAGCTCGCCACCTGGGGCGACCGGGTCGGTGTCGAGGTCGTCCGCGGTCCCGAGGGTGGTGACCCCGCCAGCGTCGCGTTCGAGGCCGTCGCTCGCGGCATCAGGGAGGACGTCGACACCGTCGTCGTCGACACCGCCGGCCGCCTGCAGAACAAGCAGGGCCTGATGGACGAGCTCGGCAAGGTCAAGCGGGTCATCGAGAAGCAGACCCCGGTCACCGAGGTGCTACTCGTCCTCGACGCGACCACCGGCCAGAACGGACTGGTCCAGGCGAAGGTGTTCTCCGAGGTCGTCGACGTCACCGGCATCGTGCTCACCAAGCTCGACGGCTCCGCCAAGGGCGGCATCGTGGTCGCGGTCCAGCGTCAGCTCGGCGTACCGGTCAAGCTGGTCGGTCTCGGGGAGGGGCCGGACGACCTCGCCCCGTTCGACGCGGCCGCGTTCGTGGACGCCCTGCTCGGCTAGCCCGCACGGGTAACACACCCGAAACAAACGGACGGGACCTGTTACCCGTCCGCAATGAGTCGCAAGCGGCTCGGAAACCTCCGGCCTCCAGGGTGAGAGCAACCCGCCACTCCCTGGAGGTCAGAGTGAATTTCGCGTACGACGGCTACTACGCGTGGATGCTCGTCTCGGCATCGCTCGTGCTGCTGATGACCGGGCCCGGGCTCGCGCTGTTCTACGGCGGCATGAGCCGGTCGAAGTCGGTGCTCAACATGCTGATGATGTCGTTCAGCGCCCTCGGCGTGGTCGGCATCGTCTACGTGCTCTGGGGCTGGTCGATGTCCTACAGCAACTTCTTCGCCTCGGCCGACGGCACCACTTCCGGCTCCGTGGGCGGCACCGACGGGGCCGGCGGGTTCTTCGCGAACCCGTTCAAGAACTTCGCGCTCAACGACCTCGACCCGGGCAACTACGTCTTCGTCGCCTTCCAGCTGACGTTCGCGGTCATCACCGCCGCGCTGATCTCCGGAGCGGTGGCCGACCGGCTGAAGTTCTCCGCCTGGATCGTGTTCATGCCGATCTGGGTGACGCTGTCCTACTTCCCGCTCGCTCACATGGTGTGGGGCGGCGGCTTCCTGACCTGGGCCAACCCGGAGGGTCTCGCCGACATGCTGTTCGGCTCGACCGACGGCGTGCTCAACGTCGCGCCCATCGACTACGCGGGCGGCACGGTCGTGCACATCAACGCCGGTGTCGCCGGGCTCGTGCTGGCGCTGCTGCTCGGCCGGCGGATCGGCTTCGGCAAGGAGCCGATGAAGCCGCACAACCTGACGCTCACGATGATCGGCGCAGGCCTGCTGTGGTTCGGCTGGTTCGGCTTCAACGTCGGCTCGCTGGTGAACGCCGACGCGCTCCCCGGTGGTGACGGTGAGGCGTTCATGGGCGCGTTCATCACCGAGACCGGGCTGGTCTGGGTCAACACGTTCACCGCCACCGCCGCCGCGATGCTCGCGTGGCTGCTGGTCGAGAAGATCCGCGACGGCAAGGCCACCTCGCTCGGGGCCGCCTCCGGCGTCGTCGCCGGTCTCGTCGCCGTCACCCCCGCCTGTGGCGCGCTGACGCCCACCGGAGCGATCATCCTCGGCGCCGTCGCCGGCGTCCTCTGCGCGCTGGCCGTCGGCCTCAAGTACAAGCTCGGGTACGACGACTCGCTCGACGTCGTCGGCGTGCACCTCGTCGGCGGCCTCGTCGGCACGATCGGCGTCGGCTTCCTGGCGCACGCCACCCGCGCCACCTCGGCCATCCCCGACGGCCTGCTCTACGGCGGCGGCGCGAAGTTGCTGGTGCTCCAGGTGGTCTGCGCGGTCTTCGCGATGGTCTGGTCGGGCGTCGCCACGCTCATCGTCGGCGGCCTGATCAAGCTCACCATCGGGCTGCGCCTCGACCCCGAGGCGGAGGTCGAGGGGATCGACTTCGTCGAGCACGGCGAGTCGGCCTACGATCTGGGTGCCGCTGCGGGCGGTGCCCGCCGTACCTCGGTCCTCACTCCCGGATCCACCCTCAAGGACGGAGCAAACGCATGAAGCTGGTCACCGCTGTCATCAAGCCGCACAAGTGGGAGGACGTCCGCGAGGCGCTGGAGACGTTCGGCGTCACCGGCATGACCGTCAGCGAGGTCAGCGGCTACGGGCGGCAGAAGGGCCACACCGAGGTCTACCGCGGCGCGGAGTACGACATCGCCCTGGTGCCCAAGATCCGGATCGAGATCGTGGTCGACGACGCCGACACCGAGGACATCGTCGGCATCATCACCAAGACCGCGCAGACCGGCCGGATCGGCGACGGCAAGGTCTGGGTGAGCCCGATCGAGACGGTCGTCCGGGTGCGGACCGGCGAGAAGGACTCTGCCGCGCTCTGACGCGGCGAGGCCGGGGGACAGGGCCATTCACTCCCGTGTAACACCTCCCGGGAGACCTGTTACACGCGCGAAACAAACCCTCTCCACAGTGTGACGATGCTCGATCTGCTCCCGCTGGCCGCGCCCGCCGCCGCCAGTGACACCGCCTCCGGCGACACCGCCTGGCTGCTCACCGCCGCCGCGCTGGTGCTGCTGATGGCCCCCGGTCTCGCGTTCTTCTACGGCGGCATGGTCCGCGTGAAGGGCGTCCTCAACATGATGATGATGGTCTTCGGCGCGCTCGCCGTGGTCATGGTCGTCTGGGTCCTCGTCGGCTACTCGATCGCGTTCGGCGACGACCTCGGCGGTGGCCTGGTCGGAGACCCGACCCAGTACCTCGGCTTCAAGGGGATGCTCGAGGAGGTGCCCGGCGCGCCGTACCCGATCACGCTGTTCGCCGCGTTCCAGGGATTGTTCGCCGTCATCACGGTCGGCCTGATCGCGGGGGCGCTCGCAGACCGCACGCGGTTCGGGACCTGGCTGGTCTTCGCGGCGCTCTGGACGGTGCTCGTCTACGCACCGGTCGCCCACTGGATCTTCGACTTCAACGCCGGCGACCACGTCGGCGGCTGGATGGCCAACGAGCTCGGCGCGCTCGACTTCGCCGGCGGCACCGCGGTCGAGATCAACTCCGGAGCCGCCGGGCTCGCCGTCGCGCTGGTGCTCGGCCGTCGCGCCGGCTTCGGCAAGGAGCCGATGAAGCCGCACAACCTGACGCTCGTCATGGTCGGCTGCGGCCTGCTCTGGTTCGGGTGGTTCGGCTTCAACGCCGGGTCGGCCCTCGGCGCGAACAACACCGCCGCGATCGTCTTCCTCAACACCCTGCTGGCCGGTTGCACCGGCCTGCTCGCCTGGCTCACGGTGGAGCGCCTCCGCGACGGCCACGCCACCTCGTTCGGCGCCGCGTCCGGCGTGGTCGCGGGCCTGGTCGCGATCACGCCGTCGTGCGGCGCGGTCACGCCGGTCGGCGCGATGCTGGTCGGCCTCGCCGCCGGCGGCATCTGCGCCCTGGCGGTGGGCCTCAAGTACACGCTCAAGTACGACGACTCGCTCGACGTCGTGGGTGTCCACCTGGTGGGCGGACTGGTCGGCACGATCGGCCTCGGGCTGCTCGCCTCGTCGTCCGTCACGAGCGTCGACGGGCTCCTGTACGGCGGTGGCGCCGACCAGCTCGGGAAGCAGCTCGTCGCGGCGGGCGCCACCCTCGGCTACTCGCTCGTGGTGAGCGCGCTGCTGGCGCTGCTGCTCGACAAGACGCTGGGCTTCCGGGTTGAGCCGGAGGACGAGCTCGCCGGACTGGACCTGGTGGTCCACGCGGAGACGGCCTACGACCTGCACGTCACCGGCGGTGCTCGCCCCCACTTCGGCGGCGGGCCTGGAAGCATGCAGCCATGAAGCTGATCAACGCGGTCGTGAAGCCGCACAAGTGGGAAGACGTGCGCGCGGCCCTGGAGACGGTCGGCGTCAGCGGCATGACCGTCAGCGAGGTCAGCGGCTACGGCCGGCAGAAGGGCCACACGGAGGTCTACCGCGGCGCGGAGTACGACATCGCGATGGTGCCGAAGGTGCGCATCGAGATCGTCGCCGACGACGCCGACGTCGACGACATCGTGGCGACGATCGCCCGGGCGGCCCACACCGGCAAGGTCGGCGACGGGAAGATCTGGGTCACTCCCGTCGAGTCCGTGGTGCGGGTCCGGACCGGCGACACGGGCTCCGCCGCCGTCTGACCGGATGACCGCCGCTGACCGCGCCGCCCGCACCGAGGACGCCGACGCCCTCTGCGCGGGTGCCTACGAGGCGGCGGGCGGTCCGGGCACGGGCGCTGCCCTCGTGGCGGTCGGCGGCTACGGCAGGGGCGAGCTGGCGCCGTACAGCGACCTCGACGTGGTGCTCGTCGCCGACGACGCGCAGGTCGACGTCGACGGCGAGGACTGGGCCGAGCTCGCCGGCCAGGTCTGGTACCCGATCTGGGACTCCGGGGCGAAGCTCGACCACTCCGTCCGCAGCCTTCCGCAGATGCTCGAGGCGGCGGACGCCGACGTCCGGGTGGCCTCCGGCCTGCTCGACGTCCGGCACGTCGCCGGCGACCCCAACCTCACCCTCCGCCTGCGCACCGCCGTGCTCGCGAGCTGGCGACGCCGGGCGCGGGAGCGGCTGCCCGAGCTCCGCGAGCTCGTGCGGAGCCGGCACCGCCTCGTCGGCGAGCTCGCACACCTCTCGGTGCCCGACCTCAAGGAGGCCGAGGGCGGTCTCCGCGACGCGACGGTGCTGCGCAGCCTGACGACGAGCTGGCTGGTCGACGTGTCGGCAGCCGACCTCGAGCGCGGACGCCTCCAGCTGCTCGACCTGCGCGACGTCCTGCACGGCGCCGCCGGCCGGGCGACCGACCGGATCGGGCCGGAGCACTGGGCGACCATCGCCGAGGCGCTCGAGCTGGACGACGAGCGCGCAGCGCAGCGGCAGGTGCGCGAGCTCGGCCGGCGGCTGACGCACCTGTCGCGACTGGCGTGGCGGCGCACCGACGACGCGCTGCGGCGTACCCCCGCGGCCAAGCCGCGCCGCCCCGAGCTGGAGCACCTGGCGCCGGGGGTCGCGCTGTCCCAGGGCGAGGTCGTGCTCGAGCGAAACGCGCGCCCCGCCTCGGACCCGACCCTGCTGCTGCGCGCCGCGGCCGAGGCCGCCGTGCGCGACGTGGTATTGGCACCGCCGACCGCGGCCCGCCTGGCGCGGGAGAGCCCGCCGCTGCCGGTCCCGTGGCCGGACGAGGCGCGGCGCCAGCTGGTGCGACTGCTCACGGCCGGCCCCGGGCTGCTCGCGGTCTGGGAGACGCTCGAGGAGACCGGCGCGCTGACCGCGATCCTGCCCGAGTGGGACCGGATCCGGCTGCTGCCGCACGCCTCGGTGATCCACCGGTTCACCGTCGACCGCCACTCGGTGGAGACCTGCATGGAGGCGGCGGCGCTGATCCGCGAGGTGTCGCGCCCCGACGTGCTCGCGGTCGCGGCGCTGCTGCACGACATCGGCAAGGGCAGCCTGACCGAGCACAGCGTCGCCGGCGCCCCGATCGCGCGCACGGTCGCGGAGCGGATGGGCTTCGACGACGACGCGGTCGCGCTGGTGGAGCTGCTCGTACGGCGGCACCTGCTCCTGGCCGAGGTCGCCACCACCCGTGACCCCGACGACCCGGCGACGCTCGACGCGCTGACCGCCCACGTCACCACACCCGAGGCCCTGGCCCTGCTGACCGCTCTGACCGAGGCCGACGCCCGCGCCACCTCGCCGAAGGCGTGGTCGACGTGGCGGGCCGGCCTCATCCACGACCTCTCGCGCCGTGCGGCCGCCTCGCTCAAGGGGGAGAGCCCGCCGCCGGCCGCGCAGCTCGGCGACCTCGACCTGCCGGAGACGGTCCGCGAGGGCGGGGTCTCGATCCAGGTCGACGCCGTGCGGGACGGCTCCCGGATCACCGTCGTCGCGACCGACCGGGTCGGGCTGCTCGCCGACGTCGCGGCGATGCTCGCGCTCCGCAGGATCGGCGTGCGGGCGGCGCGGGTGTGGTCGCAGGGGGAGTACGGCGTGTCGGTGTGGGACGTCGTGGAGGAGCACCTCGATCCCGGCCTCCTGCGCGACCAGCTCGACAACGTGCTCGCGCGCCGGGTCGACCCGTCCGCCCGGCTGGCCCCGCGGGCGGCGACCGGGGCGGAGCTCGCGCCGACGGTGGTGGTGCGGCCGGAGGCCAGCGACCAGGCGACGGTCGTCGAGGTGCGCGCCGCCGACCGGCTCGGCGTGCTCTACCTCGTCTGCTCAACGCTCGCCGGCCTGGACATCTCGGTCCGCTCCGCGCACGTCTCGACGCTGGGTCCGCAGGCGGTCGACGTGTTCTACGTCCAGGAGGCGTCGGCCGGCGCGCTCTCGGAGACGCGAGCCGCGGAGGCGGCGCACGCCGTGCGGCAGGCCGTCAGCCGGCTGACGACCTGATTCGTATGACGATCGCTCTTCTGGGGCACCTTGCGGGTCATGACGGACACGCTCGTCCCCACAGAGGGTCCCGAGACCAAGCTCAAGCGCAGCGCGACCACGCTGCTGCTCTTCTTCTTCATCGTCGGCGACACCCTCGGGGCGGGCATCTACACCCTGGTGGGCGGGATGGCGGTCGACGTCGGTGGTGCGCTCTGGCTGCCGCTGATCATCGCCCTGGTGCTCGCACTGCTGACCGCGGGCACGTACGCGGAGCTGATCACCAAGTACCCGCACGCCGGGGGAGCCGCCCGCTATGCGGAGCGGGCCTTCGACAAGCCCTACCTGACGTTCGTCATCGGCTTCCTGATGCTGTCGTCGGGCATCACGACGTCGGCCGCGCTGGCCAACGCCTTCGCAGGTGACTACCTGCAGGAGCTGGTCGACCTGCCGGCCGTCCCGGTCACCCTCGCGTTCATCGCCGTGCTGGTCGTCATCAACCTCCGCGGCGTCCGCGAGTCCCTGATGACCAACGTCGTCGCGACCCTGATCGAGATGACCGGCCTGGTCATCATCATCGTGGTCGCCGCGATGGTGTTCGGACGCGGCGACGGCGACGTCACGCGGGTGACGACGTTCGCCGAGGGCATCAGCCCGACGGAGGGCGCGTTCGCGGCCACCATCACCGCGTTCTTCTCCTTCCTCGGCTTCGAGGCCGCGGCCAACATGGCCGAGGAGGTCAAGCGCCCGTCCCGGGCCTACCCCCGCGCGCTCTTCGGCGCGATCCTGACCGCGGGCGCGGTCTACCTGCTGATCGCGCTGGGCGCCTCCATCGTGGTGCCCACCGAGCAGCTCGCGACGTCCGACGGCCCCCTGCTCGAGGTGATCGACGCCTCCGGCGTCGACTTCCCGTCCTGGCTCTTCGCCGCGATCGCCCTGGTGGCCATCGCGAACGGCGCGCTCCTCTTCATGGTGATGGCCAGCCGCGCGACCTACGGCCTCGCGGAGGCCGGTCTGCTGCCGGAGATCTTCGGCCGCGTGGCCGCGACCCGGCGGACGCCGTGGGTCGCGATCCTCGCGGTCGGCGGGGTCACCATGATCATGAGCTTCGTCGGCGACGTGAGCGTGCTCGCCGGGACCACGGTGCTGCTGCTGGTGCTCGTCTTCATCTCGGCCAACGTCTCGGTGCTCGTGCTGAAGAAGGACCGGGTCGAGCACGAGCACTTCACCGCGCCGCGCGTCGTCCCCATCCTCGCCCTGGCGGCGAGCATCGCGCTGCTCACCCAGCAGGACTCCCAGACCTGGATCATCGCCGGCTGCTACGTCGCGCTGGGCTCGGTGCTGTTCCTCATCGCCCGGCACGCCCGCAACCGCGAGCTCGCCGCCGTCGCGGACGGTCCCCTCGACGGCTGAGGAGCCGCCGGCTCAGCAGCACCGACCGGCGGCGGAGTGCTCGCGGTGGTCGGAGCGATGCCGCTCGTAGGCGCGGCGCGACATCGGCTCGCGTCCCTCGGCAGCGCACCGGGCGACGTACCTCTCCCAGCGGGCCTCGCCGGTCGCCTCCTTGAGGTACCAGCGCAGACCCGCCCACCAGCGCGTCACCGCGGTCATCGAGAGCTCCCGGTCATCCGCGAGTCCTCCCACTCGCGCACCGCGCGCTTCTCCTCGGCGGTGGCGAAGAAGTCCGACGGAGCGACGATCGACGAGGGCTCGTGCGGCACCTCGGTCGTCGGGCAGCTGCCCGCCCGCAGCGCCTTGACCCAGACCACGGCGGCGTTGGCGACCACCACGACCACCAGCAGGGCGAACGTGAGCTGGAGGACGCCGTTGGTCGTGGAGTTCGTGATCACCTGGTCCATCTGCCCGGCGTCGGTCGCGGGCGCGAGGACCTCGCCGGCGTCCCGGGCCTCGCGGTAGCGGTCGGCCTGCGCGAAGTAGCCGATCGCGGGGTTGTCGGAGAAGACCTTCTGGTAGCTGGCGGTCATGGTCACGACCAGGTCCCACGCCAGCGGGATGAGCGGCACCCAGACCCACTTCGCCTTGCCGTGCTTGAGCATCAGCGTGACGCAGAGGCACAGCGCGATCGCCGCCAGCAGCTGGTTGGAGATGCCGAACAGGGGGAACAGCTGGTTGATGCCGCCGAGCGGGTCGGTGACGCCGACGTACAGCATGTAGCCCCAGGCGGCGACCACGGCGGCGCTCGCGGTCCACGCAGCCGGCTTCCACGTGGTGTCGCCGAACCTCGGCCAGAAGTTGCCGATGGTGTCCTGCAGCATGAACCGCCCCACCCGGGTGCCGGCGTCGACGGCGGTCAGGATGAACAGCGCCTCGAACATGATCGCGAAGTGGTACCAGAAGGCGGCCAGCCCGCCGCCGAACGCGTCGGTGAAGATCTGCGAGATGCCGACGGCGAGCGTGGGCGCGCCGCCGGTCCGGGAGATCAGCGTCGGCTCCTGTACGGCGGCCGCGGCCTGCGTGAGGGCGTCGGGCGTGATGGAGAAGCCGAGCCCGCCGACGAACTCGGCCGCTGTCCCCGCCTCGCCCCCGGTCACGCCGGCGGGGGAGTTCATCGCGTAGTAGAGGCCCTGGTCGATCACGCACGCGGCGATCAGCGCGCTGATGGCGACGAACGACTCCATCAGCATGCCGCCGTAGCCGACCATCCGGACGTGGCTCTCCTTGGCGATCATCTTGGGCGTCGTGCCCGAGGAGATGAGCGCGTGGAACCCCGAGAGGGCGCCGCAGGCGATGGTGATGAACACGAACGGGAACAGCTCACCCGCGAAGACCGGTCCGGTCCCGTCCATCGCCCACTCGGTGACGTCGACGTTCTCCAGCACCGGCCTCGCCACCACCAGGCCGACCGCCAGGAGCACGATCACGCCGATCTTCATGAACGTCGAGAGGTAGTCGCGCGGGGTCAGCAGCATCCAGACCGGGAGGATCGAGGCGACGAAGCCGTAGACGACGAGGCAGATCGTCAGCGTCTCGTGGGAGAGGGTCAGCGACTCGCCGAGAGCGGTGTCGTCGACCCAGCCGCCGACGACGATCGCCGCGAGCAGCAGCGCGACGCCGATCGCGGTCACCTCCATCACCCGGCCGGGTCGCAGGTAGCGCAGGTAGAAGCCCATGAACAGGGCGATCGGGATCGTCAGCCCGATCGAGAACACGCCCCACGGCGACTCGGCCAGGGCGTTGACGACGACCAGCGCGAGCACGGCGAGGATGATGATCATGATCGCGAAGACGGCGACGAGAGCCGCCGTGCCGCCGATGACGCCGATCTCGTCGCGCACCATCTGGCCGAGGCTCTTGCCGTCGCGGCGCATCGAGAAGAACAGCACCATCATGTCCTGGACGGCGCCGGCCAGGATGACGCCGACGATGATCCAGATCGTCCCCGGCAGGTAGCCCATCTGCGCAGCGAGCACCGGTCCGACGAGGGGACCGGCCCCGGCGATCGCGGCGAAGTGGTGCCCGAACAGCACGCGCCGGTCGGTGACCTCGAAGTCCTGGCCGTCCTGCCTGCGTTCGGCCGGTGTCGCACGGGTGTCGTCGACCCCGAGCACCCGGTCGGCGATGAAGCGCGCGTAGAACCGGTAGGCGATCAGGTACGACGACAGCGCGGCGAACAGGATCCAGAGCGCGGAGATCTGCTCCCCGCGCACGAGCGCGAGCACGGCCCAGCAACCGGCTCCGAGCACAGCGATCAATGTCCAGAGAAGGGCGGAGTGGGGCTTCATGCCCCGGCGTTACCCTGTGCCCTCGATCACACACGTCCCCGCTGGCGGTGCCGAGCGGTCGCCGACACCCGCCCCCACGGGACCGCCGGTTAGGATCGGATGTCCGCAGGCCGCGGGCCCAGTCCGACCCAGCCCGACCGGCCCGACGCCAGGCCCCGACTCCACCCGAGGACGCATCACCCGTGTTCGCCACTCTCTCCGACCGGCTCACCGCGACGTTCAAGAACCTGCGCGGCAAGGGACGGCTCTCCGAGGCCGACATCGACGCCACCGCGCGCGAGATCCGGATCGCGCTGCTCGAGGCCGACGTCGCGCTCCCGGTCGTCAAGGACTTCGTGGCGGCCGTCAAGGAGCGGGCGCGCGGCGAGGAGGTCAGCCAGGCGCTCAACCCCGCCCAGCAGATCGTCAAGATCGTCAACGAGGAGCTCGTCAGCATCCTCGGTGGCGAGACCCGCCGGCTCCGGTACGCCAAGTCCGGCCCGACCGTCATCATGCTCGCGGGTCTCCAGGGTGCCGGGAAGACCACGCTGGCGGCCAAGCTCGCGCTCTGGTTGAAGGAGCAGGGCAAGACGCCGCTGCTCGTCGCCTGCGACCTCCAGCGGCCCAACGCGGTCAACCAGCTCCAGGTCAACGGCGAGCGCGCCGGCGTACCGGTGTTCGCACCCGAGCCCGGCAACGGCGTCGGCGACCCCGTCGGCGTGGCGAGAGCGTCGATCGAGGAGGCCAAGCGCAAGCTCCACGACGTCGTCATCGTCGACACCGCCGGCCGCCTCGGCGTCGACGCCGAGATGATGGCCCAGGCCGCCGGGATCCGCGACGCCGTCCAGCCCGACGAGGTGCTCTTCGTCGTCGACGCGATGATCGGCCAGGACGCGCTGACGACCGCGCAGGCGTTCCTCGACGGCGTCGGCTACGACGGCGTGGTCCTCACCAAGCTCGACGGCGACGCCCGCGGTGGCGCCGCCCTGTCGATCCGCCACGTCACCGGCCGCCCGGTGATGTTCGCGTCGACGGGGGAGAAGCTCACTGACTTCGACGTCTTCCACCCCGACCGGATGGCGTCGCGCATCCTCGACATGGGCGACGTGCTGACCCTGATCGAGCAGGCCGAGAAGGCGTTCGACCAGGAGGAGGCCCTCAAGGCGGCGCAGAAGCTGACCGGTCAGGGCGGCGAGTTCACGCTCGACGACTTCCTGTCCCAGATGCAGCAGGTGCGCAAGCTCGGGTCGATGTCGAGCATCCTCAAGATGCTGCCCGGCATGGGCCAGGTCCGCGACCAGCTCGAGAACTTCGACGAGCGCGAGATCGACCGGGTCGAGGCCGTCATCCGCTCGATGACGCCGGCCGAGCGGGCCAACCCCAAGATCATCGACGGCTCCCGCCGCGCGCGCATCGCCAAGGGCTCGGGCCGCACCGTGTCCGACGTCAACAACCTCGTCGACCGGTTCTTCGAGGCGCGCAAGATGATGATGCAGATGGCCAAGGGTGGCGGCTTCGGCGGCGTCCCGGGCATGCCCGGCATGCCCGGTGCCGGTGGCCCCGGCGGCGGCAAGCGCGTGTCGGCGAAGGCCAAGGCCAAGCAGCAGGCGAAGGGCAAGAAGCGGCGGTCGGGCAACCCGGCCAAGGCGGCGCAGGAGGCGGCCCAGGCCAAGGAGAAGGCGGCCGCGTCCTCGGCGAACCCGTTCGGCCTGCCCGGCGAGGACATCGACTACGAGGCCGCCGCGGCGAACCTCGACCTCCCCAAGGACTTCTCCAAGTTCCTCAAGTGAGACGCCCAGCCGTGCGCGAGCGCAGCGAGCGCGCGGCGTCGGGCGGCCAGGTCGAGTGCCGCCGCGGGTGAGCCCGCGAACCCGCGCAGCGGTGTAGCGAGACCCAGTGAGCCGAAAGGGAGCCATGACCACCGTCCTCGTCGTCGACGGCGCCAACGTCGTCGGCGCGCGACCCGACGGCTGGTGGAAGGACCGGGCCGGTGCGGCCCGCCGGCTGCACGAGGAGCTGCTCGTGGCTGACACCGGCCACGACGTCGTCGTGCTGGTGCTCGAAGGCCAGGCCAAGGGCGGCGTACGGGCCGGCAAGGACGCGCACGTC